>DATMXL010000127.1:0-3886 GCA_035561555.1 Bellilinea sp.
TGTTCCGCCTTAGGATCTGGAACAGCTAAATGTAGGTCGGATTGAAGGGCGAGAAGACAATACCAATTATTAGGACGACGGCAGCCCTGAAATCCGACACAGTTGAAAATTGTCTGAGCCAATGATGTCAAGTAGGGAACAGGCTTGCCTGTTCCGCCTTAGGATCCGGAACAGTTAAATGTAGGTCGGATTGAAGGGCGAGAAGACAATACCAATTATTAGGACAACGGCAGCCCTGAAATCCGACACAGTTGAAAATTGCATCCGTCGGATTTCGCCCACAGGGCGGTCTGTGACCGGGCAATGAAACGTATTACTTCTACAGATATTCGTACGCCCTCAATCCAACCTACGAATTGCTAATCGTGTGACCCTATGGTGATTACGAGCCGTATGGCGCACAATGTGCGCCGCTACGAATTATTCCTCTTCGCGCTCGCGCAGGTGGGGGAACAGCAGCACCTCGCGGATGGTCTGGCGGTTGGTCAGCAGCATCACCAGGCGGTCGATGCCCATGCCGAAGCCGCCGTTGGGCGGCATACCATAGGACATGGCCTGCAGGTAATCCTCGTCCAGCGGGTGACGTTCGTCGTCATCGACTTCGTACGCCCTCCCCATTTCCAGGAAGCGCGCCTCCTGCTCCAGCGGGTCGTTAAGCTCGGTGAAGGCGTTGCAGATTTCCATACCACCGATAAAGCCCTCAAATCGCTCGACTGTGCCCGGGTCATTGGGACGGTTCTTGGCCAGCGGCGAAATATCGCGCGGGTAATCGTACAGGAAGGTCGGTTGGATCAATGTCGGCTCGATGAAATCCCCCAACAGTCCGTCGATCAGCTTACCGCGTGCCGAGCCGGGTTTTACGTTGATGCCTTTGGCGCGAATGGCAGCCTCCAGGCTCTCGCCGGTGAGATGCTTGTCTATGTCGATCCCGACCGCGTCGATCAGCGCTTGACGCAGGTCCAGCCGCCGCCAGGGACCGCTGAAGTCGATCTCCTGCCCGTTGTATTCAATTTTGCGCGTACCGAGCACCCGATCGCAGACGTGACCGATCATATCCTCGGTCAGCTGCATTACTTTCTGGTAATCGGCATAGGCGCAGTAGAACTCCAACTGGGTGAACTCCGGGTTGTGTTTGAAAGAGACGCCTTCGTTGCGGAAATCGCGGCCGATCTCGTAGACGCGCTCGTAACCGCCCACCAGCAGCCGCTTGAGATACAACTCGAACGAGATGCGCAGGTATAAATCCTGTTTGAGCTGATTGTGATGGGTGACAAATGGTTGAGCTGCCGCCCCGCCGTAGATCGGTTGCAAGATCGGCGTCTCGACCTCCAGGAAATCGCGCTCATCCAGGAACTCGCGCAGAGCACGCACTACTCCCGCACGGGTTTTGAATATTTGGCGCACATCGGGGTTGACCGCCAGGTCAGCGTAACGCTGACGGTAACGCACCTCGGGATCAGTCAACGTAGCATGCCGCACCACCTGCCCGTCCACTACCTCATCTTTGGCAGCCGGCAGCGGTGAGAGCGCTTTGGCCAGCATACGGAAGCTCAACACCTTGAGCGTAATTTCGCCGGTGCGTGTGCGGAACATCTCGCCCTGCGCCTCGACAAAATCCCCCAGGTCAAAATAATCCGCAAACAGCTTCATGCCCTCTTCACCGACATCATTGACGCGCATGAACAGCTGCACTCGCCCTGAACCGTCTTCGATATGCGCAAAGGTGATCTTGCCCATGACCCGCATCGAGCGCAGCCGGCCAGCCAGCGTGACAGTCACCATCGGGGTGGTTCCCTCAGCGGCATTGGCTTCTGTACCCTCGAAGGCCTGGATGGCCTCCAGTGCCGAATGGGTTGGGTTGGCGCGGGTGGGATAGGGTTCAATGCCCATCGCTTTGAGCGCCATGATTTTTGCGTAGCGGATTTTCTCGAGGTCATTGAGTTCCATGGATGATTAACCTTTTCAGTCTTCTTAAGAAAAAACCCCGCCCATTTTGCTGTGGGCGGGGCGTAATGTTTACCCCAGAATTACTCCACCTTGACGATGGAAACCACAAACGTTCCTTGCGGTGCGTCGACCTGCACCTTGTCACCCTTCTTCTTGTTGATCAAAGCTTTGCCCAGCGGGGATTCATTGGAAATCTTGCCGAGTGACGGGTTCGCCTCGGCAGCACCTACGATGGAGTAGGTCTCCGTATCCTTGCTGCCCTCTTCCTTGATGACCACGGTAGCGCCAACCTGTACGGTATCCGCCAGCGGGACGTCTTCCACCACGCGAGCGGTCGCCAGCAAAATTTCAAGCTCTTTGATGCGGCCTTCTACAAACGCCTGTTCATTCTTAGCAGCTTCATATTCGGCGTTTTCGATCAATTCGCCGCCTTCCATAGCCTCATGCAACCGCTGTGCAATTTCCTGACGGCGCTGGGTACGCAGGGTATCCAACTCATCCTGCAGCTTTTCAAAACCCTCGCGGGTTAAGAACGAAGTTGCCATCTCTTTTCTACTTCCTTCCAAACGATGATCGGTCAGTCCTGTGAGGACATCCCCCATGCTTTAGTACACTATCGCTTTTAAACGAAAGAAAACCACTCCAAAAGGAGAGTTTCCCTTTAGGCGGATTACCCCGCCGTTGTTGCTCTAGACTATATCATAATTCCACACCCATTGCAAGTGACCTTGCCCGCTTGTAGGGAACAAATGATGACCTTTCTACGTTATATAAGTCGGACAAAAATCATACAACAGGAAAAGATTATGGATACCATCGCAAAAAAATCAACCAAACGTATCACCGCCGCCTTGGCAAAATTGGCTTTTCTGACGCTGACCGCCTGCAACTTAAGCAGCGGCGAACCCACCAATGCGGTGGAAACTCCGGCAAATACGCCCATAGTCATTGCCCCCAATACCCCTCAACCGGCTACGCCGCTGCCTGTCGAGGAGACTGCCGTTCCTACCAATGTGCCAGCCAGTGAACCGCAATTTGGCGGATTTATGGTCCTGTCCAACGGGGAATTTATTGCCATTGATCTCTTTGGTCAGGAGATGGGTTTCCGCGCCCCGGCAGGGATGACGGAATACGTCCGGCAGGAACAGGCTGGCGTGACCAAGAAATCCGTGGCGCTGGCCAGCAACACCGGTCTGCTCTTGGTCGAAATGGATCAGATCCAGCCATTAGCCTTCGCCGGCAGCAAAACTGTCTTCAGCGCCGGCATCTCGCGTGATGGCAGCCTGATCGCCTGGGTTTCACAGATCATGGCCGATAACTCCGTGGCTTTCGAGCTGTGGGTTGCCGGGATCGATGGCAGCAACGCCCGGAAGATTGCTGAACGGACCCCAGCCGAAATGCTGACCAATCCGACCAGTATCGAAGTGGCTGGCTGGACTGCGGACGGCAAGTTGATCTATGGCACGCGTCCTTTTGGCATTGGCGGCTATATCCTGTTCGCCGGCTGGAACGACCTGTACCTGTACGACCCGGCGGATGGCACGGTGCGCGACCTGTACATCAATGACGGCACCAGCAATATGTGCGTCAACAGCCTGTCCAACGACTTCAGCCAGGTGGCGATTGGCTGCGAAACCATTCAAGTGCAAAACCTGGTCAGCGGCGCCATAGTAGACCTGCCGGCTGTGCCCGAGCAGAACCGCGCCGGCAGCGCCAAATTCTCACCCTCCGGCATGCTGGTGGCGTACGGCGTCGGTCGCGGCAACCCGGACAGCGAATTTGGCCAGGTGGTGGTGGCACCCGCGGATGGCTCTGGCGATCAGAACATCGTGGCAGCCATGGAAGACGGTTATTACCAGGTACTGGGTTGGATCAATGAGACCAGCCTGCTGCTGTGGTCTTCGTCCGGCATGGAGGTTAGCCCGAGCGTCTGGAAGGT
>DATMXL010000128.1:0-2963 GCA_035561555.1 Bellilinea sp.
GATTTTAATGTGAAACACCCAATCCCCTGCAAGAGACCAAAGGAATAAAGGAGGTCAGAGGAAGGTAGAGTCCTATCCATTTAAAAACAAAACGTTGTTTATAACCGTAAGAAAACTCAGGAGAAGGGTCTATGAAACCAAAATACCTATTACTAAGCTTGATCGTCATCGGATTTGCACTGGTGGCGGCATCATGCGCAGGGACACCAGGTCCTGCAGGCCCAGCGGGTCCTGCCGGTCCTGCGGGTCCTCCCGGTCCGGCGGGTCCCGCTGGCATGGACGCACAGGTCGCCGGGGAAGTCCCTTTGGAGACATGTACAACTTGTCATAAGGATTCGGGGGCGAATCATCAGGACGCTTATAACGAGATGTACCAGGACGGCGTCATCACGGTCACTGATATGACCTACGCCTTTGCGGCGCCAAATACCCATACGGTAACTTTCGAAATCGCCAAGAGCGGCGCCCCGTTCAATGTCAACGAAGCGGATTCTTGGGCTATTTATTTTGTTCCCTATACCGGCGAAGCCTTCCAGTTCGAACCGGAAATGGAAAGAGTGAACCTCAAGGGACCGACCACCTGCGATGCCGCTGGCAAATGCACCAGCGTTCTGGCCGGGGAAGGCGATATTTACACAACCAACTTCCGCAGCGTGGACGGCCTGGTTGTTCTGTACGGACGTGACGAGACCATTAAACGGTTACCGGCGCGTGTCGACCAGAACAAATATCCGTTCGCTGGTTTGTTGGAAACAGGCGCTGGGGTAGACTATGTATCAGCTGCCAATAACGACGGCTGCGAATTATGCCATACAGATCCCTACCTCAAGCATGGTTATATTTATGGCCAGGTAAATCTGGATCCGGCTACAGATATGTACACCTGTAAGGCCTGCCATCTGGACAATGTCGCCGGCGGCCATTTCGAATGGCAACTGCTGGTAGACAATCCCGAACTGGCTGCGGCCTATCTGGCAGATGATTCTGTGCTGACAGATGCTCAGAAGGAACAATACGCATACAAGACATCCCTGATGAACGATGTCCACATGTCGCATGCGATGGAGTTCCCCTATCCGCAGTCGATGGCATCCTGCAACACCTGCCATGAGGGTAAGCTGGATATGGTCTTAGCGGACGAAAACTTCACCATCGACACTTGCAAGAGCTGCCACCCCATGACGGGTGCAGTAAAAGTCGAAGGCGAAGAGACGTTATTCGACACCACCGTGCTGGCCTTGAAAACCATCATCCCAGAAGGCATTCACGGCAGTATGGATTGGGCTACGACCGATTGCACCAGCTGCCATAAGGCAGACGGCACCGCACCAGCCTTCAGTGCCATCCACACCGGCTATGACAAGGCCATCTACACCGCCGATGGTGTAAGGTTCTCGGATGTGGTCAAGGTGACCATTGATGAGGCCAGCTTTGCTGACAACAAGATCACCTTCAAGTTCAGTGCTGTTGAAGAAACTGATCTCGAGGGTATTGATGTTGCCGAAATCGCCCCGACTGTGATGGTCGGACTTTATGGCTGGAACACCAAAGACTACATTGTTGGACCCCATGAGCGGTTGATCGACGATAACGGCGATGGCAAAATCGACGGCGATGATGCTCGAACGCTCGAATTTGCAGTCGGCGAAGAGCACCCCCGCGGCACCACAGTGTCCGCTGAAGGCGGTGCGTGGGAAGTTACCGTGGACATCTCGGCCTGGGCTGACCTGATTGCCGACGGCTCGGTAAAACGTGTCGAACTCGCTGTAATGCCTGAGCTGGTTGTCGATGATGTGACTCTGGCGCTCGATGCTCCCAACCGGACCTTCGACCTGGCTGCCAATGACTTCGACGATGCCTTCTTCAAACCTATCGTTGACGTTGAAAAATGCCAGAACTGCCATGAAGCCCTGGCGACCAACTACCACTCCGCCGATCGCGGCGGCAGCGTGGTTGTGTGCCGTATGTGCCACATCACCAAGGCCGGCGGGTCACACCTTGAGTTGCAGTCGCGCTCCATCGACTCTTACGCTCATGCAATCCACTCGTTCCAGGTCTTTGACCTTGGAAACGTCAATTTCGCGGATCCCGTTGAGGCGCTGGAAGTTGAACACCATATCAACTTCCCGTATCCGACTCACGGCGTGACGAACTGCGAATCCTGTCACTTTAAGGGCATGTATGAAGCACCTGATCAGGGCAAGTCAATGCCAGGTTTGTTGTCGGCGTCTTCGGACAACGATACCCTGGTGCGTGACATTGCGGGCGTTCCGGCAATGATCACTGGTCCTGCGACCCGGGCTTGCGGTGGTTGCCACCGTGCGGCTCTGATCAATGAAGATGCTGCTGGCGGCTTAATGGTCTTCAGCAAGCACATTCAGCAGGGCGGTTACATGATCGAAGCTGGTGAAGATCCCCAGGGTAACCTGCGGACCGTCATCGACCAGGTCATGGGTCTCTTCAAGTAAGAAACGTTTGAAAAGCAGGCTTGAGCCTGCTAAAAATAGTAAGGAAAAGGGCTTCCGAAAGGGAGCCCTTTTATTATTTATGCTGCTACGTCGGAATAAGCATTTGAGAAAGTGGCACGGCTTATATTGGAACGTAAAGGGCATCATTAATCCTTCACCCATCCAATTGACCTGCAATAGGATTTGACAAAACATCCGACGTCGGTGAAATTTTGTAAGCGCACTGAGCGACCCCTCTCCATCTCTCCCCATTTTCTTCGAAAATGGAGAGAGGGCTATGCATGTGAGCGCGCAGGCACGAATATAATCCCCTTCTGGGTGCCCTGAACCAACAATTACTTGTGAGCGCGCAGGCACGAATAAAACACCCTTCCGGGTGCCATGAACCAACTTTTCTTGTGAGCGCGCAAGGCACGAATAAAACACCCTTCCGGGGACCTTGAAACAACTATAACTGTGAGCGCGCAGGCTCGAATAAAATCCCCTTCCGGGGAC
>DATMXL010000129.1:0-12452 GCA_035561555.1 Bellilinea sp.
GTAATATTTGTCAAGGAATTATTGGGTCGCGAAGCCCTATTCGAGTTGAGAGCGTAGCGCCAGCGCCAGATCTTCGGTGATGCCCTTGATCGTGGTCAAATCTTCCACGCTGGCAGACAGGATGCCCTCAATGCTGCCAAATTTTTGCAGCAGTGCTTTACGGCGCGTCGGACCAATCCCAGGGACGCTGTCCAGTCGCGATGCCAGACCGGCTTTAGAGCGCCGGTTGCGGTGTGCGGTGATGGCGAAGCGGTGGGCTTCGTCGCGGATCCGCTGCACCAGATATAGTCCCTGCGAATGGCGCGGTAGCAGGATTGAAGTACTGCGCCCGGGCACAAAAAATTCTTCCTCCTGTTTGGCCAACCCGGTTACGGGAACTCTATCGAGTAAATTGAAGCGCTCCAATACCGTCACTGCCCGGCTTAGTTGACCTTTGCCGCCGTCGACGATCAATAAATCTGGCAGAAAGGCAAAGGATGGATCGAGTTTGGCGCCAGGACCGCGATTTTCCTGGGCGGATTGCCAACGGCGCAGGCGGCGGGTGAGCACCTCTTCCATGCTGGCAAAATCGTCCGGTCCGCTGACGGTTTGAATGTTAAAACGGCGGTACAGTGATTTTTTGGGCACACCCTGTTCAAAAACCACCATGCTGCCGACGGCAGCTGTGCCCTGAGTGTTGGAAATGTCGTAACATTCGATGCGATTGGGTGGTTCGCGCAGCGCCAGTGCTTGCTGGATCTCTGCCAGGGCTTCACTCTGGCGGTTGGTGTCCACCTCCCAGCGGGCTTTGAGCGAACGCAGTGTCTCAACGGCATTTTCAGTAGCCATTTGGATCAGTTCCTGAGGGGTACCGGAGCGCGGTACTGTCAACTCAACTTTTGGACCGCCGCGTTTCTGCCGCATCCATTGCTGAATGATCTGAGCTTCTTCCACTTCCTGCGGCAGGAGCACCTCATTCGGAATGTAGGCTGCCTCTGAATAGAATTGTTTGACGAACTCAGCGATCACCTCGGCATCTGGTTCATCTTCCGCGCCTTCCAAAATAAAATATTCGCGCCCGATCATCTTCCCACCGCGAATAAAAAACACCTGGACACAGGCTTCGCCGTCATCCCGTGCCATGGCGATCACATCCGAATCCAATTGATCATTCGAGAAAACTTTTTGCTTTTCGACAACTTTATCGATTGCATGGATCTGGTCGCGCAAGGCGGCGGCCCGTTCGAACAACAATTTCTCAGCCGCCTCCTCCATCTCATTTTGCAGCCGCGCCACAATCGGCCCGGTCCGACCTTCCAGAAATTGGCACAGATCATCGATCATCTGGCGGTATTCAATTTGCTTTATCACGCCAATACACGGACCGCTGCACAGTTTGATGTCGTAATACAGACAGGGTCGGGCATCGAGTCCGGTAATCTCACGGTCGCAGGTCAGGTAGGGAAAGATGCGGCGCAGCACATCCAACGTCTGGTGGACTGCCCAGGCCGAAGTGTACGGCCCAAAGTAGCGCGAGCCGTCTTTGACCATGGCACGGGTGACGGTCACCTTGGGAAAGGGATCGGTCCAATGTACCTTGATATACGGGTAGCGCTTGTCATCTTTGAGCCGGATGTTGTAGCGCGGCCGGTGCTTTTTGATCAGGTTCATCTCCAGGATGAGCGCTTCCAGCTCCGAGCCAACCACAATCCACTCGATGTCGCTGATATGACCTACCATCGTCCGGGTTTTGAAATCCTGGTCGGGATTGGCATGGAAGTACGAGCGCACCCGGCTGCGCAGATTCACAGCTTTACCGACATAAATGACGGTGCCTTCGGTATTTTTGTAAATATAACAGCCAGGTTTAATAGGCAGGGTGGCTAATATCCCCTGGAGATGATCGGATATTTCTACCATATGGAGAAATTTTATCACTTAAAGTAGAACAAATAATCAGTCAAGAAAATATCACCACAGAACCACGATAATAATAACAACAGAGGCACGGAGGACACTGAGAATAAAACAACAGAATGGGATGAAAAATGTATGCGGGAGTCCGTTTATTTTGGGGGTATATGGTGGGTTGCACCTGGGAGTGGAACCAGGCCAATCGACAAAAAATGCCATGTGCGATGCACCTCACTCAGAAGCCATGGATCAAATTCAGGTGCAATGCACCAAACCCAGGTGCAATGTACCGAAATCAGGTGCTATGCATCGAAATCAGAGGCCATGCACCTAAAACGACTACACCTGCGGAATGGCACAGCCATCAGCGCGTGGATCGGAGCCGCCGCATAAAACGCCGGTCTGGGGGTCGCGCAGAATGATCTGCCCGCGGCCAAAGGTTGCCCTTCCCATGCCGCTGATGGTCTCCAATGGATGTCCCATTTCTGCCAACCGAGCAACTGTTTCGGCCGAAACGCCTTCCTCGATCGCGACTCGCGGAGAGGGGGATTCGGGTGTCAGGCAAAATCGCGGCCGGTCGAGCACAGCTTGAGGATCAAAGCGGTCATCCGTGAGGCCAACCACCACCTGTAAATGTCCCTGGGGCTGCATGAAGCCGCCCATCACACCCAACGGTCCGATCAGCGCGCCGGTTAGTGCGTCGGTTGCCAGCGCCGGGATAATGGTGTGGTACGGTCTCTTTCCAGGCGCCAGGGCGTTTGGCGAAGCTGGATCGAGACTGAAGTTGTGTCCGCGGTTTTGCAGGCTAAAACCCCAGCCGGAAGGCACAATACCGGTACCAAACCCCATGTAGTTGCTGGCGATAAACGAGCAGGCATTGCCTTCCTCATCAACCGCACAGAAATACACCGTGTCGCTGATCGCGGGCGGTCGGCCGTGCATGACCTTCTGCATCACAGCCTTTGGATCGATCAATTTCCGTCTTTCGCTGGCATAACCCTCCGAAAGCAATCCCGCGAGGGGAATCTGACTGAATTCCGGGTCGGCAATATACTGAAACGCATCCGCGAAAGCCAGACGCATGGCTTCAATCATCAGATGGAAGCGGTCCGCGCCTGATGGGTCCTGATCTTGAAGGTCAAAACCTTTTAAAATATTCAATGCAATCAGCGCAGCCAATCCCTGCCCGTTGGGCGGGCACTCCCACACGCGCAGGCCGCGATAATCCACGGAAATAGGTTCCACCCAGGTACTGGTATGTGCTGCCAGGTCAGATTCCGCCAGGCAGCCGCCGGCTTCAGCGATCACCGCGGCTATGGCGTGGCCTATCTCACCCTGGTAATAGGCTGTTTTTCCACCTTCTGCGATGGATCGCAGGGTACGCGCCAGGCCGGGGTTGCGGAACAGCTCACCGGCGTGTGGCGCCTGACCAGCCAGTGTCAACTCTCGTCCATTGACTGATTTCGCCAGCAAGTTTTTCGCTGCGCGATCCCAGAACCAGGCTGTGATCGGGGCGACCGGGAACCCCTGTTCTGCCAGGTCAATGGCTGGAGCCAGCACTTTTTCCAGGGACATCCGGCCAAAACGCTGCAGCAGGTCTACCCAGGCTGCGCAGGCACCGGGTACCGTGATGGTGTATGGATGAGCGGCTGGAAGTGTTTGGCCGAAGCCTTCTTTTTGCAGCCTGGCCAGAGTCAGGCTGGCGGGAGCACGTCCGGAACCATTGATGGCATACACTTTCTGGTCTGACGCCTGAAAATACAGCACGAAAACATCGCCGCCCAAACCAGTCGAGGTCGGTTCAGTGACGTTCAATGCTGCAGCCATGGAGACGCCCGCATCCGCGGCGCTGCCGCCAGCATTCAAAATCGAGATGCCAACGGCGCTTGCCAGCGGCTGCGAGGACGCACACATGCCACGGGCTCCATAAACGGGTGAACGGTTGGATTTAAAGTCGAATTGGGTTTGCATGGTTTAGATGGTGTTGGATACGAGCGTTAATTTTTCTGCCAGAGCTTTGTAGACCCATTCAGGGTTACGTTGGGCATTAACCCAGCGGGTTAACCATCCTTCAGAGGCTAGATATTCACCAAACCGGACCCCCACCGGGCATTTTTCCCGCCAGGCGCCGACGACGGTTTCATACAAGTCTACCCTGATCATGGTGAGCCGGCGCCTTTCAGCGACCAGCTGCATCCCTAAAAAAATGGTCTCCAGCATTGGATCTACCGGACTGATCACCTGAATGGGTTTCCGACTCAGGTACGGCGTAGTTCCGAGCAGGTCGGTGCTGCCGGCGTAGGCGTCCCGGGCAGCAAAATGAATTATGCGAATGCCTGACATATAAATTGCACCCATGCATAAGGGGCAGGGTTCCATGCTGGTGTACAAAACACATGAATGCACATCCACCGACCTGCGGTCCACCTGCAGCAGCGTATTGAGTTCGGCATGTGCCAGTTGATTTTGGCTAATTTGTCCCGGTGCTGTTATCCCATCATAAATATGATTGCGACCGCGCGCCAACAGCTGACAGTCCCGGTCAAAAACAGCCGCGCCAATGGGCAGCGACCCGGCACAAAACCCCTCCCAGGCTTCTTCGAAACACACCTGCCAGGGCCGCTCGAGCTCAGACCACTTCAATTCCGCTGCCTGCTACGACCTCGCCAATTTCCCAGGCGGGTTGTCCCATTTCTCTGGCTCTGGTCAAAAACGGGTCAATCCGATCTTTGGGTACGGAAAGCAGCAGCCCGCCTGAGGTTTGCGGATCAAACAGCAGCATCTGGTTGGCCTGGTCGATGGCTTCGGAAAACTTAACCTGCCTGCCAAAATATTGCCGATTGTCGTGCGCACCTCCAGGGAAATGCCAGCCATCGGCATATTTTCGCGCACAGGAAACGAATGGAATCGAGTTAAACTGCAGGCGTAAACCAGCCTTGCTGGCATTCGCAACTTCCAGTCCGTGACCTAACAGCGAGTAACCGGTGATATCCGTTGCGCACTGTAGCGAAAACTCGTTTGCCAACTGACCCGCTCCGGAATTCAGCCGCTTCATCCACTCAACCACCTCTGCCACATCTTCCGCAGCTGCGATTTCACGCTTGAGTGCTGTGGTTGTAACGCCAAAACCGAGCGGCTTGGTGAGAACCAATCGGTCGCCAACCTGTGCGCCTTTTTTGGAGAGAAATTTGGCTGGATCGACGAATCCGATCACCACCATGCCGTATTTCGGCTCTTTGTCCTGTACCGTGTGCCCGCCCGCGATCACCACACCCGCCTCGCGGGCTTTCTCAGCGCCGCCGCGAATGATTTCCGTAGTGTACTCAGCCGGCAGGTCCGGCGGCAGCGCTGCGATGTTCAAGGCCAGGAAGGGTTTGCCTCCCATGGCGTAAATATCCGAAATGGAATTTGCCGCGGCAATCGACCCGAAATCATATGGGTCATCCACTACCGGCGTGAAAAAATCCGTGGTGACCACAATGGCACGCTGCTCATCCAACTTCCAAATAGCGGCATCGTCCGGGGAATCCAAACCGACCAGCAGGTCTGGATAGTCCTGCTGGTGAAATAATCCGTGTACCGGACGCAGCACCTGCGCCAGCGCTTCCGCGCTTAGTTTAGACGCTCAACCAGCACAACTGGATAAGCTGGTCAGACGGATTTTTTTACCAGACGGATTTTCGGCGGGTTTACTCAATACGATCCTTTGCGGCTTACGGGTTGGTTGAAGGCACAGGGGTAGCGGTGGGAGTCAACTCAGGAAACGGGAAAATAAACGGTGAATTGCTCGGCAGCAGCATGGTTTGGATATTGGGAGACAGCTTGGTGATGTACTGATAAGTCAGCATATCCGGGTTGTCGCGAATAATCGCGGAGATAACTGCCAAAGCCTCAGCCTCAGCTTCTGCTTCGATGATGCGGGCTTCAGCCACACCTCTAGCGTCAATCACTGCAGCATCTGCACGGCCTTGAGCTACCTGTCGGGCCTGTTCAGCTTCCTGCCGCTTTTGTTCGACCACGAACTTGGCCTGTTGTGCCAATTGTTCGGCGATTTGTTTCTGTTCGATCGAGGCAGCATATTCAGGCGAGAAAGTGATATTGCGCAGCACAAAGTCCACCAACAACAATCCGTTTTCGCCAAGTTTAACTTCCATCTGGTCCCTGACTTGATTGGTCATGTCCAGGCGGCGGGTACTGTACACTTCTTCCACGCCATATTGCGAGACCGCATCGCGGATGACACCCCGCGCCTGAGCGCGTACCAGCTCATTGGTGTAGCGATCCTGCCAGCGAATGTGAACATTTATGACCTGCGCCGGATCGATTTGAAAAATAATCGAGGCATCTACATAGATTTCCTGCCCGTCCGAAGTGCGGGCAGCGATCGAATCGTCGCCGGAAATTTGGCCTTCGATCGGTGCGATGGACATGGTGTAGGTTTGGCGCGAGATTGGGTAGGTTACGACCCGTTCTGCAAAAGGCAGAATCCAACGCAAACCGGGTTCCAGCGCTTCTTCGCGGTAGCCTTGGGGAGAAATTGCGGAAATTACCACGCCACGCTCTTGCGGCTCAATGAAAACCATGCCGGCAGCGATAAACGTCGACAAAATGGCGATGACCGCCGTTACCAACACAGTGACGGTGGCATTTTTTAAGGGACGATTGCGGCCAGCTCGAACAAAAGCCAGTACCAAAACACCTACAAAAACCAACCAGGCAACCGTTGCGATGCCCTGGAATAACCCGGCGAGATTCATGATTAACTCCTTTGGGAATGATTACACTGTGTGTATTATACTATTTCCGACGGCTATCCTGGTTAAGCCGCGATCAACACTGGATTAACAGCTTGCTGGGTTGCATTATGACGAATGGCGTGTGGGAAATCAAGGAAATCAGCCTGGCGAATAGCACTGTGCAACTGTGTGTGTCTGCCAATCCCAATATTCATCCGCAAGCCGGGCAATATTTCCTTACGTTTTCCCCGCAGATGGATGAACCGCTGGCTGTACCCTTGTTTTTCGCCGGCACAAGCAACACAGACTGGATACTGTCCGGGCAAATTTCAACTCAGTGGCAGCCCGGGACTCGCCTGCATTGGCGAGGTCCACTGGGTCACGGATTTCAACTGCCGCCGGCTTCACGCCGGGTTGCCTTGGTGGATTGGAAAACCCAGGCGTACAGCCTGCCGGCACTGGTCAGCCTGGCGCTGGCACAAGATGCCAATGTGGTGTGGTACAGTCACCGCCTGCCAGAATGGCTTCCTCCATCGGTGGAGGTTTTGCCGCTGGAATCGCTAGCTGACGCCTGGGATTGGGCGGATTATCTGGCGATTGAATGCGACTATAAAGATATCCCTCAGCTGGTAGCCGCCCTGATGACCTCCTCCAGCCGTAAACCTGGCTGCATCACCGAGTTCCTGCTGCGCACTTCTCTGACCTGTGGCGGCATGGCGGAATGCGGCGTTTGCGCTGTGCGTACCAAAACGGGCTTGAAATTAGCTTGCAAGGATGGTCCGGTGTTCAACACCGACCAGTTGGAGCTGACAGTTTGAACGGCGACGTCCGCCCGGAATTATTCCTGAGCCCGGGATGGATGAATGCTGCCGGATTCTTGGGATTCACCCCATTGGCTGGATCATCAATAGGCCAGTCACCAGTGGCTTTCGTCACCAACCCGATCAGCTATAAACCGCGCACGTCAGCCGCGGATCGCTTCTGCAGCCCATTTCCAGGCGGGTTTCTGCTGCATACCGGTTGGCCTAATCCCGGATTTCGCAAGGCTGTGAAGCAGTATTCAGCCCGTTGGGCGCGTTCGGAAGTCCAGGTGTACGTGCACTTGTTGGCCGAGCAAGCTCATGAAGTCAACCAGATGGTACGCGCACTGGAAGAGACGGACGGCGCAGCTGCCATTGAATTAAGTCTGCCGCCAACCACGAAAGATGATTTGAGGCTTCAGCTGGTTAAAGCTGCGCTGGGCGAACTGCCTGTGACGGTGTGCGTGCCGTTGGATCAGGTCAACGCAGCCTGGGTGGGCGAGGTTGTCGATCTGGGTATCAGCTGGCTGGTGGTTAGTGCACCACGCGGCATGGTTCGCAACGGTACTGGCGGTTTCGCCCGTGGCCGGATGTATGGTCCAGGTTTATTTCCGCAAATGTTGCAAGCAATTGGCTGCCTGAGAGCGTACGGCATCCCATTCGTTGCCGGCAGCGGAGTTTATGATCAGCAATCAATCCAGGCTTTATTGAGTGCAGGCGCAAGTGCTGTGCAACTGGATGCGGTCCTGTGGCGCGGGTGGGAGATTGAAAATTCCGGTTGAACCCGCGCCTGTTCGAAGTATATAATTATGGTGAAAGCAGATAGAGTCCATGAATACAATCACAGAAGTTCGTCCATCCCCGATTGCCGGGCGCTGGTATGCCGGTGATCCGGTAACACTCGCACGCGAGATCGATACCTACCTGAATGACGCCAGCCTGCCGTCATTGGAAGGGGAAGTGCTGGCATTAATCGCACCACACGCCGGTCACCGCTATTCCGGGCGAACCGCTGCACATGCCTTTAAAGCGGTGACCGGCCAATCCTATGATCAGGTCGTGGTGGTGTCCCCGCTGCATGGCTATCATCCTGCCGCGCTGCTGACCAGTGCGCACCAGAAGTATGCCACCCCCCTGGGCGAGATCCCGGTTGACCGGGGGGCAGTGGAGGCCTTGAGGTTAACCCTGGCAGAAGACGGCATAGCACTGGAAGCAGTAGCCTACGACGATGAGCATTCCCTGGAAATTGAGCTGCCGTTCTTGCAGCGGACGCTGGCTGCTCCCTTCAACTTGCTACCGGTGATGGTGCGCAGCCGCGACTGGAAAACCCTCCATGCTCTCGGAAAGGCATTGGCTGAGATTGCCCTACCAAAAGCAACCCTCCTGGTTGCCAGCTCAGATTTATCGCATTTTTACCCCGAGAGTACCGCCAAATTACTGGATCGGGAAATGCTGGCGCGGATGATCAGCCTGAATCCGGAGTCAGTTTTGGCTGCGGAAACCGAAGGTGCCGGTTTTGCCTGCGGTGCAGCTGCCATCGCCGCCGTCATCATTGCTGCCCTCGAGTTAGGTGCCAATCACGCGCAGCTGCTGCATCACAGCACCTCTGCTGACGAGACCGGTGACTCGGCTTCCGTGGTGGGCTACGGCTCGGTGGTTATTTTGAAAAGAGTCTGAACCTTGCCGCGATTCGTTGAAGTCGCCGTGAATGTGCCGGGAAGAACCGGCAGTTTTGATTACCACCTGCCGGCTGAGCTGATGGATACTGTTCAACCGGGCTGCCTGGTGATCGTGCCATTCGGCAAGCAGCGGGTGCAGGGGGTGGTCCTGCGGTTTCTGGACTTACCTTCGGTGCCCGAGACCCGTCCGGTTGAAGCGCTGCTCGATCCGCAGCCAGTGGTCACCGCGGCTCAAATGGAACTGGCGCAGCAATTAGCAGAGGATACGTTGACGCCGCTATCCGCCTGCCTGGATTTGATGCTGCCCCCAGGTATCAGTCAACAGGCCGATCTTGAGTACCAGTTGGTCGATTCTTTGCGCATAGCCGATATTGAGCTAAAGCAAACGGCCCAGCGCATCGTGAAATTATTACTGGAACGTGGGGCTTTGCGCGGACGCCAAATTGAAACCGCGCTGCCGCGTCAGGGGTGGAAGGAAGCCATCCAGACGCTCATCAAAAGGGGAGTGGTCATCAGCAGACCGGTTTTGCCGGAAATCGGCGTGCGGCCTAAAGTGGTGCGCATGGTGCGGCTGGCTGTATCTCCCGAAGCAGCCAGCGCCCAGACTGAGAGATTGAGTCGATCAGGTACCGCGGCTTACCAGCGGCGTAAAGCCATGCTGGATTTTCTCATCCGTGAGCCATGGCTGATTGAAGCCTCCTGGGTGTATGCCTCATCCGGCGGCACCCTGGCTGATTTACGCTTATTGGAAGAACTGGGGCTGGTCGCCTTAAGCGAGTCTGAGGTGTGGCGGGATCCATTGGCGCAGGTCGAAACCCTGCTTCAAACGCCGCCCCAGTTGACCGAAGGCCAGCGAGAGATCTGGCAGCAGCTGCAGGCTGGATTGCGACAGGCTCCGGAAGGATTATGGAAACCGTTCATCCTGCATGGCGTCACCGGTTCGGGCAAAACTGAAATTTATCTGCGAGCTGTGCAGGAAGTATTGGATCAAGGCAAACAGGCGATTGTGCTTGTGCCGGAAATTGCACTCACGCCGCAAACCGTGCGGCGCTTCCTGGCACGCTTTCCGGGACAGGTCGGGTTGGTACATTCACAGTTGTCCGTGGGGGAGCGTTATGACACCTGGCGCCGAGCCCGCAGCGGCGAGCTAAAACTGGTGGTTGGACCGCGCTCAGCGCTGTTCACTCCTTTCCCTGACCTGGCTTTGATTGTATTGGACGAATGCCACGACGGCTCGTATTACCAGTCCGAACCCGCGCCAGCTTATTCGGCGGTGCAGGCCGCCATCACCTACGGCCGGCGGACCGGCAGCACGGTAATTCTTGGCTCTGCCACCCCGCCGGTGGAACTGTTGTACACGGCCTATCAAAAAAATTGGCCGGTTCTTTCCCTGCCGGAACGCATCATGGCGCATAAAAAGGCGGTTGCCAGTCAGTTGGAACGCCTGGGAAAAATAGCGACCCTTGAAGAAGACGGCAGCGAAGGTTCGGTCCTGCCGCTGCCGCCGGTGAGCATCGTTGACATGCGCCAGGAGCTTAAAGCTGGCAATCGTTCAATGTTTAGCCGCAGCCTCCATGAGGCGTTGGAGAAAACTCTGGCTTCGGGGCAGCAGGCCATCCTTTTCCTGAATCGTCTGGGCAGCGCCACCTATGTATTTTGCCGCGACTGCGGTCATGTGCTGCGCTGCCCGCGCTGTGACCGGTCGCTGACCTTGCACAGTCAGGCTGCCGAGTTGGTATGCCATAGCTGCGGTTACCGGCGCAAAATGCCCAGCCGCTGCCCCAACTGTAACAGCACTCAGATCCGTGATTATGGCACCGGAACTGAACGCGTGGAGCAGGAAGTGTTGAAAGTATTTCCCAACGCCCGCACGCTGCGCTGGGATTCGGAGACGACGCGTCAGAAGGGCGCGCATGACCTGCTGCTGTCGCATTTTGTCTCGCATCGCGCTGATATTTTGATTGGCACACAAATGCTGGCTAAAGGGCTGGATTTGCCGCTGGTGACGCTGGTAGGCGTGATATTGGCCGAAGTTGGCCTGTATCTGGATGATTTTCGGGCTCCGGAGCGCACTTTCCAGCTGCTGACGCAGGTGGCTGGGCGAGCTGGACGCAGCCCGCTGGGAGGGCAGGTAGTGTTGCAAACCTACCAGCCTGAACAGTATGCCATCCAAATGGCTGCCGGGCATGATTACGCCGGTTTTTACCGCCGCGAAATCGAGTCAAGACGAACAATCCAATACCCGCCGTTTTCGCGCCTGGTGCGGTTGGAATACCGCCATCGGGAAGCACAAAAAGCCGAGACCGCTGCCCAGCACCTGGCGGTTCAACTGGAAGATTTCCTGCGAGAAGGTAGTTTTAACAGCACGGAAATTATTGGCCCGGCGCCGTGTTTCTTTGCCCGCATGAACAGTCTGTATCGCTGGCAGATCGTGCTGCGCGGTCCAGACCCAACAGCAGTGCTGCGCGGCAAGAATTTCCCCGACTGGCGTATCGAGGTCGATCCACAATCGCTTTTGTAGGAAACGACGCCCCCGTCGTTCCCTTACGATGATTTCGTTTATACCCTCGCCGGGCGTCGAATTGGAGGGTCTCTCCCGTTGGTGTGGTGGATTCCCACGATAGTTGCCCATTGGGCAATGTGAGATGTGGTTTTGTAGGGGAGGGCTTCCACGCCTTACCGGGTCTTGATAGCGAACTCAAAAAAGACGGGTCGGGATGGAACCCGACCCCTACGATGATTTCGTTTATACCCTCGCCAGACGTCGAATTGGAGGGCTTTTCCCGTTGGTGTGGTGGATTCCCACGATAGTTGCCTATTAAGCAATGAGAGATGTGGCTTTGTAGGGGATGCCTTCCACGGTCCCCCGAGTCTTGATCGCAAGCCCAAAAAAGACGGGTCGCGAGCCCCACAAGGGAGCGCTAATATCGCGGAACCCGACCCCTACGATGATTCGGTGTTTTCTGCCACCCGGATCTTCACGATCTCCCGAATCAACGCATACGGCATGGGTTTATCCAGCGGAAAATGGATCGTGGCTTTGGTACCTTTGTAAACCTCCGCCTCTTTTAATGCCTTCATACCTTCCGTCAGTGGATAAAGGCTGATGTACTTTTTATATCCGGCAAAATATATCAGAACGCCGTTCAAATAATAGGCGGGCATCCCGTAGCTAATTTTTTCTTCAGTCCGAGGTTCTGCTTCTTTAATCACCTCCCGGATTTTGACCATGATCTCCTGCACTTCTTGCGGAAACTGGTCAATGTATTCACCTACGGTGGTCGGCATCGACATTTTTGAGTCCATCAGGAATCTTAATTTTTTTGAGTGGGCAGGTATAGTAA
>DATMXL010000130.1:0-16989 GCA_035561555.1 Bellilinea sp.
GGTACGATAAACCGCAGCAACAGGTTATTACCGGCGTCGCTGACCCAAACATTGCCTTCGGCATCCACTTCTATACCGGATGGCAAACCAAAGCCATCGGAACCTGGACTGTAATCGCCCCAGCCGCGCACAAATTGTCCATCGGCGGTGAATTCCAGCACCCGGTAACCTTCGGGATCGGTGAAAAACACATGCCCGGCCTGATTGACCGCGATAAATGGCTTGTTTTCCAGAGACGTGCCATACCAGGTGGAGACTTCCCAGGAACGCAGCAGCGTCCCCTGGAGAGTGACCGGGTCCAGGGTGAATACCTGTATCCTTTGATTCCAGGTGTCCGTGATGAAGATTTCATCCTGTTCAGAAATGGCGATGCCGACCTGTTCGTCAAACTGACCCGGATCAAAACCGGGCGTACCAAATTGCGTTACATAGGTGCCGTCCTGGTTGAAAACCACCACGCGCTTATTGCCGGTATCGGTCACGTACAGCCGACCCAGAGTGTCAAATGCGAGGTCGCGCGGCCCCCAGAAGGCTTCGGGCGCTTCGGCCTGTCCGAAGTAACCCCACATTTGCAAGAATTTCCCGTCAGCGGTGAACTTCTGGATGCGGTGATTCCAGGTGTCGGTCACAAATACCGACCCATCGGGTGCGATGGCAATGCCCCACGGTTCGTAGAAGGTGCCGCCCGGCGCTTCACCCACCTGGAGGTTGGCGAAGCTGCCCCAGGCACGTACGAATTCACCGGCGGTGTTGAATTGCTGTATCCGGTTGTTGCGTGAGTCAGCCACATACATGGAGCCATCCGCGGCGAACGCGACGCCGCGCGGCGCCTGGAATTGCCCGGTTTGCGTGCCAGATGCTCCCACGATGCGATCTGGGGTCAGATCAACCATGCCCTGGACGTACGGGTCGATTTGTTCCTGGGTCGGGATTTCCGGCGATGCGCCGTAATTCCATATCTGAGCGATGATATCTTTGCGCACATACATACGGAGCTGCTGGGAAGGATCCCAATTGGCCAGTGTCAAATTGGTGCGTCCGGAAGCTGCCATATATTCGGTGTAATCACGATTTAGCCAAATCTCGAACAATGCTGAACGCATCTCTGGTGATTTGAGTGCGTCTGTGATGCGCTGCCAATTTAAGTTGTAATAGTCCTGCATAGGCCACCACAGACGGTTGTATTCGAAATAGACATAATTGCCGCGGGTGATCGAGTCCAGCTTGCCCCAATTCTCTTGCCCGGCGATAATGACTGGATTGTTTTGCAGATCGCGGGTGGGGTTGTTGGCAAAATAACGTTTGTTGGGGAAATTCCGGAAATACCACCAGAATGGGTAGTTGGCATCGGCGTCGTAGGCAACGGCGATATCCAGCCCGCGGGTGGTGCGGCGTGAAATCTCTTCCACCTGAGCCAGAATATCCTTCGGACCACGGGCGGCATGGGCAAACACCAGGAATTCTTTAGCGGTGTCGTAATTTTGATAGTTCGCGGTGGAAGCGGTACGCGCCGTCAACACCATCAATACCGCGGTGAATACGACTGTGGCAATGTGCAGCACCTCGCTGGATGTCCACTGACTGAGGAGTCTGAGAATACCCCAGGCCGAAAGCGCCAGGCTAATGGCCGAAAAGATAAACAGACTGGTCGAACGTAACTCTTCGAGGGTATTTCCCTGGAAGGGTTGTTGGGTCCCGAGCACGGATCCCAGCACGCCGCCTAAACTGGTAATGAATACTGGCAGTAATAGAAGTGCCAGCCAGCCGTGATTCTCTTTGAGCCGCTGCCATGGGGTGCGGTCCACCAGGTAGCCAAATCCCCAGCCAGCTGCCAGCAGCATGGGCAGCGCAATGTGAACGGTCAACCAGGGCATGCGTTCACCAGCCATGGTGTAGGCAAACAAAGCCGAAACCGACCAGAAGATCAACAGCGCCAGCACCGGCAATTTTTGATTCTGGTTGAAGATGATTTGCTCTGCGGCTGGTTCCGTGACTTCAGCAGGCAGGATTTCCAACCCGCCAGCGATCTCTTGTTCAACTTCCAGCGGCGAGAGTTCATCAAAACTTACGACACCTGCCTTGACCTCGGGTTCCTCGGGTAGTTCATCGGGGGCATATGCCGGACTGTCACCGGCAACCTGTGACCATTTACGGTATTTGGTGCCAAAGTATACCGCTACCAGCGTTCCGAAGGCTGCCAAAAATTCGTAAATCGGCACCTGGATCAGCGCATAGTAGTACCAGGGTTGTTCGCCACGGTAGACGGTCTGTTGTGACAGCCAGTAGCCCAGTCCACCGATGATGCCAGTAAAGAAACCAAAACCGTTTGTGAAAAAGGAAGTGAAAAAGACGGTCGAGATGGCATAGAAAATGACGAAATTGGGCAGCCAGATGCGCGGCTTCCAATTCATGCCGATAAAAATGGCGATGCCGGTGATCACGACCAGGAAAATACTGGCACGAATGATGCCGGGGGTCGAGTAATCGATCGGATCCCAGTTGAGTCCAAGCAGGGAACCTACCAATTTGATTGGGAAAGCGGTCAGGATCGGCAGGATGAGTGTGCCCACCAGGATTAGCATGTCAAACGAGCGTTCCTGTTTGAGGGCTTTCCATCCGATATTTCGCAGCAGGATATAGACTGCCAGTGCCAGCAGGACAACTGCTATGACCACCCCGCCGCTTTCGACGATCCGTATCCAGGACAGCGTTTGCACTACCTCACCGGCAGCTTCCGTCTCCGGCGTAGCCGGTGTCACTGCGCGGTTGGCGATAGCATTCCAGGATGCCAATCCGAGAGTCAATAACAGGATGATCAACGCTCCGGATAGCGAAAACAGGAAGGTGTTTTTGGCTTTGGTCTGCGGCCAGCGGGCGCGGGCGATCCGTTCCATGAACAGAAACGCTAGGAAAATCAACAGCTGGGCAGCATAAATGTAATTGGTCTCTTTGGTGATAAAGTGCATCGCCGTTGCGATGCCTAAAATATATAAGGAGGCGATTTTGCCATCGTGCAGATACTTGAGAATTGCATACAGCGTCGCCACACCATACAAAGCGACAAAAGCTTCATTGCGGGTGTAGCGTCCATAAAATAGCATGTAGGGCGAGATCAGGAACAGAAAACCAGCGACCAGCGAACCTGTACGGCCCAGGTACTTGCGAAAGCCGAACAGCACCAATACGATAGTGGCAATACTGAACAAGGCAGCGGGCACACGCGCCGAAAAATCACTATCCCCCAACAGGAAATAGGACAGCGCAATGGCATGGAATTGGAACGGTCCATGCGTGATGGGGTCGTGCCGGTATTGCCGTCCTTCCAGAATGTCAAAGGATGGAATCACATGGTTGACTTCGTCGTGACTCATCACTCGTTCGCCAAGGATGTAGAAACGGCTAAAAATCGCCAGCACAAGAATGATAACGATGATCAGATTTTCAATTTTGAACTGTGGTAGGGATTTAAAAACGGGTTTGTCCAACCAGGATTGCGATTCGAGCGTGTTGACGGGTGTGTCCATATGGGCAATATTTCTCGAAGAATTAGGGATGGATTTATGCGTTGTTGACTATACTTTATAGCAGATATTCTGGCAAGGTTTGACGATTTCAACAGTTGACAGCGCTCGAACGTACTTCTATACTCTTCTCAGGCCGTAATCTGCCGCATTAAATTGCAGGTCGTGAAATTGCACTATTTCGTTCAACGAAGCCAGAAGGAGCAGCCATGAACTCGGAGAAAAATCCATCCCTACCGCCGGTACCGTTTCCGAACGCCTATTGGGTTGTACCAGGCCGGCTGCTGGCCGGGGAATATCCGGACGATATGGAAGAACACGGCACCCGTCAAAAAATTATGCGCATGCTGCAAATGGGGGTCAATGTTTATATTGATTTGACCCATCCTGGAGATGTCTGGACAACTTACCATAAAATCCTTAGAGACGAAGCCGCAGATTTGGGAATTGCAGTCGAGATTCACGAGCATCGCATCGAAGATTACGGCGTTCCGCAGCCGTTGGAGATGAAATCGATCCTGGATGAGATCGACCAGGCTGTGGCAGCAGGAAAAATCGTATATGTGCACTGCCTGGCCGGCCTGGGGCGGACTGGGACCGTGGTCGGCTGCTACCTGGTACGCCATGGCGACGAAGGCGAGACAGCTTTGAGAAAATTAACCCAGCTGCGGCAATCAACGTTGAAGGCGCATATGCCGTCGCCTGAAAATTCGCGGCAGGAAATGATGATCCTTGAATGGCGGGTGGGTCAGTAAATTTTGAGGGACATGAATGGAAATTCAAATCAGAGAATTTGTGCCGGAAGATACCGTTCTGGCAATTGAATTATGGAAAGCCACTGAAGGTATCGGATTGAGCGCTGCCGATGAACCGGGTCAGATCGCCAGGTATTTGATGCGCAACCCGGGTATGAGCTTCACCGCCTGGGACGGTCAAAAGATGATCGGAGCGGTGTTATGCGGTCATGACGGCCGGCGAGGCTATCTGCATCACCTGGCAGTGCGTGCTGATTACCGCGGACGCGGGATTGGCCAGGCGTTAGCGGAACGCTGTCACGCAGCCATGCGGTCCGAAGGCATCGATAAAGTCCACATTTTTGTCTTTCGGGAAAACCAGGCTGCGCTGGCGTTTTGGCAGCGTGTCCACTATCAGCCGCGCGAGAATTTAGCCTTGTTGTCGCGTAATTTGGACTGAGCGGGATGGGCGATTAGCGCAGCGCCTTGCGCCAGCCATTCGCCACAGCTTCATCTTCGCTGCAAAACCAGCGCTCGCCATACTCGGGGCTGATTTTGGTCTTGTCATAAAAATTCATCCCCGGCAGGTGATAGATTTTCTCGCCTTCCAGCGAGATATTCCCTTTAATCGAACAGCCGCTCAGTTCAGCCGTGCAGCCGTTCGAGCAACCTGCCAAAACGGCTTGTGTTGGTTGAATCTCGGAAGTCGGAAGCGGGAGGGTTGGCTGGGGATCGGTGGGCAGTATCACCAGCGGATTTAAGCGGGTGGCTCCCTGAGCATTTTGCAGGGTCTCATAACAGGCAACATCCGGCCAGTAGCGTTTGGCTTGGGCATAGCCGCCGTTAACCAGTTCGTAATTCACGAATACATTATCTACCAGCACGTAACGCAGCAGCCGGTCGTAGGGATCAACTTCGGAAACATCCCGCACCAGCGTGATGGTTTTTCCTGTCACCAATTCGGCATTTCTTTGCGCGGCGGCTTCAGCGCCGGGTTCGATCGGGTCCATCTCCGGGGCGTCAATGCCGATATACCGCACCTCTTTCTCCTCCCCACCGATCTCCACGAAAATGCTGTCGCCATCCACAATGTAGGTCACAACACCAGTTTCAATTGTCGTGTTGGTCGGGATACACGTAAATTGAAACAGGATTGCCGTCGTTGGGGTAGGCTGGGAGGGATCTACTGTTGGGACTGGCAAATCAGGTGTGGGACTGGTGGTTCCTGTCGGTTGACTGCTGAAAGGTACGCAAGATACAAGCAAGAATCCCATGATACTCATGGCATATATGCCACTCACCATCCAAGGGATTTTATTGTTTTTCAGTTTCTTCAAGGATGCCTTTTCCCTTTGAAAAGTCTCATAATATTGTACGATTCCCGGCGAAACCTTATCTTTGCATAATTGTAAAGAATTAAATAAAAAAGAGGATGTCGGGTACATCCTCATTACGTGTCGGGGCGGGCGGATTTGAACCGCCGACCTCGCGGACCCGAACCGCGCACTCTAACCGGGCTGAGCCACGCCCCGAACGATTGCCATTATACCCCACTGACCGACCGTTTGGCAAGGTTGGGTTTACCGGACAGGATCCAGACCGTTGAGCGTGAGGGTCTGGCCAAAGCGGTATAATTTCTCGGGTATTTCCTTGCTCGATCTTATGCAGAACTCGTTGATTCACCATCATCCATAAAGAGACATAAACTCACCATATCTACAGACAACTACCTTATGGGGTTTAAACTTGCGATTCTATCCAGCCGTCGGCTGATGATATCCCTTGTACTCGGGTGTGGGATTATTTTAGCTGCCTGCTCAGTGAGGTCAGTTTCCATGAACCCGCTGCCAGCTCAAGCAGAAATTGCTACGCCGCTGACGCAGGCGAACTCAACTGCTCTAATTCTGACCCCAACCAGTACGCCAATACGGACAGTCACTTCAACCCCCACCAGTACACCTCCTCCGATCCCCACAGCCACACCGACACTCGTTCCGCCCCCGATGTTCGAATCGGACGCACTCAACGACGGCGTCAATTCGGTCAGCTATCTCCAGGATCGATGCCTGTATCTGGAAGCGCGCTGGAATCCGGCCAACGCCGCTCCGGGAACCGTGGTTTTACCGGTCATGTTCCACGGCATCAGCCCCAACGGACCGCGCGGCCGGGATAACATTACCATCAGCACCACCTACTTTCAAGCCAGCATGGACAAGGCTCGCAAGCTCGGTTTTGAAGCCATCAGCATGCAGCAGTTGGTCGATTTCTTGCAGCATAATGCCTATATCCCGCCGCGTTCCCTGCTGCTCATCATTGACGATCGCCGGCTTGGCACCGTGCGTGAGCATTTTTTGCCCGTGTTGGAAAAGTATGACTGGACTTTGACGATGGCCTATATTACGGGAGTTATTAACGAGCAGGAATGGAACCAGGTGCGGGATGTTTTGGACAGAGGACACACCGAGTTGCAAGCGCACGGCTACCTTCACAACGGCGAGACCTACATCACCGAATGGACCTCGGACGAGATCATGCGTGACGAATTATTTGCGCCGATCCTATCCTTCGAGGAGCATCTGGGTTACCGGCCCATCGCGTATATCTGGCCGGGAGGCAATTTCAATCAGACCTCGGTGACCATGGCGCGGGAAGCAGAATATCAGGTAGCCTTCACGGCTTTCGCCCGCGGTCCGCTGCTGTTTAACTGGGTGCCGCAGGGAGAGCCGGAACGTGAATTAAGCGATCCGCTGATGACTCTGCCGCGTTACTGGAGTACCACACTGTTCCGCAACCTGGATTACGCTCTGGAAATCGGCGGTGCGGCAGCTGCCCAGGCGGAAAGTCAACGCATGGATGAGATCAACTGGTACCGCAGCAATTGTCCCGCATATCCGCCGCTTTCATTCCCACTTCAAAACGATTTAGAAGAGGTTCCCGACCGGTGGTAGATCTGCAAAATTCCTCACCCCATCATTCGTCAAACGTAAATACCGGGATACTGGCATGAAGATAACACCCAGGACAGTCCAAATCCTGTTCGGAATTACGGCGCTTACCCTGGTTCGCTGCGTTGTGCCAGCTGAACAAGGTGAGTTGTGGCGTGCGGCAAGCTCGAATTTGCAGCCTGGTCAACCGATCGGAGTTGCGGCTACTCCCGCCCCAGCCACCTTCCTGCCACCGACGCGCGAACCAGGTGAACCGATTCTGACACCGACACCGGATGCTCAGCGTTTCCTGCCAACCCTGCGGGTCAATGAAGAGCAATATATTTTACTGCCGGGGGATACACTGGGAAAAGTTGCCAATAATTTTCAGGTCAGCCTGGAATTGCTTATTCAAGCCAACAATATCGCCAATCCAGACATTGTCTCTGTCGGACAGCTGCTTGTCATCCCGGCACCGACTCCGCAACCGCCTGGTTCGGGTTTCAAAATCATTCCAGATTCTGAATTAATCTACGGACCAGCCAGCATCACGCTGGATGTTTTCCAATTTATAAAATCATCCGGCGGTTATCTATCCACCTACACCGAAACCCTGGACGACGGAATCTATACCGGCGCTGAAATTGTCCTCAAAGTGGCGCGCGAGTATTCGGTCAACCCGCGTATTCTGTTGGCTGTAATGGAATACCTCAGTGGTTGGATCACCAAGAGCCAGCCAGCCGAAGAAACCCTTGAATACCCGATTTTGTATTATGACCCGGACCGTGCTGGACTTTACCGGCAGCTCTCCTGGGCGGCGAATAAACTCAACCGCGGCTATTACCTGTGGAAGGTGAATGCACTCTCGCATTATGCCCTGGCGGACAACGGCATGACCCCGGTCAACGGCAGCATCAATGCCGGCACAGCCGGTGTACAGCAGTTGATGGCGGCTCTGCTCGACCGTGCCAACTGGGATATTGCCGTCAGTGAACGCGGTGTCTTCGCCGTCTATTCACAGCTGTTCGGTTACCCCTTCGACCTGGCGATCGAGCCGATCCTGCCTGCCGATCTATCACAGGCAACCATGCAACTGCCATTTGAGAGCGGGGTAGTGTGGTCGTTCACCGGCGGACCCCACGCTGGCTGGGGCGATGGTTCTGCCTGGGCAGCCATCGACTTCGCGCCGCCGCCTGGTGCGTACAACTGCTCAGTCAGTGATGCCTGGGTTACAGCCATTTCCGCTGGGTTGGTAGTACGCACGGAAATGGGCGTGGTGGTGGTTGACCTCGATGGTGATGGTTTGGAACAAACGGGTTGGACGGTGCTCTACCTGCACGTTTCCAGTCAGGATCGGGTTGCCGCAGGCAGCATGGTCGCTGCTGGCGACCGTATCGGTCACCCATCCTGCGAGGGGGGCGTTTCCAACGGCACGCACCTGCACCTTGCCAGGCGGTATAATGGTGAGTGGATACCTGCCGATGGATCCCTGCCGTTCGTTTTGGATGGCTGGGTCTCCCGGGGGGCGGGCGCCGAATACAACGGAACATTAGAATTAGATGGAGCAACGGTTGAGGCTTGGGACCGGCTGGTACCGCAAAACCAAATATCAAGGTAGAAAAGCCGGCATTATTGTCGTCTTATTGACCTGGTTATTTACGACACTTGCCTGTGCGCAGGGGTATGTCTCAACCTACGACCTTACCGCGACTGCCTTATTTTCGGGTGGTGCGGGCGGCGGCGACAATTTACCGATAAACGAAACCCCCAATGCGGCAACCCCGGAAACCTCACCAGAGCCGGCGGTTTTGGCCACCACCCTGGCTGCACAGGACAATCCGCCAACCCTGGTGGTTGAAACACCGGAACCCACAGCACCCAACGCCACGCCGCTACCTCCTATTCTTTACTACACTCAGGCAGGTGATACACTGCCGGCGGTTGCGGTGCGCTTTGGGGTTGGTCAGGAAGAAATCACCAGCAACGAGGTTTTCGATGTCACTGGATTTTTGCCGGCAGGTAAGCTGCTGATCATCCCCGACCGGCTTGAAGCTACCGGACCGGCGGATGCTGTATTGCCGGACAGCGAAGTAGTGTATTCCCCTTCTGCGCTGGATTTTGATATCGAGGCTTTCGTGCAAGCCGCGGGCGGATATATGGCGGGTTACCGCGAATACCTGGCGGATGGCTGGAATACCGCTGGGCGTGTCATCCAGAAGGTTGGCATTGAGAATTCGATTAATCCGCGCCTGTTGTTAGCCTTGGTTGAATACCAGGCGGGTTGGGTTTACGGTCAGCCGCAAAATTTGGCGGTGACGGATTACCCGATGGGTTTCATCAATAAAGACAAAAAAGGTCTGTACAAGCAGCTGAGTTGGGCAGTTCAGCAGCTCTCCATTGGCTATTACGGCTGGCGGCAGGGACTATACACCAACATCTCCTTCAATAACGACACCCAAATGCGACTGGCACCGACCATCAACGCGGGTACTGCCGCCATCGAGTTCCTGTTTTCGCGTCAATATCACCCGGATGTCTGGAACGGTGTGATCTTCGGCAATGAAAGTTTTGCGGTGTTGTACGAACGCATGTATGGCAATCCCTGGTTGCGCGCCCAAACCGTTGAACCTCTTCTACCAGTCAATTTGACTCAGCCGGATTTACATTTGCCGTTCCTTCCATCGCGGGTTTGGAGTTTTACGGGCGGACCGCACGGAGCCTGGGGTGCGGATGGCGCCTGGGCAGCCATCGACTTTGCCCCATCTTCCACCGAATCAGGGTGTGTCAAGTCCGATGATTGGGTCACTGCCTCGGCGACGGGCCTGGTTGTACGCTCTGGCAATGGTGTGGTAGTCATCGACCTGGATGGCGATGGATACGAACAAACCGGGTGGGCACTGCTTTACCTGCACATTCGCAGCGAAGGTCGAATACCGATGGGCGCCTGGGTTGAACAAGGTCAGATGATCGGGCACCCGTCCTGCGAAGGCGGTGTTGCCACGGGTACCCATGTGCATTTTGCGCGCAAATATAATGGTGAATGGGTTCTGGCAGGTGGCGCGATGCCATTCAATTTGGATGGTTGGATTGTCCAGGCTGGTGCTAAACCCTACGCCGGAAGAATGGTAAAAGACGGAGAAGTGGTCGAAGCCTGCACTTGCAGTTCTGCTGAGACCCGTATTTTCCGCCCAAGAGACGGTAATTAAAGTATGAAGAAATCTGCAATTTACTCATTGGCGCGAACCGCAGGGTTAGTGCTGATATTGCTTTCGACAGCCTGCCAGCCTTTCTTGATCACTCCAGTGCCAGAGCCAGTCGTGGTGGAAGTACCAGCGCCCCCGACCCCTGTGGGTCCGGTACCGACTCCTTTGCCAGCACGCGAACCGTTTGAGCCAGGCACGTTGGTGGATTACATCGCCCAAACCGGCGACTCTCTGCCTGCACTGGCTTTTCGCTTCAACACCACTGAAGCCCAAATCCGGGAGGCTAACCCGGTCATACCCGGAGACGCCACCACCATGCCGGCGGGTTTCCCCATGCAAATTCCGATCTATTATCGGCCTTTGTGGGGCACACCCTATCAAATTTTGCCGGACAGCTTGTTTATAAACGGCCCTGCCCAGCGTGATTTTGATGCCATCGCTTTTGTTGATGCACAGCCGGGGTGGTTGAAATCCTACAGTGTCTCGCTGGCGGAAGGCAATTTGCGCGGCGGAGAGCTTGTCAATCATGTGGCAGCCAATTACAGCGTCAGCCCGCGTTTGTTACTCGCGTTATTGGATTATCAACTGGGTGCTTTGACCAGCCCCGATTTGCCTGAGAGCATCGAACGCTACTCACTGGGATACCGCAATCCGCAATATTCGGGCCTGCTGCGCCAGCTAACCTGGGCAGCCAACACACTCAACAACGGGTTCTACGCCTGGCGTATGGGCAAATTGGATACGTTCGACCACCTGGATGGTCGGACCGAACGCCCGGATCCCTGGCAAAATGCTGCCACAGTTGCTTTGCAGTATTACTATTCCAAGCTATTTCCGGATGACGCCTATAACTATGCCGTCAGTGGCAGCGGCTTGAAACAAACCTACCAGAATTTATTTGGTGACCCGTGGCAGAATGTTACTGCACATATCGAAGGCAGCTTGCACCAGCCAGTCCTTGGACTGCCGTTTGCTGCCGGTCGCTCCTGGGCTTTCACCGGAGGTCCGCACACCGGTTGGGGTGTGGGTGAGCCATACGCTGCGCTGGATTTTGCTCCCCCGAGCGTGGTGGGTGGCTGCGCCAAAGCCGAAGACCCAGCGACGGCAGTTGCTGGTGGAGTGATTACCAGTACAGGGGATGCCCAGGCTATGCTTGACCTGGATGGTGACGGAGATGAGCGCACCGGTTGGGTGATTCTTTACTTGCATCTGGCGAACGATTCGCTGCCAGATGTGGGTGCTGTGATGCAGGCTGGTGATGCGATGGGTATGCCTTCCTGTGAAGGGGGTCGAGCAACGGGATCACATGTGCATATCGCGCGAAAATACAACGGAGAATGGATCCCGGCAGAAGGCGTGCTGGCATTTAATATGGATGGTTGGGTGGCTGCTAATGGCGCCACGGCTTATGAAGGCACCTTGACCAAATTAGGCCGCTCGATTCGCGCCTGCGTTTGTTCGGATGCCAACAGTCAGCTGCGCGCCAGCGCACCTCAATAACAAAAACGAGTCTACCAACGGCAGACTCGTCCATAACGACTTTGGGTTCTGAAATTAAACAGCTTCCGGCTCTTTGATTACGATCTTCCGTTTAAACTCCACATTGCCTTTGAGGGTATTGATCACCGAGCAATATTTGTCCTCAGAAAGTTGAACGGCTCGTTCAACAGCCTCCGGATCGACATTGCGACCCGTCACAATATATTCAATGGTCATCGCTAAAAATTTCCGCGGGTGATCCATGGCGCGGTCAGCGTGAACCACAATTTCCAGTCCGGTGATATCCTGGCGTTTTTTCTGCAGAATGGAGATGACATCCATAGCCGTGCAGCCGCCAACTGACATGGCTAACAACTCCGTCGGTCTTACCGCTGAGTCCTCACCGCCGGATTCTTTCTTGGTGTCCATGGTGACAGCGAAACCAGAATCTGCGACTCCGGTAAATTTTAATTTCTCATTCCAGGTTATTGTTGCTCTCAAAATTCCTCCTCAAATTGATGTTCGCTGCAATGCTCGCACAGTTGTTTCAAGTTTTCTTTACGAGATAATCTTCCAGGTGCAGTCGATGATATAAACGTGACTTGATATCGTCTGGAAGCGGATTGTTGGGATCCGGCTGCCGGTACAAATCAATGGTTTTGTACATGGTATTGAAAACGATGGAGCAATTTTCGCATTCACTCATGTGTTGTTCAAGCTCCGCGCACAATTCTGGCGGGAGCTCGCCATCCAGGTAATCTGATATAGATGATGTCAAACCTTTACAAGTGCATTTCTCGGTCATTCGGATTTCTCCGTTAAATGTTCCCCAAAATAAATGGATAAATGATTGCGCAATTTAAGCCGTGCCCGTAACAGGCGTGTTTTTACCGCTGTTTCTGTCAAATCCAATAGTTCCGCAGTCTCTTTGATAGATAACCCTTCAATATCGCGCAGCATAAAAACAATCCTTAAGGTATCCGGCAGCGTATCGACGGCTGCTTCCAACCGCTGGCGGGACTCAGCCGAGAGCAATTCGTTTTCCGGCAGTCCAGCCCAATCGGTCAGCACCAAACCCGGCTGCTCGTCATCCTCATCGGTTTCGTCTTCCACAGACACCAGATTGATTCGGCGTTTGCGCAGAAGCATCAAGGCTTCGTTTACCGCGATGCGGTACAGCCAGGTGGATAGGGTCGAGCGGCCTTCGAAATTTGGCAATGCGCGCAGAGCTTTAATGTAACTTTCCTGCAGCACATCTTCCGCATCCTGTGGATCCCGCAGAATTTTCAACGCCATGTGGTAAATGTGATTGGAGGTCGCATCGACCAGGCGCGCAAACTCTGTCCGATCGCCGGCCTTTAGCGCAGCCAGTGAAACACTCGAGTTATTAAGGGTCTCTTCACTCATTTAGATGACCTAAGATTAAAAAAGATACCCGTTCCCCGTCACGTGAGTGCCCAGGTCGGCAGAACATCCAAATTGAGCGGATCCCGCTGACCATAGGCATAATGATAATATCCGGCAGCCGCGATCATGGCGGCATTATCCGTGCAAAGGAAGATGGATGGGATTTGCACTGGAAATTCCTTCTGTGCCAGGAAAGCATCGCGCAGCGCGGTATTGGCAGATACTCCACCCGCTACCAAGACTTCTTTTACGCGGTATACCCTGGCGGCGTGCAAGGTCTTGCTCACCAATACATCCACCACAGCCGCCTGGAAACTGGCTGCCAGATCTGCTACCGGCAGCGGTAGAGAGCGGCTTTCCAGATCACGGACCGTGCGCAGCACCGCGGTTTTCACCCCGCTGAACGAGAAGTTCCAGGTCCCTTCCAGGCGGGAGCGTGGAAAATTGAATGCCTGGGGATTGCCATCCCGTGCGGCTTTTTGGATGGAGGGTCCGCCGGGATACGGTAGACCGATCAGCCGCGCAATTTTATCGAAAGCTTCGCCGGCAGCATCATCGAGTGTGCCCCCAAGGCGTTTATATTCCAGGTGAGAGGTCATCAGAATCAATTCGGAGTGCCCGCCAGATACCAGCAGTGCCAGCAGCGGGAATTCCGGTGCAGGCGGCGGGTTGGGGGTATCGTGCTGGTAGATCCAGGAAGAGTAAATATGACCTTCCAGATGGTTGACACCGATCAGCGGCAAATTGGAAGAAAGCGCCAGCCCCTTGGCCATATTCATGCCGATCACCAACGATCCAGGCAGACCGGGTCCGCGGGTGACAGCAATGGCATCAATGTCATTCAACCCGACGTGTGCCCGCTGCAGCGCTTCATCCACAATGGCATAAATGGTGCGAATGTGTTGGCGCGAAGCCACTTCCGGGAAAACACCGCCGTACTGGGTGTGGATGTCTATCTGTGAAGCCACCACGTTGGAAAGTAATGCGCGGCCATTCTCGATCACCGCGGCAGCAGTTTCGTCGCAGGAAGATTCGATTCCCAGAATGCGTGCCTGGGGTAAATCAATAATGGGTCGTTCCATAGCTATGATTGTATCCCATCCTGCGTAGGAAGTCCAAAAACAAGCGCGTATAATCCACGATTCTGGTTAGCCGGGAGACAAGATTAATACGCTAAGGACACGAAGGACACGAAGAACACGAAGAAAATCAGGGTAAGGAATTCAGTCAGTGTTTTTGCAAACTTCGTGTCAATCAGTTATGTCAATTATCAATAACGCACGCCACACCAAGAGACGTGGCACATGATACCTGACACGTGAAACGCTTATTCCTTGACCGGCAGCACCAGATCGTACGGATAATCGACCAGCACCTCAAACCTGCCGTCCGCGCGCGTGGCGTAGGTGTCTTCGATACGCACACCCATATTTCGTGACGGGTAATACAATCCCGGCTCCAGCGTGAATACCGACCCCGGCACCAATTTATCTTCCGGTCCAGCAGCCAGGCCCGAGAAAGGCATTTCATGCACCTTTAAGCCCACACCGTGCCCGATACTGTGGATATATCCCTCCGTGGCATCGGATTGTTTGCGGATGGTGTTGTGCCCCATCGCCTCAAAAAGGTCATTGGTGCGGCGCTGCACCTCAATAAACGGCTGACCAGGAATCAGACCGGCTGCCAGGTCTTTGTAAACCGAGTTTACCTGCTCGTAGAGACTCAAGACCTCGTCAGTGGCATAACCCAGGCTCCAGGTGCGGGTAAAGTCGTAGAAATATCCGCCGCCAGCCTCGCATGGGAAGATATCGAAGACTATAGATTGGCCCAGACGCAACAGGTCGGTCGGTGTACCGGCGCTGTGCGGTATACCGGCATCACGGCCAATGGCAAAGATGGTGGCTTCCGGGTTAGAAGCTCCCAACTCAGCCAGCCATAGGTCGATGCGGCTCTTGACATCCGCCACCGTTACCGGCTGCCCGTCGGGATTGACCAGCACCTCATCCTTGACGCGTTGACCGGTCAAATAATCCGCCACCCGGCCAACAACCTCAGTCGTGATTTTGCCGACCTTGCGAATCCGCTCGATCTCGGCGGGTTCCTTGGTCAGCATGGCGCCGTCGAAGATTGGGTCGTAAACAAAGCCGGTAAATTCCAACTCTGGCAGCATTTTGGCAACCTGAGTCAGGTTGCCAAAAAGAGGACCCGCCTCAACGACACCGTAAATCGCCACCCGTCCGCGGGTCACGCCGACGTCGATCAATTGCTGTTTGAGGCGCAAGGCGTCAGCCAGGCCAGCATCGCCGTTGGCTGCTTTCATCCGGTCGGCAATGGGATACTCCGAATACAAGCGCGTCGGAAGCCCGGTTTTGGCTGCTTCTTCGCGTTCCATGGGTCCGCAGAATAAGACCGCTTGTTCGCCGCGTTTCTTGATCAATTCAGCATGCGTGATATGTCCGCCGCCGGTCAGGTACATCATCGCCGGGTTGGAATAGGCGGGTCCATTGACCAGCAGAACGTCAACATCATGCGCGAGCATCAGAGCGTCGAGGTCGGATTTCATAGAATACTCCTGGGATGGGATGATTTGAGGGATTTATCCCTGCACAAGGGTCGTTAACTGCGCGAGCAGCAATTCTTCCTGGTCTGGCAGCACCGTCCGTGGATCAACTGCTACGCGGTTATTCTCAATCCGTGCAATCACCGGTGGAGTACCGCAGCGCAGACGCGCTAACAGCTCGTTCGGTTTGGGAAGATCCAGAACAAGCAACGTAGTCGGCAAAGTCTCTTCCGGTAAACTTCCGCCGCCCACCGTGGACAAACCGGCCACCAATTGCCCCTGGCCAATCGTTTTTTGCCAACTTTCAGCCCGCTGACGCAGCGACTCTGCCGATAGGCTGATCATCCGCCAGACCGGAATTTTCTCCAGTGCTTCATCTTTGAGATAATGCAGCAAAGTGGCGCTCAAGGCTGCCAGGCAGAGTTTATCAGCCCGCACCGCCCGCGCTAACGGGTGCTTCTTGAGTTTTTGCACCAGCGTTTTGCTTCCAACGATAATGCCAGCCTGCGGACCGCCAAGCAACTTGTCACCTGAGAAACACACCAGGTCTGCACCAGCCGACAGTGATTCCTGGACGGTTGGCTCGTGGCTGAGTCCAAAAGCTGCCGTATCCAAAATCGCGCCGGATCCTAAATCATCCAGGAATGGGACGCCTTGTTGATGTGCCGCGTCGCAAACCTCGGCCAGAGTCGGTTCGCTGGTAAAGCCGATCAACTTGAAATTGGAAGAATGGGCATGTAATACCAGTGCCGGTGCTGCTTCTTCAATGGCGTTGCAATAATCGGAAAGATGAACCCGGTTGGTGGCGCCAACCTCGACCAGACGCGCGCCGGATTGCTTCATTACGTCTGGCACGCGGAAACCGCCGCCAATTTCCACCAGCTGGGTGCGCGAAATAATCACCGCCCGGCGCTTCGCCAGTGCGCTGAGTGCCAGCAGCACGGCTGCGGCATTGTTATTGACAACCAGAGCAGCTTCCGCGCCTGTCAGGCGGGTGAGCAGGGATTCGGCATGCACTTCGCGTGAGCCGCGCTGCCCGCTATCCAGGTTGTATTCCAAAGAGGCATAGTTTATTGCTGCCTGCTGCATTTCCTCAGCAGCTTCCGTGCTTAACGGCGCGCGGCCTAAATTGGTATGCAGTATAACGCCGGTAGCATTGAT
>DATMXL010000131.1:0-7723 GCA_035561555.1 Bellilinea sp.
GTCATCAAGTGCGGCGCGGATGGCGCGTACGCCCGGGCGGGGGACCAGATGTGGTATGCGCCCGCGCTGCCTGTGAAGGTATTGGACACAACCGGCGCCGGGGATTCGTTCAATGCCGGCTTTTTAACCGGCTTGATCCACGGCGAGCCGGTCGAAACTTGCTTGCGCTACGGCAATGTCTGCGGCGGATATTCCACCACCCAGCGCGGCGGCACCAGCGCGGCTTTCTCGCTGGAGCAACTCAAAAAATACAGCGGGAGCAGCGCATGAAGCTGGCGCTGATCGGCGGCGGCGGGGTGCGTTCGCCGCTGTTCGTCATGTCTCTGGTAAACTGGCAGGAACGCATCGGCGTGGATGAATTGTGCCTGATGGACATCGATGCGCGCAAGCTGGAGCTGTTCGGCGCACTGTGCCGCCAGATCGTGCAGCGCGCCGGCGAGCCGTTCAAAGTGACCACCACGCAGGACGCACGCACGGCGCTGACGGGCGCGCACCACGTCGTCACCACCATCCGCGTGGGACAGGATGTCGGGCGCGCCCGCGACGAACGCATTGCGCTCGATCACGGTGTGCTGGGGCAGGAGACCACCGGTCCAGGCGGCTTTGCCATGGCCATGCGCAGCATTCCGGCGCTGCTGGAATATGCGCGGCTGCTGCAGGAAGTCAGCCCGGGCGCGTGGATGTACAACTTCACCAACCCGTCCGGAATGGTCACCCAGGCGCTGCGCGACGCCGGCTTTGCCAACACCATCGGCATCTGCGACGGAGCCAACTGCGGTCAGGCAGCCATTGCCGCCTGGGCCGGGGTGGAAGCGGCGCAGGTGCAGGCTGAGGTTTTCGGTCTCAATCACCTGTCGTGGTGCCGGCGCACTTTGATCGCTGGACGAGATGTGCTGCCGGAAGCCCTGGCGGATGACCGTTTCCTGCGGGAGAGTCAGCCCGTGTTCGATCCGGCGCTGGTGCGCCAGATCGGCATGCACTGCAACGAGTATCTCTACTATTATTATTACGCCGAGCAAGCGCTGCAGGCCATGCGCCAGCAGAAAGCCTCGCGCGGCGAGGAGATCGTCGAGCTCAACCGCCGGCTGCTGGAGCAGTTGGAAGCGGTGGATATCGACCGCAACCCGGAGCAGGCGCTGCGCATCTTCTTCGGCTACGAGAAACGGCGCAATGCCAGCTACATGCACTATGCTCATGGCACTGCAGCCTTCGAAGCAGGGGATAGCTCACAGGTGTTTGACGCCGACATCCCGGCTCAGGCGGGTGAAGGCTACGCCGGGGTGGCGCTGGCAGTGATCGAGGCGCTGGAGCACGGCAGCCCGCTGCAGATTGCGCTCAACGTGCCAAACCAGGGCGCCATCCAAGGGATGCAGCCTGACGATGTGGTGGAGGTCAGCTGTGTGGTGGATGGCAACGGCATTCACGTCATGGACATTGGCGGGGTGCCAGACGCCCCATTGCAACTGATGCAAACGATCAAACGATATGAACGTCTGTCCATTGATGCTATCCTCAGCAGTTCGCGGACTAAAGCAGTCGAGGCTTTAATGGTTCACCCGCTGGTTGGATCCTATCCCCTTGCCAAGGTGCTGGTGGATGACTATTTGATTGCCCATCAAGCTCTGGTCGGCGAGTGGCGTTGAGTTTTTCCGCTGCGTTCGGTTATTTCCCCGTTACTCAACCGACTGGCGGCAGAACTTATCCCGCAGACCATCACCCAGCAGGTTAAAGCCCAGGACGGTACACAAAATGGCCAGACCGGGGAAGAATCCCAGCCACCAGGCCTGCTGGAAATAATCCTTGCCGGCTGAAAGCAAGGTGCCCCATTCGGGCAGCGGCGGCTGAGCACCCAACCCGATAAAACTCAGACCGCTGCCAGCCAGCAGGTAGGTGCCAATGCGCAGCGAGCACAACACGATGATGGTGGAGGACAGGTTGGGCAGCAGGTGGCAAACGATAATGCGGCGTTTGCGCGCGCCAATCGATTCAGCGGCTTCGATGAAGGGGGTTTTGGCCAGAGAACGGGTTTCCGCACGCACAACCCGGAAGAAACCGGGGATGCCGGAAAGACCCAGCGCCAGCGCGGTGGTGGTTAAAGACGGGCCGAGGCGAGCGATGAGCAGCAGCGCCAGCAGCAGTCCCGGCAGCGACAGCCAGACTTCGATAAACCGAGAGATCAGATTGTCCACCCAGCCGCCGCGGTAGCCGCTGACCACGCCCAGCAGGATGCCCGGGATTGCCGACACCAGCATTGCGCCAATGCTCATGCCCAGTGCGTAACGGGTGCCAAAAGCCACCCGGCTGAACAGGTCGCGGCCGAGGGCGTCAGCGCCAAACCAGAATTGCCCACCCGGGGCAGTCAGTTGGGCGCCGCGGAAGATGGTATCCGGCTCGAAACGCGTCAGCAGCGGGGCGAAGGTGGCGATCAACAACATCAGGGTCACCAACCCGGCTCCGGCGACCAGGTTGAATGGCTGTTTTTTATTAAGACGTTGAGTAAACGACTGCGCATCGGCCCATTTCCGCACACGGGGCAGCAGGTCGACCAGCGGGCGAGAATCAAGTTCCTGAGCCATGACTAGGCTTCCGCCGTCCGGATGCGCGGATCAAGCAGGCTGTGGATGAGGTCTACGATCAGGTTGAGCACCTGGAAAATGACGACCGCCAGGATCACACTGCCCAGCACCACCGGGTAATCCTGGTCGAAAATGGCCTGAACCGTCAGGCGGCCAAGACCCGGCCAGGCAAAAATGGTCTCGACGATAAACGCGCCTGCCAGCAAGTGACCAAATTGCACCCCCACCAGGCTGATCACCGGTACCAGCGAATTGCGCAGGATGTGGCGGCGCCAGACCAGGTTGCGCGGCACACCCTTGCCGTGAGCCGTGGTCACATATTGCATTTGCAGCGTTTCCAGCAGGCTGGAGCGCGTCAGCCGGGCAATCACCGCGGCGGTTGGCACGGCTAAGGAGAGCACTGGCAGGACAAAATGGCGGATTGATCCGGCGCCGATGGCCGGCAGCCAGCCAAGCTGCACCGAAAACACCTGGGTCAGTAGAATCGCCAGACCGAACACCGGCGTGCTCAAGCCAGCTGCCATGGCGACGCTCAAGAGCGTGTCCAGCCAGGTGCGGCTGTGCAAGGCGGCATGCAGTCCGAACTGAACACCCACCACCAACGCCAGCAGGGTGGCGCTGATCGCCAGGAGAAAGGTGTTGACGAAGCGCTGCGCGATCAGCTCGGTAACAGGGCGGTTATTAACCGCTGATCTGCCCAGGTCGCCGTGCAGCAGCAGGTTTTCCATAAACTCAAAATAGCGGGGGATGACTGGTCGGTCCAGCCCCATTTCTTGCCGGACTGCGTCTTTTTCCGCCTGGGTAGCCGAATCGCCAACGAGGATGTCGGTGACATCCCCGGGCGAAGCTTCCAGGATCATAAATGCCAGAAAGCTCGCCACCAGCAAGGCAGCCAGTCCCCCGGCTGCCCTGCGGAAAAGGCGCTTTGCAAAAGTCATGATTTAGGGTTTCACGTAAGCTTCATTCAGCAACATGCGGCCCATGGAACCGATTTTGGCGCCTTCGATCGAGGTGCGCATGACGATAAAATCAATGGGCGTGTAGAGCGGAATCCAGGGGAGTTCATCTATCAGAATAACCTGGGCTTGGGAATACAGCCTGTCCCGGACGGTCTGGTCCAGCTCGTGGCTGGCCTGCTCGAGGAGTTCGTCGAGTTGCGGGTTACTGTAGCCGGAGCGGTTGGTGCGGCCAATGCGGCTGGTGGACAGGTAAACGTTGAGCACATCCGCGTCGTTCCAGTCATAGCGCCAGAGCATCGCCTGGTAATCGCCAGCGGTGGTGGTTTCGCTGACCGCTGCAGCTTCCAGGGCACGAATGGTCACTTCAATGCCGGCTTTCTTGAGCTGTTCCTGCAGCACGGTTGCCAACGCTTCGTTGGGTGCGCGGGTTGAGATGATCAGCTCGACTGCCAGAGGTTGTCCGTCGCTGCCGAGCCAGCTGCCGTCCGCCTGCACGGCGTAACCGGCTTCCGTCAGCAATTCTGCAGCTTTGGTCAGGTCGGTGACACGCTCCAGGCTGGCGAGCGAGGCGTCGAAGCCGGGCAGAGTTGGCGCCAGGGGCGAGAAGGCCGCAGCACCGGTGCCTGCCAGCGCCACATCCACCAATTCCTGCTTATCAATGGCGTAGGCGAAAGCCTGGCGGACCAGAACATTGTCGAAGGGCGGTTTCTGGGTGTTGAAGCCGAGATAGATCAGGCTGTTGAGGGTGGTTTCGATCATCTGGGCGGCCGGATCTTCCTTCAGACGGGCGATCTGACCGGGCGAATTGATGAAAAGAATGTCCACCTCGCCGGATAGGAAGGCGGTGGCCTGCATGGCGGCATCAGGAACGATCTTGAAGATCACCTGGTCCAGGTAAGCCGCGCCTTGATTTTCCAGAACGGCTGGTCCCCAGGCGTAATCTTCATTACGCACCAGAGTCACTGTCTCGCCGGGAACCCAGGTGTCGAACTTGAATGGCCCGCTGCCTACCGGGGTCTGGCCAAAATTTTCACCGATGGCAGCCGCAGCGTCCGGGCTGATGATACCGGCGTAAGGAGTGGAAATGGTGCTGAAGAAAATCGATGATGGCTGGGTGAAGGTCACGCGGAGCGTCAGGTCATCCGGCGCTTCCACCGCAGCCACACTGGCGAAACCGCTGGCGAGCGGGGATTTGGTACCAAGGTCCATCAACCGCTGATAGGTGAACTGCACGGCTTCAGCGTTGAGCGGCGAGCCGTCATGGAAGGTGATGCCAGGTTTGAGTTTGAACTCCACTGAAAGGCCGTCATCCGCGACCGTCCAGCTTTCAGCCAGGTAGGGATGGTAAGTGTTGTCAGCCTGACGGTAGACGAGGGTATCAAAGAGAAACGGGAAAATGACACTTTGCCCGGAACCAATCGGTCCATGCGGGTCCAGGCTGGTGGGTTCTGAGGTCAACGCCCGGGTAACCGTCCCACCCAAGGGGATGGCAGCAGTTGGCTCCGCGGCGGTAGGTTCAGATACAGGTTCGGCGGTTGGTGCAGGCGTCACCGGCGCCAGCGGGGCGGCACAGCCGCTAAGAATCAGGACGACCAATAAGAACCATAAATATTTTTTCATCTTTCCTCCAAGGCTAAAGTCAAGGTTCTAAAGCTTTTTCGCCGTTTCCGTGACGGTATGATTGAGAGCGCGATTCTCGGATGAAAAAGGGCGGCATTAATCAACGGGCGGCAGAAAATGCCCGTTTGAGGTGGTGAGGGAGCCGTTAGGTGCGGCTCAGTTCAACAATTTGGTTGGAGAAGGGGAAAGAACCCGGTTGATAACCGCAGTACGGCTCCTCGGCTAGAAAGTCGCCAGAGACGGCATAAGCCCGCGAGCGCGAACCGCCGCACACCTGGTTGTATTCGCATGCGCCGCAGCGGCCTTTCAGATCTTTTTGATTGCGTAAATCCTGGAAAAGCGGGCTGTTCTGGTAAATATCTTTCAAGGATGTCTGGCGGATATTGCCGCCGCTCAAGGGCAGGTAGCCGCTGGGAAAGACCTTGCCCATCAGCGAGACGAAAACAAACCCGTCGGCGGCATTGACGTGCATGGGGGTGCGCCGGATGTGATCGCGCGCCGGTTGGGCATCCGGCTGCGAAGCGACCACCTCAGCCAAACGCTCCATCAGTTGTGAATAAACTCCATTTAGCGGGAAATAATCCGTGACCGGAAGGTGATGCTCTTCCAGGTAAGCCCGCTGAAGCACGACGCGCTTGTAATGATGACCTTCGGTAGTTTTCAGGCTGACGAATTTGGAGGCATCATACAGGAAATGCATCACCGCTTCGTACTCATCCGGCGAGATTTCATCCTCCTGCAGGCCGCGACCGGTGGGCACCAGGAAGAACACGCTCCAGGTCATGGCGCCAATGTCCCGTACCAGACCAAAAATATCCGGCAAGTCGTACAAGTTGTAACGGGTGACCGTAGTGTTGATCTGGATTTTGAGCCCAAGTTCACGAGCGGTTTTCCACCCGTTAACCGTCCACTCGTAGGAGCCCGGCACGCCGCGGAAAGCATCGTGTGCCGTGGCAGTGGAGGCGTCCAGGCTGAGGGAAATGGCCTTGCAGCCTGCCTCCTTGATGCGCCCCAGGCTTTCACGGTTGAGCAGCGGCGTCCCGGAAGGGGAAAGCGCCACCGGCAAGCCGCGTTCGGCGGCATAGGCGGTCAACTCGAAAATGTCATCGCGTTTGAACGGGTCGCCGCCGGTCATGACGAACATGGGGTGAGGCGAGCCAAATTCCAGAATTTGCTCAATCAGCTGTTTGCCTTCTTCCAGGCGCAAGGCGTTGGGGTCGTGCTGGGGGTGCGACTCGGCGCGGCAGTGCTTGCAGGCCAAATCACAGGCCTGGGTGGTCTCCCAGATCACCATAAAGGGACGGTCTTTTGTGTCGTAGGCGGGTTGACGGATAAGCTGCATATCTACCTTTAGAAAGGAATGGAATGTTGGTGGCTGCTGTACTGCCCCACCATAGCGGTCAGAATGTCGTCCAGGTAACTCATGGTTTTTTGATAAATACTCACGCTCTTCAGATCGCTAAAGCCATTCAACGCGCCGGTCTCATGAACCGCTTCGAGAATTGGCCGGCGAAACATGAGGAAGGCTTCGACCGCTTCTTCGATTGACATGCCCACCTGAAAGCAAATATCGCCATATTCACGCGAGATCTTGCGGCCTTCCTCCAGATAAAGTTCATTGCCGCTCTCGCGAGAGGAGTATTGCATAAGCAGCGCCATCAAGCGGTGGCCGGTACCGCGCAGATACAGGCGTTGGGATTCCGTCATGCGCGCCATCCAGGGGATGCTGGAGCGGTCAGCGCCAGGGTGCTGCCGTCCAGCATGTTCCAGCGCCTGATTGACAAGCACCAGCCCGGTTGCTGATGGTCCCTGTTGCCGGCTTTCTATAAAGGCCTCCAACCCCTCGGTTGTGAAGCGCCGTTTACCACCCGGCGTGCGAATGTACTCAATTTCGCCGGCGTCAGCCCAGCGGCGCAGGGTAGTGAAGTGCACACCCAGGCGTCTGGCGGCTTCGGTCAGGTTTAACCATGCAGTTTGCTTCGCAGATGGATGCATTTCTATGGATTTCTATGTATATCTTACTGGGATAGAAGGAGTATAAAACTTTGGTAAGAAAAAATCAACCCCAGGCAGATTAAGGTTGGTTAAGACTTTCATAAATGGCTATTTACGAATTCATATATTGAAATTGGTACTGGCGATTTCTATAATAATAGAGAGGGTTGGAGGAGTACCCCGAAGGAGGGTGTGGTCATGGCGTATGTGCTCACGCAATTTTCGGTGGATGATTTCATGAAATGGAAACGGGTTTTTGATGAATTCGTACCCATCCGCAAACACTACAGCTCCAAAGGTGCACGCGCTTTCCGCGTGTTGGGGCAGCATGATGCAGTAGTGGTGCTGACCGAGTTCGCGGACATGGATCTGGCGACCGAGCTGTATGCGTCGCAGGATTTCAAGGATGCCATTCGGCGCGCCGGGGTGATTGGCTCGCCGGTAGTCACTCTGATCGATGAAGTGGATCGGTTGTCCGGGTAGGCTGGATTCTCTAGAAAGGTAAACCGGTTCTGATTCCTGGCGTATTTGCAAGGAATTGCACTATACTATTTTGGAAAGAAAATTGTAAGA
>DATMXL010000132.1:0-7521 GCA_035561555.1 Bellilinea sp.
GCCCACAGATGCGCCAGCGCCATGCGCGCTACCCGCCGTACCGCCTGGTCGCCGCCCGGCAGCGGCACATACTTTAGGTGCGCAGCCCGCTGATAACCTCGGTAATCGCCGACCAGAAATTCAGAGCCCCAGATCGCGCCGTCGCTGCCGTAACCGGTGCCGTCAAAGCACACGCCGATCACCGGTTCGTCACCCTGCCATTGATTATCCGCCAGACAGGCTGCCAGGTGCGCGTGGTGGTGCTGCACCTGAATCAGCGGCAGCTTCTCCTCGTCGGATCTCGCGACTGCATAGCGGGTTGCCAGGTAATCCGGGTGCAGGTCGGCAGCAATCGCAATTGGCTGAATGCGGAACAGCCGCTCGTAATGCCGAATTCCTTCTTCGAACGAACGCAGCGTCTCGTAATTTTCCATGTCGCCGATGTAATGGCTCAGAAAGGCATACCGCTGACGGGTCAGGCAAAAAGCATTTTTGAGTTCTGCGCCGGTCGCCAACAAAGGCGGCATTTCCTGTGCCAAAAGCAGCGGATCGGGCGCGTAACCGCGAGAGCGGCGCACAAAATAGGGTTTTTCACGCGCCGTGCGAACTACCGAATCATCCACCCGCATATGAATTCCGCGGTCATGCATCAAGAAAGCGTCCGCCAGCTCCGCCAGCCGATCTTGCGCTTCGGTGTCGCGGTAAGCGATGGGTTCCTCGCTCAAATTACCGCTGGTCATCACCAGCGTGGTCGGAAAATCCGCTTCGGGTTGCAGCAGCAGCAAATGCAACGGAGTGTACGGCAGCATGAAACCGAGCGATTTCTGTTGCGGCGCGGCTGAAGCTGCCACCTTTGATTCTGGTTTGCGTTCCAGCAGCACAATGGGATGCTGCGGAGAAGTCAGCAAGTCCCGTTCGGCTTTCGTTACCCGGCATTCCCGTTCAATGCTTTCCGGGTCGAAAGCCATCAAGGCAAACGGCTTGTCGGATCGTTTCTTGCGCCTCCGCAGTTCGTCAACCGCTTGTGCGCTGGATGCATCGCACGCCAGGTGAAAGCCGCCCAGGCCTTTAATTGCCAAAATTTTTCCGTTCTTGAGCCATTCACGCGCCTGCTGCAGCGCATTTTCGCGCTCGCACAGCCGTGTCCCGTTAACTTCAAACCACAGCTGTGGTCCGCAATCCGGACAGGCGGTCGGTTGAGCATGAAAACGCCGGTCAAGCGGGTCGTGATACTCCGCCTGGCAGGCCGGACACATCTGGAAATCTGCCATGGTCGTCAAAGGCCGGTCGTAAGGGATATCTCGGACGATGCTGAAACGCGGTCCGCAGTTGGTGCAGTTGATGAAGGGGTAGCGGTAGCGGCGGTTGGCCGCCTCGAATAACTCGCGCTGACAGTCCGGACAGATGCTCATATCCGGCGAGACCGGAATGAATTCATTTGGATCAGGCTGCGATTCGAGAATCTCGAAGGTAGTGAAGTGATTTGCCCGGGTGGTTTCCGCCACGAGTGAGTCAATCCGCGCCAGTGGCGGCGGCTGGTGCTCGAGGTCGTTTAAGAAGGCCTGTAACCCGTCCAGTTGCCCGTTAACTTCAATTTCCACCCCGCTGGAGGTGTTGCGCACCCAACCGGTCAACTGGTTACGGACTGCGAGACCGTACACGAAGGGTCGAAATCCGACTCCCTGCACGATTCCGCGCACCCGAACTTTCAGCCCGGCTAGTTCGGTCATCATACCTGCCGCGTTGCAGCCATTCTTTCCCGCAGCCAATCTGTCCAGGCATCGATCCCTTCGCCGGTCTTGCATGAGACGGCAAAGGTGGTCAACCCAGGGTTAAGCATTTCCACGCCCTGTTGGAAATATTCCATGCGGAAATCAATATAAGGCAGCAAGTCGGTCTTGTTGATGATCAACACTTCCAGCCCGCGGTAAATATTCGGGTATTTATAGGGTTTATCATCGCCTTCCGGGATGCTCGCCACCAGCAGGTTGATGTGAGTCCCGAGGTTGAATGCTGCCGGACAAATCAAATTGCCTACGTTTTCCACAATCAGCAAATCGATTTCTGGCAGCGGCAGCTGCTGCAGCCCGGCTTTGAGCATCATGGCATCCAGGTGGCATTCGCCGCCGGTGTTGATCTGCACCGCTGGCATGCCGACCGCATTGATTTTATCCGCATCGATGGTCACCGGAGCCGTATCGCCCTCCACCACGCCGATTTTGAAATCCTGGCGCAGCGCCTGGATAGTTTTCAGGATAAAACTGGTCTTTCCCGCGCCCGGGGAAGCCATCAGGTTGATGGAGAAGGCGCCTGCTTGATCCAGCGTCTGGCGGTTGATCTGTGCCACCTGATCGTTGGCATTCATAATGTTTTCGACCACCTGCACCCGATTAACCGTCATATTGCCTCCGGCGTGTTTTCAACCTCGATCGATTCCATGTAAAATTCGTCACCTGCCGCCACAGTCAACCGAAAACTACCGCAAGCCGGACAGGGTTCCAGCTGGCTGGCAAGTTCAAATTCGCCCTGGCAATCCTGACAGTGCATGCGTGCTTGAATGCGTTTGAAATGCAGCTGCGCACCCTGGCACAATGTGTTTTCGGCCATTGCATCCCAGTAGAATTGGACCGAATCATCAACGATACTGGAAAGTTGACCGATGACCAGGTAAATATCACTAACCCGGGTTGCATTGGCTTGCTGTGCATGCCGGGTCGCAATTTCAAGAATGGACTCAGTCACCGCTAATTCATGCATCGTTTTCCTACCAATATTAATCGATTAAGTGGGAGTTGATCCCATCAATGTGCTGGAGTATTACTGTGTTCCCCTGAAAGCTGGAGGATAAGATCCATTAACTGGATTTTGGTGGTGAGCATGTTGGTCGCCACCACGTTGGCAATTCTGCGCATGATGACGAACCCGATGTGGTTATCTTCCTCACACAGGTGCTCCAACTCGTCACCGTTGATCACCAATAAGCGCGCATCTTCCAAAACCGAGGTCGTAGCTACCCGCTGACGCACAATGGGTGTCAATCTCGACCAGCCGATGATATCCAGCGCCTCAGCCTGATAGATCCGCACCGATCCGTGTCCAGGAATGGCTGAATCCACCGCCACCTGCCCATCCAGGATAATGTAGACATTATCCACCCGCTCGCCTTCGCAGAAGATGGTGCTTCCAGCTTTGACTTCCAGGATGGCAGAAATGCTGGCCAAACGTTCCAGCTGTTTGGCATTGAAGTCAAAAAACCATGGGATGCTCTTAAGGGTATCGATCAGCAGTGTTGGCGGTAGCATTTCAATCTGCAATTCTTCCGATGGATTACCTTATTTTGTATCATCTCCGGCGGATGGCGTGAAGTGTCCTCCATCCCCTGGCTTGCGGTCGATTGTCATGAAAATAATGCGTACTGATCACCTGATTAGTCGATGATACTGACGATCTTACGAATAGCCTGCAATGCTAACTCGCCGGTTTGTGCTGATAATTGTTGCGAGAAGCCGAATTCATAACCGCGCACCGAAATAAGCGTTGCCGCGGGAGCTTTTCCGTAAAGGGATTCGGCCAGAGCCAGGCAGGTTTGCGGCGTCAAATGATGGGTGAACGGAGAGGTTTGAAAATTGGCATCTAAATTTTCTACATGCAGCGGTTCTTCCACGCTGCCGGTATGCGCATCGATAAATATTACTTTTTCAAACTGAGAAACCCATTCCGCGCTCTCGGGAGTCAGTTGCAGCGCATAAGAACAGGTCAGGGATTCCGTGATTTCGCTGGTCGTTTCTTCCGGAAACACCGGAAGAATCACATGATAATGTTCCGCCACACCGCGTAAGATATGCCAGGCTACACCATCGTCTTGCCGGTCGATATTACCGTAGCCGAAAAGGAGTATTTTCATCCTGCTGATTCCCGGTCAAATGGGTCTGGGGATCCCCTCTTGCCTTGACCCAGACCCATTCTAACCGATTTATTCACCACGGGATATTGTTTGAGTGAGGTTGCCTTGATCGTCCAGCACCTCGACCACGATTGGCATTTGACCGACAGCATGCGTGGAGCAGGACAAACACGGGTCATGCGCGCGGACGGCTGCCTCAACCCGGTTGAGCAGTCCTTCCCGCACAATCTGGCCGTTGATGTAGGTTTTAGCTACGCTGTCAACTGCTTTACTCATCGCCCAGTTATTGTTACCGGTGGCTACGATCAGGTTGACTTTCTCGAGTTGACCGTTTTCGTTTGCCCAATAATGGTGCCACAAGGTGCCGCGTGGCGCTTCGATCACACCCACACCCTCGCCCTTGAAGTCGTGGCGCGTGTTGAGCAGATCAGTCGAGAGAATATCCGGGTCGTCCAATAGCATGGCTACTCTTTCCACGGCGTACATGGCTTCAATCAGCCGCGCATAGTGGAAATGCAGAGTGTTTTCGATCGGCTTGCCCGGGTTCATAGCCTTGAAGATCTTCATTTCAGCATCCGCCAACGGTGTCGCCATGCGGTCTGAAGCATTCATGCGGCCGAGAGGTCCAACGCGATACACGCCCCCGGGGAATCCCATTTTCTTGTAGTAGGGGAATTTGAGATAGGACCAGTCCTCGACATGTTCAGCAATGTAATCCAGATAAGTCCGCCCATCGAACAGCTCCAGCTGCTTGCCGGCTGCATCGATCAGGCGTACATCGCCATCATACAGCTCGAGTGTATTTCCTGCTTTGACCAGGCCAAGATAACCGGACGGAAAAACCGCGAACTTGTTAATATCATCCTGATTGGCTTCAGCCCAGCCTTTAATAATCTGGATTCCCAATTTGACGGTGTCCAGTGCTTTGTGATACCCCGCAAAGATTTCGTCGCGTTCTGCCCCCTCGAGTGCTTTATTGACGCCGCCGGGTACCGCGAAGACGGGGTGAATCCGCCGTCCGCCCAATATACGGATGATCTCCTGCCCGTACTTTCGCAGATTGACCGCTTTAAGTGCCAGCTCCGGGTTCGCCTGGATCAATCCCACCACATTGCGAATAGCCGGGTCGGCATCAAAGCCGAGCAGCAAATCCGGCCCAGCCAGTTCAAAGAAATGCATGCCATGGCTTTGGATGATTTGGCCCATGTGCATCAATTCACGCAGCAGATTGGCTGGTCTGGGAGGGGGTGCCCCATACACTTCGTCGCCGGCTTTGGCAGCTGCCAGGTGATGACTCACCGGACAGATGCCGCAAATGCGCGGGGTGATGGTCGGCATTTCGAAAACCATTCTGCCTTCGCAGAATTTCTCGAAACCGCGGAATTCGTTGACATGCAGGTAGGCATGATCCACATTGCCATCCGCATTCATGTGGATGGTCACTTTGGCATGACCCTCGATGCGGGTTATCGGTTCAATCGTGATTTTTTGCGTCGCCATCATGCCTCCCATTAATGCCACCCCAGGTTTTCGTCAGTGAGCACGGGTTTGCGGCCCTGAGCCAGTTCGGCCAGCACGTAAAAAATCGTGTCAGCCGAAGGCGGGCAGCCTGGCACAAAAATATCCACCGGCACAACTTCCTGTAGCGAACGTACGCGCATCATGGTCGCCAGTTCGGGATCGGACGGGATTTTACCTTCGCTGTCCGTGCTTTCGGTTTCGACATATGCGCGGCGTAAGGCATCCTCGAGTTTGAAAAAATTGCGCATAGCCGGAACACCGCCAAAAACTGCGCAATCTCCCAGTGCGACCAGAGTACCGCAGCGGTTGCGCATGCGGTGCGCTACTTCTTCGTTGGCACTGTTATTGATGCCGCCTTCCAGTATCCCAACCGCCACGCCGGATTCATCCGGCTCTTTCAGGTCAGTGATGGGGGTGGCGCGCAGGTCGGCAACCTCAACCAGGGTGACGATCCGTTCGTCGATATCCAGCAGCGACATGTGGCAGCCAGCGCAGCCTGCCAACCAGTCTGATGCAACTTTTGGTTTAGTCATGAGTTTCTCCTGATTCCCTGGCAATTAGACCGTTATTTCTACCGGTGAAGTTCGCTGCAGCAGTTCTGCCTGCCAGGAACCATTGATGGTTATGTTCATCTGCTGCGCCAGGCACTTGAGCACCGCATCGTTACTCATTACTTCTTTTCCGGCAACGGGTAGGCTCTTCTCTGCCATTTGCAGCGCGCCATCGACGCTTAAGTAATGGCCTCCCTGTTCGAGCCAGGTGGTCACAGGCAGCACAATATCTGCCATGGCGGTCAGTTTAGATTCATGGCTGGCCTGTACCACCAGGAATGGAGCTTTCTCCAGGTTTTTCACTAACCGTTCGGATGGGATTTCGTCGCCGAGCACCACGTAGGCAGCCTGATGTCCGTTCGGAGTATAGGCTTTATCCAACCCGTATTGCGCTGCTGCCAGGCTGTTGGCGCCGCCTTTGAGGCTGACCAGCGCCGCGCCAGCAGTTTCCGCCAGCTTGACCAGTGCATTGAGCACGTCCAGGTTGTGCAATTTGGCTCCGTCGTAAATAAGCACCGGTTGCGCCGCCGCTGCGAATTTAAAGCCAGCTTCAAGCATAAGATCCGTCGAAATGCCGGTGGACTCTGCTGCAGCATTCATCACCTGGATGGGGTCGCCGGTATATTCAGTTTTATTCTGCCCAAGTCGCGCGATCGCCGCGGTCAGGCCGCTGATTAGATCGAGTTCCTTGCCGGCTTTGGGGGTCAGCGTGCAATTGGCCAGATTGTGCAGCGTATTTTCCGCGCTGTCGATCACGATTAATGGCGCGCCATTTTGCATCTTACGGCGGGCATAGAACCCGGCTACTTCATGCTGTGTGGTCACATCTGCCCCAAACAACAGGAAACCGTCAGCGTTTTTGATGTCCTTCACGCTGCCTTCAAATGCTTTGCCTTTGCTGGCTGCCAACTGTGAGGCCAGGGTGGTGCTCGACCCTTCTTCGATCGAGGTTGCAATGCCGCCGCCAAACAACTGTTTGAAGGCATGCAATGTCTCAGCCGGCTGCCGTGTCGAGGTCAATGCAGCTACTTTTTCCGTATCTTGCAGGTGAGAAGCCGCCGTGGTGATTGCTTCATCCCAACTCGCCGGAACCAATGTACCGTTTTTTCGCATCAGCGGGGTGGTGATTCGCTGGCGGTCGTCGGAAATTGAGGTGAAGCGCCCGAGTTTGCAGATCACGCCTTCATTGATTGCCGCATCCCAGTCACCTTCGACCCGGATCACCTGGCCGTTTCGCGAGACTACCTGAATGCCGCAGCCGATGGAGCAGCCGACGCAGATGGTCTTTTGATAATCCAGGTTTTTCTCCTGACCCAGATAAGCGCTCTTACGATCAATCAATGCGCCGGTTGGACACACCTGGATGCAGGTACCGCAGGACACGCAGGAGCTCTGACCGATGGGTACATTCAGATCGGCGATGACAAAGGTCTTGGCGCCGCGTTCTTCTACACCTAGCGTGTTGACTCCCACCAGCTCCGAGCAGGCGCGGATGCAGCGCCGGCACAGGATGCAGCGGTTGTGTTCCAGGATAAAGTTGGGGTGCGAGGCATCCACCGGGTAAGG
>DATMXL010000133.1:0-12305 GCA_035561555.1 Bellilinea sp.
GTAGGATGATCCTGTCAAGAGGATTCGATTCTCCCAGCGGGGAGAATTCCCTTGACATCAAGAATGCGCAACCCTATACTCAGCAAAACTGGATGAGGTAAGCCGCTACCCATGACTTTAATCCGTGCATTCATCGCCATAACGCTTCCGAGTGAGATTAAAACTGAGCTCGAGTCTACCATCCAGAAATTCAAGGCGCAGCGTGTGAAGGGCGTGCGCTGGGTGGCGGTCGAAAACATCCACCTGACATTGAGATTCCTGGGAGATACCTCTCCGGCGGACCTGGAGCAATTAACCAAACTCCTGCAGGCTGAAAGTACCGCATACCATAGTTTTTCTGCCGAGGTGGCGAGTGTTGGGGCATTTCCCAATTCAAAACGTCCGCGCGTCATATGGGTTGGATTTCAGGCTCCAGCAGTTTTGAACGAACTCGTCGCCAGTATCGAGTCGGCAGCGAGGAGCATTGGTATTCAACCCGAGGAACGCGGTTTTTCTCCGCACTTAACTTTGGGACGGGTGAAAAAAGATGCCTCGCCTGCTGATATCCTCAACCTTGGCGCCGCGCTGAAATCCATCGACGTTGGATCCCTAGACGGATTCTCGGTTACCCATTTTACGCTCTTCCGCAGCGACTTGCGACCGCAGGGACCGCTTTACAGCGTCCTGGCACAATTCAATCTTCAGGCTGCCGTACATTAGCCGTTGATTTTCGTCTGCCAAGTATGTTAAAATCAGCCAAACTTAAAATATTGAAAGAGGTGCCAACTGAACACATTGGAAGTTGCTCGCAGTATCATCAACGCGCTCGAAGACAAGAAGGGGGAAGATATATTACTCCTAGATATTCAGGAAATTTCATCCTTTGCAGATTATTTTGTAATTTGCAATGGCACCAGTGACCGTATGCTGGACGCCCTGGCTGACACTGCCACGGAAGCCGCGAAAAAGAATCACAAGATCAACGGCAGGATTGAAGGTGGCTCGAAATCGGGCTGGGTAGTAGTTGACCTTGGCGATGTGGTGGTGCACTTGTTTTCCAAAGAGCAGCGCGATTATTACCGGTTGGAAGATTTGTGGTCCAAAGCGAAAATATTGGTCCACCTGCATTAGATCAGCACATCCAACACCAGAGCCAGGAATAGGAAGGCCAGGTACATGCTGGAATAGCGGTACATTGTCCAAGCCACCTTGTTACCAGGTTTCCGCAGGACATTCCAGGCAGCATAAATCAGCCATAAGCCCAGGACAACTGCCGACACCAGGAACAGGCTGCCGGTCATTTTAAATAATGGCATCAGCAGTGTCAACGCTACCAGTTCGAGTGTGTAAATAAATATCTGGATGCGGGCATAGTGTTCGCCTTTGACCACCGGCAGCATGGGCACGCCAGCACGGGCATAATCATTCTTGCGAACGATTGCCAATGCCCAGAAGTGCGGCGGAGTCCACATGAATACGATGGCAAATAAGAACAATGAGGGGATGTTCAAAGCGCCCGTAGCTGCTGCCCAGCCTACCAATGGCGGAATAGCGCCGGCGCCGCCGCCGATGACAATATTTTGCACGGTAGCATGTTTTAGCCACACACTATAGAGCAGCACGTAATAAATCATTCCAGCCAAAGACAAAACTGCAGCCAGCAGGTTAACAAAACCTGCCAGGATAAAGAAGGCTGCCAGACAAGCGCCTACACCATAAGCCAAACCCTCGGCGGGTGTCAGCGCGCCAGAAGGCAGCGGGCGTTTGGCGGTACGCTGCATATTGCCATCAATCACACGGTCGATCACCTGGTTAAGCGCTGAAGCGCCGCCAGCAGCCAATGCTCCGCCCAGCAAGGTCCAGAATGCCAGCCAGAATGTGGGCATTTGTTTACCACCTACAACCATACCAGCGAAGGTGGTAACCAGCAGCAGGGCCACAATGATAGGTTTATTGAGCATCAGGAAGGCTTTCAAACGCCCGGCACCGACTGACCGGGAATGATTCTGAATTTCCGGGTGAACGCTTTCCACTTCAAAGATAGCCGCTGTGGCAGTTACAATCAGAGTCGCCCACAGCGCCGCGGTAGCGGTCGCATGCAGCCCAACCAGGTCGATTGGGTATCCCCGTTCAACTTTGAGCGCGCTGATCAAAATCTGACCGACGAATAATAATCCAACTGCTGTCGCGCTGGTCAACAGGACTGGCTGGCGGTAATGCTTACGCCAGGCAAGGATTGAGAGAGCCGCAACCAGAATTCCGGCGAAGAGTGTCAGTAAGCGGTGTCCAAAAGCAAGCCAACCCGCCTGGGTCGTGGGCAAGCCGCCAGAACACAGCGGCCAACCGTCACAGGCATTGGCTGTTCCAGCTGAGGTCAACCAGGCGCCGGAAAGCATCACCATAAGCATTGTCAACATGGTCAGCCACGCTAGGCGGGAGTACCTTGAGCGGGGGATTTCTGCCATTGCAGTTTTTGGGGTTAAGTTGCCCACAACAGCGGCTGCGGTAACCAGTGCCATCGTAATCAGAGCCAGTGCAAGGTGGATATTGCCGGTCAAGAGGGGGGTAATTCGTGGAAAGAGACCACTCGCCAGTAGTGATTCAGCTATAACGCCAATCAGAGCGCCGGTTAAAAGGTAACGAACCGTTGAACGGGATACGCGGCGGGAAAAAGCCCAGATGGTCACTACGAAAATAGTTGCGGCAGCCAATCCTGCCAGAATGCGGTGCGCCATTTCCAGCTGGGCTGCCAGACTGGCAGGAATTCCCCATTGACCATAACAGGTCGGCCAATCCGGGCAGGCGTTTTCAGCGCCATCAAACCGGATCAGATAGCCTGCCATGACCAGTAAAAAAGTGATTATGGCAGCCGAGATCAGTGCCCGGCGAAACCAGTTCTTAGGTTGAGTCGTTTCAATGTGTGCTTTCATAGTTTATGCTCCTCCCCGATCGGCCTGGGGTTTGATCAATTTGTCCAAAATTGCAGAATCTTCTATTTGTGATTGTTTTTTCAATTGACGGCGTACAAAAAAGGGATAGCCCAGCCCCAGAATAACAGCGAATGAAAACCACTGCATGGCGTAAGACTGGTGTGAGCCTTCGCTAATCTCGATTTCCGGCAGGCTGCGGTGAGGGAGAGCCGTCCAACCAGGCTGAGGTGCCTGGATGATATAACCCGGCAGCAGCATTAAATTCGATTGCTCGGTTATGCGCGGCAAATTCACCATGTTCCAGGCGTCCAGTCGGGATTCACCCGGAGCCAGGGTGGGATCTGCCACCCCGCCAAAGTCTGGTTTTTCCTGCCCGCGGCGGAGCATGCCTTGCACACGGATTTCACCCGGTTCTTGATATTTTGACCGGCTGGCTGCGTCTTCAAATGGAATCCAGCCGCGATCGACCAAAACGTACCAGTCGGAACCAGTAACCTTCAATGGCGTCAACACATGGTAGCCCAGGCGGTTTTCCCAAACCTGGTTACGCAGCAGGATTTCCTGACTGAAATCGTACCGCCCTGTCACAGCGACGCTGCGGTATTCCATGTCGTAAAGATCATCCACAGGTTGAACCGCGTTTAAATCCAGTTCTGGCGCATTCAGCTGACTGGTTGCCCGGGCATTAAAAGCCCTACGCCATTCCAACCGGTCCAGCTGCCAAAAACCCAGACGAATCAGAACACCCACCCCGGCAATTACCAAAATGGTGGTCAAAATCCAACGGACGGTTAGAAAACGTTTCAGCATCGGAATGGCCTATGGCATTTCAGCCGGCTGCGGCGGATTAGGCGGCATGGGAATAGCAATCAAGGTGTACAACCACACCAACATCCAGGTCGGCAGACCAATGGATAATATGCCCAGGACGCGATCCGAAGCTTTGGCACGCGCCACCACCTCAATATCCAGGGTTTTGGACCCCTGGAAGGTACAGGATAGGCTGTAGCTGCTGGGACGGTCGAGTGTCAATACACTGGAAGAATTGGCTGGGACCCACAATGGTCCTAGTTGGTGGCTGACTGAATCCAGATTACGTACCAGGATCTGATCGCCTTCAGCAAAGCGCAAATCCGGCATGGTTGGGCCGGGTAGTCCGTTGGCAATCTGATCCGCGGTGTCGGGTGGAATCAAAATTTCAATCTGGCGCGGTGCCCGGTCCGACTGGTTTTTCACCAACTGGTAGGAGATCTCCGCCACCGCAAAGGCAAAAACCATGCAGATCAAGAAAGTGATCCCCAGACGTTTCAACGCAGCCCGAATCGTTGGGGTCATCTTAGTTTTCCTTCAGCAGGAAACGAATGTCTGCCGCCAGATCTTCCACCGGCGTGCCATACGGGTAGGTAACACGCAGGTGGTTGGCTGTGTCGATCAAGTAAAGACGAGATGAATGGTCAACCAGATAGCCGGCGGCACTGGTCGATTCCTGCACCTGGCGAAAGACCCCATAGTCCTGCCAAACAGGCGTTAAATCGCTTTCTGCACCGGAGAGACCAATGAATTGCAAGTCAAAACCTGATGCATAGGCCTGCACCCGCTCAGGTGAATCCCGAAGTGGATCGACGGTTATAAACACAAACTCAACCTGGTCGACGCGGTCGCCCAGGTCGGCTTTGACCCGCTTCATATCCGCCAGTGTGGTCGGGCAGACATCCGGGCAGGAGGTATAACCGAAGAAGAGGAGTACGATCTTGCCCATCTGCTCCTCGATGCTAAAAATCGATCCGTCCATTCGGGTCAAAGTAACTGTCGGTGCGGTCACGCCATTCGTGATTTCAGAACCGTGCAAAGTATAGGGCTGCGCAAAGGCTGTTGCCCAGATGAGCAATACCACCGCCAGGATCCCCACCACTCCGTATATTACTTTGCGCTGCATTTTTTAACCTTTCATTATGGCTGGCGAACCCCCTCGCCCGCCAGATGGAGAAATAGTTAAACCGTACCGATCAGGTACAGAGCTGGGTAGAAAAGAATCCAGACCAAATCCACAAAATGCCAGTAATTGGCAGCAGCTTCTACAGCCCAATGTTTCGCCGGACTGTATCGGCCTTTGATCCCATTGCGCAAGATGATGAAAAGGAAAACCACACCGGTAAACACATGGAAGGCATGCATGCCAGTCATCATGTAGAAAACCGCGCCTTCAACACCGTCCGCTGGACCAAAGGGAGCCAAAGCCCATTCGAACCCGATCACTCCCACCAGGAAGCCGATGCCAAGAAGCATGGTGACCAGCGTGCTGGTGATAAATCCTTTGCGATTGCCCATGGACATTTGGACTTCAGCCCGGTTCATGAAAAAGCTGGATATCAACAACACCGAGGTGACAATCAAACCCAACCCTTGCTCCAGGTGCGGGCGTTTATCGCCCAACAGGTAGAAGCGGGAAACCAATAAAGCGGCAAAGACGAATGAATCCGATAGGATAAAAAGCCAAAGACCGATTCGCGCTGTGCCGAGCTTATAGGCATGGGTCTCCAGGGATGCAGCGGGAGTGGTCATTAATGACCTCCTTCATTGCCAGACAGGCGGGTGATATGCATAAAGTAAACCAACACTAGCGCGCCTTTGAGGATGGCAATAACCCACAGGAAGATGGTCGGCGCTTCGTTGGTGCCGATAATGTATTCAACCGCCGTCAGAACAGCCAATGCCAGAAAGACCAGCACACCGCGGCGTAATTCAGATGTTTTTTTAGTTTCCATGTTTTTCTCGCTTTATCTCAATCCGCTGACTGCTGGGGTGCAGTTTCGACAAATTTTGAATCTTTCAGGCCGTAATCATACGGGTCACCGACCACACTGAATGGTTTTTCGTAGTTATGCTGCGGCGCAGGCGACGGCAGGATAGCCCACTCCGGTGAGCGCGACTCCCACAGGTTATTGGTTGCCGGTTCACCTTTTTTGGCGCTCACAAAAAGATTAATGAAGAAGATCAGGATCGAAACCGCGATTAAGAAAGCCGCGATGGTAACGATCAGGTTGGTGGTTTGGAACCCCTGTGCGGGATCATAATCGGCGATGCGGCGGCGCATACCGAGCAATCCGACTGCCATCTGGCCAAAAGTCATAACCAGAAAGGAGGGGGTCATAAGGTAGAAGTGAATCTTGCCAAGCGTTTCGTTCATCCTGCGCCCGGTGATCTTGGGATACCAGAAATAGATGGCAGCAAATAGAGGGAAGATATAGCCGCCAAACAAGGTGTCGTGAAAGTGACCGACCACAAAATAGGTGTCATGCAAGTGCAAATCAGTGGCGACTGTGCCTAACGGAGGACCGGTCAAACCGCCGAGGAGAAACACCATAATTCCACCGAGAGTGAAGAGCAGGGGCGTGGCGAAGCGCATTTTTCCCTGCCAGATGGTAGCCGTCCAGGAGAAGAATTTAATCCCGGTTGGCACCGCAACCAACAAAGTGGAATACATGAACGGCACGCGCAGATATTCTTCCATGCCAGAGGTGAACATGTGGTGTGCCCACACCAGGAACCCGACTAAAGCGATTCCCATCGATGACATGGCAACCCATTTATAGCCGAAGAGCGGTTTGCGTACGAACACCGGCAGCAATTCGCTGATGATACCGAGACCAGGCAGAATGAATACATAGACTGCCGGATGGGAGTAAAACCAGAACAGGTGCTGGAACAGCAGCGGATTTCCGCCTTTAGCCGGGTCGAAAAATCCCATGCCGAATAAGCGCTGGAAACTGACCATCTGGAAAGAGGTACCAATCAATTGGGTGGCGGTGAGGGCAATAATAGAAGTTGCCAGCACTGCCCAGACAAAAATTGGCATGCGGAATGGGTTCATTCCTGGGGCCCGCATACGGATGATTGTCACAATCAAGTTAAGCGCACCCAGAATGGATGACCAGCCGGCAAAGAATACTGCGACGAAAAACATTTGCATGCCAAGCGGTGCCCTCACTGAAAGCGGCGGGTAACCGGTCCAACCGGTATCAAATCCGCCGGTGAATATGGCAGCCACAATGGTGATCGAAGCTGGTACTGCTAACCAGAAGCCAAATGCGTTGAGGCGCGGGAAAGCCATATCCCTTGCACCGATTAAAAGCGGCACCAGATAGTTAGAGAGGGCGGAAATACCCAACAGGATAGATATGATCAACACCATACCGTGCATGCCTATCAAAGTGTTGAAAAAATCCAGGCTGATGAACTGGATGCCTGTTTGGGCTAACTCAGCGCGGAAAATCAGCGCAAAGGTACCGCCCAACACCAGCAGGAGCAGTGAGAGAATGCCGTACTGAACGCCAATTACTTTATGGTCGAGTGAGTATCCCCAATAGCGGATAATTCCAGGCTGGTCGTGGAACTCCTCAGCCTCAATCGTATCCTCACCCTTAGCCCAGGCAAACCAGTCTTTAAAACCGCCGACACCAATCATAAAACCGATTACCCCAAAGACCGCTCCAAGGACAGCTGCCGGTTCAGTCTTTGGCGCAAGTCCCATCAGCGCACGGATGCCCGTCAACAACCCAATACCCACTGCGACGCCAATGATTTGTCCAATGATTCCGGTCACAAAACCGATCGATAAAATTTTTTTCATCAGGCCTATCCTCCGGACCCCGGCTTACTGGAGTGATTTGATAAATGCGATAATGTCCGAGAGCTGCTCGGCGGAAATGCTGTCCTTGTAGGTTTGCGGCATGACATTGGCGACAGCGCCTACCTGGACCTGCATATTTGGATTAGTGATGGCATTGAGCAGGTAGGTATCGTCCACCACCGCGGTAGACCCGTCCATCAGCTCGACTGTTTTTCCAAATAATCCCTGCCAGGTTGGGCCAACATTGACCGTGCCATCCACCGAGTGGCAGGATTGGCAGCCGTTGTTTTTAGCCCAACGTTCACCGCGTGCAATCGGGTCAGTGCCGATTGCAGCCAATTCTCCCTGAACCCAGGCGTCAAAATCCGCCTGTTCCACCACGATAACCGGGCTTTCCATGTAGGCATGCGAGGTCCCGCACATCTCTGCGCAGCGAACCTTGTATTCACCCACCAAGGTAGGTGTGATCCGCAGCTCGCGGACCAAATTTTCGCCAGGCAGCAAGTCTTGCTTGACCCGGAATTCAGGCACCCAGAAAGAATGAATCACATCCAAGGAGGTCAAAGTTAATTTGGCTTGCTTATCCACTGGCATATACATTTTGTCCGAGACGATACCGTACTCGGGATACTCAAAGCGCCAGAACCATTGTCCGGAAACAACCTTAATCTCGATCGGAGCCGGATCCGCTTGCCGGGTCTGACCCAGGGTGATAGCGCCAAAGTAAGAAAGACCAATCACGGCACCTAACGGGATTACGGTCCAGATGATTTCCAGCGGGTTATTTGACTTGAAATAAGCACCATCCTCGTCCAGGCCATTTTTGCGGCGAAATACCACCAGGCTGTAGACAATAAATACCGCGATCAATGAGAACAAAAAAGAAATAGCAATGATCTCAATATCGAAAAGCCGATCGATTGGTTGGGCTTGCAGGCTGGCTTGAACTGGCAGTAACCGGGTGACCGACAGCAGCAAATCAACCAGCACGGTCAGGATCAAGACCAAGACTCCGGCAAAAACATAATGCTTCATAGATGAATTCCTCCTGGCGGGCTGGGCTTCCGAATGAGGGGGATTCGGGAGAAATTGCGGGCTGCTCAGCCAATCCTGAGCCTGAGCCGGCGTCAGTGTGCGCCGGTCATAAACAACCACAGCGCCGCTGGCTTGCAGTGAAACCAACATGACCTGCATGGGTAGATCGCCGGTTACAAATTGATGTAAGAATTCAGCACGGGATATGGATTTGTCGTCGTAATCGACGATGACCAGATTAGGCTGCCAGCTTTCCATCACTTCCAGCGTCTCAGACGTGGTGGTGGTGGCACGAAGGGTGGTGGACTCGCCATATCGTCCAAGGACCATTTTTTCCAACCCCTTGCGGAAAAGCGGGTTGGCGGATGCCATCAATACTTTGTATTCAGCTGAGGGGAATGAACTGACCATATATCTTTCCCATGCAGAGCAGAATAGAACCGATTGGGTCGCTCCACAGGTACTAATTTACACGGTTTTAGTCCAAATTCCTTCCACCCTTCCCCCTGACAATTAGGTTAAATCAAGCTTAACGGTAGGGTGATTTCTTAATCACCCTAAACCGTTGTTGAAATTCTCCAGAAATATTTATCCGGAAGGTCGATTTTTTAAAATCGCCTCAAGCTCGATCAAGCCTTTTGGATTAATCCCAATTGGATCGCCTTACTGACAGCCTCAGTGCGGTTGGAGGCTTCCATTTTTTCCAGAATATGCCGGACGTGGGTCTTCACAGTGTTTTCGGAAATAAATAATCGCGACCCTATCTGGCTGGTGGTTTGACCGGAAGCCAGACAGTCTAACACTTCAAGCTCGCGATCAGATAAGGTCTGTTGACTGGAAAGTTCAGATTGGCGTGCCAGGGCGCGCATGACCGACCCTGTCACTTCTGGCGAAAGAGCGCCTTCACCCTCCGCAACTCGCAAAATAGACTTGCGCAGGTCATCCGGTTCCGTATTTTTAAGCAAGTAACCGTCGGCACCTAAACGGATGGCACCCATCAGATCTTCTTCGTGCTGTGAGATGGTCAACATCAGAATGTGCAAGGGCAGGTGTAATTTACGCACTGCCTCGACAGTTTGAATGCCGTCCATCTCAGGCATATTGACATCCAGCAAAATGATATCCGGTTCGGTTGTCTGAATGATCGGCAGCGCTTCGCGTCCATTGCCGGCTTCACCGACCACCCGGAATTCTGGCATATCGTTTAACAAACCAATCAGGCCGCGGCGGAAGAGGGCATGGTCGTCGACCACGACCAGACGGAGTGGCGCACTTCTCATGCAGGTGTCTCCTGGATAATGATGGGTACTTCGATATGAATGGTGGTGCCGGCACCAGGCTGGCTGGTAATTTGAAAATCCGCGCCAATCAGTTCAGCCCGTTCACGCATCCCGCGCAGCCCATGACGGGATAAATCTGGCACGTCATCCGCTGTAAATCCGATTCCATCATCGGTCAAATCAAGCAATAATTCCTGATTCCATTCGCGCACGTTGATCCACATGGTTGTGGCATGCGCATGCTTACGGATATTGCTTAAGGATTCTTGGATGATGCGTACCAATTGCGCTTGAACCTCCGGGCTGATTTGCGGCAGGGTACCCGGAATGGAGGCAAATACCTTTAAACCGCTGGATTTTTCAAAATCATGAATGATTTGTCCCAGCCAGAAAGCCATACCCTGCAGCGGTGCAAAGCGCAAGTTATCGATTGCCTGGCGGGTTTCGAGATAGGCTTCTGTCAAAGCATCATGGCTCTGCTGGAGGTTCTGCGCCAGACGTCCCAGGTCGCCCTGAGCCAGTTGGGTTTGCATCTGAGCAGAGGTCAATTTTAAATAAGCTAAGGTCTGCGCCAGGCTATCATGGATTTCACGCGCCAGGCGTACTCGTTCCTGCATCACCGTGCGGTACTCCGTTTCCAGCCGCCGGCGCTCATTTTCGACCAACAAGGCAGCTTGGGAGGTGACCGTTTCAATCAAAGCTGACTGCCGGGGTTGAAGCACAGACATGCGTCCGCCGGTCATCAACACCGCGCCGATGACGGTTCCTTCCGGCAGACTGAACGGTAGCACGATCATGGCTGAACCATCCTCGCGCAGTTGCATTTGAGAACCCACACCGCTGGAACAACCCTGGTTGGCGATCTGATTCAGGATAGCAAGAGCTTCAGGCGTGTCCAGCCAGGAGTCGGTACCGCTGGTGATTTCAAAACCGCTGAAACGTGGTTCAGCAGCACGAAAAATAGCTTTTGAAGAGCGGAAATCCAGCACATCCCGCAGCCCGTTGATCAGGTTGCCGATGATGGTGGTCAGATCTTCCTGCTGGCTATTGACCAGCTGCAATTGCCGCAGCGTGATCAATTCCTGATTGCGCAAGCGGATCATTTCAATCGCCAGAGCCATCTCGGTAAGCAGTATAACCAGGAAATCATGAACCTCCTGAGATATTTCCCGCTGCGAAGGTAAATACAGGTTGACGACCCCGATAGCATGCTCGTTGCGGGTTAATGGCAGGCAATATATACGAACCAGGTCGTTGAACGGCGCCGCCAAAAGCGGGCAGTTGCCTCCGGTTTCACTATGGAACTCGGTACACTGCCAGCAGCGTTCACGGATGACAGGAGACAGCAACTGGGTTGTCCACGATTGCGGTTCGGGTGCAATCTGGGGACCGTAGACGTACGTCTTGAGTGGTTGACCCCATTCATCAAAGGGAATGAAGGACGCTCCGGTTGACCCGGCTACATTGGAAATGATTTCCAATGCTTTTTCAACCAGTTCATGTTCATCCTCAGCATCGATTAACAGTTGATTGAGCAGGACCATACCATCCAGCTGCTTTTGCAGCGATTCACGCTCCGCATGGATGGATCGATCAGCTTGCTGCAAAATTGGTTGACGCAGCCTATATGCAGCCAAAATTGCCAGAGTCGTAGCCAGCGTAATGGCTAACCCCCAATATAAAAAGTTGGCCACTAGAGAGAATCGCTCACCTCCGATATATCCCCAGACCATTAATTCCAATCCAAGGACCGCCAGCAGAATTCCCCCCATGACGATGGCCTGTACGCCTGGCGTACGCAGCAATGGATGTTTCATGAAGGTATTTTACCCCTAAACTGCAGCACCGTGGCGCACGGGTGCAGCCTGACTCGGCGTCTTACTAAAAAAAACAGAGCGGGGTGAACCGCTCTGTTTACAGCTTCGAGTCGAGGGATTTATTGCGCGAGGGTGTGGAGGAAGGTTACCAATTGCCACACCTGATCGTCGGTAAGAATACCCTTCTGTGCCGGCATGGATGAGTTCCAGGGATCCATTGCGCCGCCATCCATGATGCGCCAGAAGATATAGTCATCGGTCAGGTCCGCGACCTCAGTTTTCAAGTCAGCGGGAGCCGGGGTTAAGGCAGCCGCAGCCGGACCGTCACCGGCGCCGGTTGCGCCATGGCAAGAGGCGCAGCGCTCGGCGTACAACACTCCGCCAGCGGTCGCTGCCTCTGCATTCCCTGCCAGAGGATTGGTCATGCCTTTATAGGGAGCCGGTGGTTCCGGGTTCGTACTCGTTGAGCCACCCCCACCACAAGCAGCTAAAAGCAACGTGCTCAAGGCAAATACTGCCACCAAAATGTAAACTGTACGTTTCATTTCTGTCCTCCATGTTTGTTTTTTCATTAGAAAATGATTAAATAAATTATAACTATCTTTATAGATAAATGATAGGGTAATCCTATATG
>DATMXL010000134.1:0-18645 GCA_035561555.1 Bellilinea sp.
TCTTGGTTTGGATCCGTTTGCATCAGGTTGCCCAGGAAACGCAACAGACCATTTATCAGGTGAAGCATGGTCTATTGGACGATTACTTACGTCAACAGTTGAAATCACCGGCTATCCGGATGTTGCTTGCGTAAGTCCTAATAGTATCTGTTCCATGAAAAATGGCCTTAATCCCCCGCCTTTCACCCTTTCGGGGGTTGTTTGATCACATCTGATTTAGATATTATTAGCTCATGCGAATAAAATGGATATTGACGATCGTTTTCATATCGTTATTTTTCAAAGCAGGTACAGTCCTGGCGCGGCAGCCTGAACTTCAAGGCCCGCCGCAGAACGAAACCACCATCTACCTGCCCCTTGTTATGCGCAGCCTACCCCTGCCGCCGCCCGACGAAGCGGATCAACGCCTTACCTTGCCGGATGGTTTCGCCATCCGCATTTATGCCCAGGGAATCAACGGCGCGCCGCGCTTTATGACCATTGGTCCTGATGGGCACCTGTATGTCAGCCTGTTCGGCAGCGGTCAAATTGCCCGCCTGCCCGACCGTAATCTGGATGGTCTGGCGGACGGTATCGAAATTATCGCCAGCGGCCTGAGTGGACCGCACGGCATCGAGTTCAACGGTGCTTATCTCTATGTTGCCAGCATCGGCAAGGTGGAACGACTGCCAGGTCCGGACGGAAACGGTGCCTTTGGGCCGAAGGAACTGGTTACCGACAAGATCCCTGGTTCAGGCGGTCACTCCACCCGCACACTGCATTTCGGACCGGATGGCAAACTGTACGTAAGTGCCGGCTCATCCTGCAATTTCTGCGTCGAAACTGACCCGCGCCGCGCGGCCATTTTGCGTTTCAACCCGGATGGCACAATCCCGGCGGACAATCCTTTCGCAAACGACCCGGTTGCAGACAAACGCCCGGTGTGGGCTTACGGACTGCGCAACTCAGTAGACTTTTTATGGTCGCCGGGCGGCCAATTGTGGGCTGACCACATGGGCTCAGATGCATTAGGCGACGACATTCCGCCTGAAGAAATCGTCATTCCGGTGCAAAAAGGCCTCTCGCACGGCTGGCCGTATTGTTACACCCCGACCCTGGGTGTCAACAATGCCGCGGAAGTGCGTGACGACCGACTAGAATTACCCTCCGGCTTCACCTGCGACCAGGCAGTGGCGGCTAAATTCACTGCACCGGCGCATTCCGCTCCGCTGGGCATGACGCTGGGCTCCGGCAGCAATTTCCCGCCCGCATACCGCAGCAGTCTGTATGTGGCGTTTCACGGCTCATGGAACACTACCGCTGCCTCAATTCGCGATTGCAAAGTGGAAAGGGTGATCCTGGAAAATGGGCAACCCGTCGGCAGCGAAACCTTTGCCAGCGGATGGCGTGCACCTGGCGAAACCTGCGGCGCTGCTGCTACCTACGGCCGGCCGGCGGATGTGTTTTTCGGACCGAGGGGCGAAATGTTTATCTCGGATGACAAGAGTGGACGGGTGTACCGGGTGATCTACCAGCCGTAGCGCTTACCATTCCTCGCGAATGCCGGGCAGCCGCACCCGTTCGATCAACAGAATGCCCAGGCCGCAGGCCACCATCAACAGGGTGGACATTGCCAGCGCCTGCCCGTAGTTCAAGGCGCCGGGCTGCCCAATAAAGCGGTAGATTGCCACCGGCAGGGTGGGGTATTCAGGCCGAGCCAGGAAACTGGTGGCGCCAAACTCGCCCAGTGAGATGGTAAAAGCAAACACGGCGCTGACCAAGGCGGCGCGTGCAATGATGGGCAAATCGACCTCCCACCAGACACGCCAGGGTGAAGCTCCCAGCACTGCGGCCGCCTGGCGTAAGCTGACCGGGATCGAGCGCAGCGCCGGCAGCAGAGTACGTACCACAAACGGCAATGCCACCAGCGAATGCGCTAAAGGAATCAGCAGTGGCAGCGACCCGGGATCAAACGGTGGACGGTTGAAGACCACGATGAACCCCAACCCCAACGTCACGGCTGAAGTTCCCAGCGGCAGCATCAGCACAGGATCCAGCACGGCGTTGATGCGCGCCCGTTTGGCCAGCGCGCTGGATGCCAGGAATCCCAGAGTCAGCGAGAACAACACCGTGGTGCCGGCATACGCCAGCGAATTGCGGGCTGCCTCGATGGGCGGCACATAAAACAGCGATTGGCGGCGGTTGACGAACAACTCGCGGTAGTAATCCAGCGTCAGGCCGGTGTTCACCTCACCTCGATCACCGTGATCCGCCTCCAGCCGCACCAGAGAGCGAGCGCCCAGTGCTGCCAGCGGCAGGATCAACAGCGCCGCCAACAGGACGACTGTCACGCCTGCCAGCAATTTTTGCCGCCAGCTGCGCAGCGAACGCAATGAGCTCATGCCTTCTCCTTGCAGCCGCGGCGCCAACGGCACGTTCAAATTCAGCGATGCGCGCGAATAAGCCACAGTCAGCACCAGGGTGCATAACAGCTGCACCGCCGAGAGCAGCCCGGCCAGCGGCAGGTTGAGCATGTGCATGGCCTGGATGTAGATCTCCACCTCCAGCGTGGCATATTGCGGACCGCCCAACAGCAAGATCACACCAAAGCTGGTGAAGTCGAACATAAATACCAGCAGCCCGGCTGCCAGAATGGCCGGACGCAGCAACGGCAGCGTCACCTCGCGCAAGGTGCGCAGCGGGGTGGCGCCCAGCACCCGGCTGGCTTGCTCCATGCGCGGGTCCAGCTGACTCCAGGCGCTGCCAACCACGCGAATGACGATGGTGGTGTTGTAAAAAACGTGCGCGATCAAAATAGCCGGCAGCGAGTTGAGCATCTGCAGCGGCGGGGCGGTCAGGTCGAACACGCCCATCAAAGCCAGGTTGATCCAACCGCGCGGGCCGATCAAGGCGTTGAAGGCGGCTGCCACCACTACCGTTGGCAGAATGAACGGCAGCGTGGTCAACACCCGCAGCAGCGATTTACCCGGGAAGTTATAGCGCCCAAAAATGTACGCGGATGGCAGTCCAATAATCAGGGTGAAGAGGGTGGAGAGCGCAGCCTGATAGAAAGTGAAGCCTAACGGGCGGGTTACCCGCTGCAATAAACCCGTCTGTGCTTCAGCCTCAACTGCAGCTTGAGCCGCCAGCTTGAAGACCGAAAAAAGAGGAGCAAAGAAAAACAGTACCAGGAAGAGCAGCGGCAGCAGCCAGAGCGCCAAAACGCCCCAGTTGCTGCGCGATTGGTTCGCTTTTCCTACCGCTGTCAGGGTCACCGCAAAACCGTCTCCGTCCAGGCATCGATCCAGGCAGAGCGGTTGGCTGAGATTTCAGCCGGGTCAAGCGCAGCCGGCTGTTGGGCGGTTTGCGCGTATTTCACAAATACCTCTGGCAGTTGAGCATCCGGCTGCACCGGGAAAACGAACATCTGCAGCGGCATGTCCTCCTGGAAGGGGAAGCTGAGCATAAAATCGACAAATTTCTCAGCCAGCGCGCGTTGCGGTGTGCCGGCGAGAATGCCGACGAACTCAATCTGACGGAAGCAGGTACCCGGCGCCACTACCGAAGCGGTCGGAGCATCGTCCAGAGGAGCAGCGGCAAAGACCACCTCAGCCGGCGGGCTGGAAGCGTACGATACCGCCATCGGCTGCGGTCCGCGGCCTGATGACCCGGAGAAATTGGTGTAATAAGCCGTATTCCAGTCGTTGACCACCACCACGCCGTTATCTTTGAGCTTCTGCCAGTAGTCCAGGTACCCTTCCGGACCATACTGGGCAATAGTCGCCAGCAGGAAGGCTAACCCCGGGGAAGAAGTGGCTGGATTTTCCACCACCAACAGTCCCCGATACTCCGGATTGGTCAAATCATCCAGGGATTGCGGCAGTGCCAGGTTGTTATCGGCAAAATAGGCTTTGTCGTAATTGATACACACGTCGCCGTAATCAACGGGCAGAGCGCGGTTTTCCGGGTCCAGCTTGAATTCAGCCGGGATGCTGGTCAGCAGCGGAGAAGCATACGGCTCAAACAACTGTTCCTCCAGCGCGCGCGAGAGGAAGGTATTATCCACCCCGTAGAAAACGTCAGCCAGGGGAGCGCTCTTAGAGAGGATAGCTTTATTGAGCGCCGCGCCGGTGTCTCCCGAGGGTAGGAAGGACAATTTGGCGTTGTTTTCCTGCTCGAATTGGGTGATCAGCGCCTCACTGGCCAGAAATGAATCGTGGGTCATGATACGCAGTTCGACAGGCTCACTGGCCGCAGTTGGCTCACTCCTGACCGTTGGTTCGGTCGGCGGCACGGCTTTGCTGCCGCAAGCTGCCAGGAGTAGACTGACCAGGATTGCGGTCGCCAATAATTTGGTGCGAATTGGATTGAATTTCATGATATTTCCTTACATCGTCGGTGCTTGGCGGGTATGGATGCACAGCAACGCACCCGTACGTACTTCGATCACCGCTTCCATCTCCAGCATGACGTTGCTGATGCCGCGCGAGCGGCTGGGGCACAACGTTTCGCCTTTGAGCGGGTATTTAAGCCCCTGGGTCGTGATGCCTTTGCTGCAGCCCTCCATCGAGAGCAGCGACAGTGTGTCGCCGGGTGTTCCGGTCACCACGGATTTGGAGCGGATGATCAAAATTTCCTCGTGACCATCATCCAGGCGCACATCGATGCCCTTCAGCTCGTCCAATTCCAGCAGACCCAGGTTGGCCAAAGTTTGGTCGAGGCGGCCGCCCAGCGCTGCCACCACGCGGATTTCATGTACGCCGCGCCCGGCCATGCGCACCAGCGCCAGTTCCAGGTCGGTGGCGTCTTTTTCACGCGGGAAAATTTCCAGCTCAACGCCGGCAGCCCGCAGGGAGTCCACCTCGGGTGCGGGCAGCGAGTCCAGATCGCCAATCAACAGGTGCGGTTGGAGTCCAAGTTTTTTCATATGCAGGTAGCCGCCGTCAGCAGCTACCAGTGTGTCGCCAGACTGCAGCAGGGTGCGCACGGCTGCAGCGTTGACCAGGTCACCGTTGGCAAAAACCACGGCACGGTTGTTGTCCATCAAAAAACCCTCCTTGCGGGGAGGGATTGGGTTTCTCAAGAAGCATATCCCTCCGCCGGCATTATCCGGATCAGGTCTGCGGGTCGAAGGCCAATTGCCTTCCTCTCAGCCCGGCCAACCGGGCTCCCCGTTGTGTTTGTTAATCTGCCGTCAGTATAGTCTGCCAGAGGTCAAAAGTCAAGAACAGGCGGAGTGGCTTAATGATTATCGTCATGTTGCCCACAGGGCAATCTGTGATTGAGGGCGGGTTCACCGCCCGAAACATCTCAAAAAGAGATCCTTCAGTCGCAAAGAGCGTTCCCTCAGGATGACAATCCCTTTGTCATGTTGAGGGCAGGTTCACCGCCCGAAACATCTCGATATTAGATCCTTCGGTCGCAAAGAACGCTCCCTCAGGATGACAAACAACAAGAGTGCTCCCACAGGATGACAAACAGGATGACAAGCGTTAATCCAGCGGATTGCGTAAAACGCGTATCACGCAATCGGGAGCGCCATCGGCGCGGCAGGCAATTTCTTCCACCTGGAATACTTTTCCTCCGCTGATCCAGGCCAGGTAAGCTTGCAGCAAGCCCAGCATAAAGTGCGAAACCATGGCTTCGACAGCCGGGTTATTACACTCCTCACACTCCGCCAGGGTCCACAACCAGGCATCCGGCTCAGCCGTCACCGTCACCCGCATGCCGCAGGCGCAGTCAAAAATGGCCGCCAGCTTTTCCAGCCCGGCGCGGGCGCGTTTCCGCACTGGCAGCAATTGATATTGCTGCTCCTCAAAACCTTCCGCGCTGCCATACGTGCGTACCACCCCCTGAAATGCTGCCCTCCCGACCTTCAAAGCCGTGCCGCGCGCGCCTAACTGACCGTAGCGGGCTGTCAATTCGGTGGATAGGTCTGAAAAGTTCTTCCAACTCCAATGGCTTTGTCCTCCCGCCTTGGGCATTGGCAATCCCGCTGCAGCTGCCAGTGATTCCAGCTCGGCAGGATCCAATACCACACGGGACGCTTCCCGTACGATCTGGACCATTTCTTGTGAACACTTCTGTTGAGCGGTATCCGTCATTAACATTCTCGGGTTGAAAAGTGGGACTATTTTAACCGAAAACCCGGCAGGAAACCAATCCAACCGGGCGGGAATTGTTTGCTCTGTCGTTTCAGGGTGCCGGTGATTCGATCGTTTCCATGATGCTGTAAAGCAGCTCCAGCAGAACCGTCTTCACAGTCTCTTTTTGATTGGCTACACATGGCAGCAGCTTGATTTCCGGGCTGAGGCGCAACGCCAGGCGGATATCCTCAACCTCCCAGGCGTCTTCGCAGTCCTGCTTGTTGGCTGCCACCACGTATGGGGTGGGTGCGTAGGCGCGAAAGGTTTCCAGAATGCTGCGCGCCTCGCGGAAGGTCTCAGGGCGGGTGCTGTCCACCGTGACGACAAAACCCAGCATCCCCTCGGATAGGATTTCCCACATGAAATCAAAGCGTTTCTGTCCGGGAGTGCCGAACAGGTACAAAATCAATTCTTCATCCACGCTGATGCGGCCAAAGTCCATCGCCACCGTGGTACTGCTTTTGACCTTCTCTGCCTCGGCTGTGATCTTTTTCTCTGTAGAGACCACGTCAATTTCGCTAACCGAGCGAATAAATGCAGTTTTGCCTGCATTGAAGGGTCCAGTGACGACGATTTTAACGTTTTGCATCCTTTTTCCTTTTCCGAGGAACTAGAGCGAGCGTATCCGGTTGATCAACCTTTGTACCAGAGATTTGTGCTCCTCTTTGTTCGCGGTCGGGAGTGACCGGGGTGGTGCGACCGGTGCTATACCACCCGGCCTGACCATTTCAACCACACCGGCTTGCAGCAATGCATAGGCGATCCGGCGGATTTCCAGATCGTTCATTCGGGTAGCCTGGGCGATCTGCCGCATGGAATTTTTGGGGTTCACGTAGCGCACTACCCGCCACTCTTCCAGATTTAAATTCAGATGACGCAGGTTGGCTCCCGGCCGGTCGGTGAATTTGAGCGCCATGTCCAGGCTGGGGATTTCTTCCTGCAGATGCTCCCACTCACGCAGCTGCCGTGAGCCTTCCATGATCAGGTTTTCCAGGTCGATGCGCACCGCGATCTTCCCGTTGGGTACCGGCGAGGTCTGATCGAATTGGAAAATTCCCTCCACCCAGGTGAACAGGCGGCGGGTTACTTCGATGGCGTACAACTGCAGGCTGTCGAAGACGTCTTTTTGCGATATGTACCCGGCATTAATCAACAGCAGACCGACTTCCTTGTCGGACATGCTGCGGGTGCGTTCGCGAATGACGCGCGCCTGATTGGCGGTTATTTTGCGGCTGCGCGCCAAAATCGCGGAGAGGTCGCTTTCCTCGCGTCCAATGGAGGCTAATGCCAGTTTCCCGTCGCGGAAATAGATGCGCGCCAATTCACCGGGACCTTCAACGGTCAACATCCCGGTTTTGCGTGCCAGGTTGATTAAATTCAGAACTTGCGTGAAAGAAAAATCGCGCAGATTACCCCGTAATGCCATGGGTACCTCTATCGCCGTGCGGGTTCGGTTGTAAAATTATAACAAATGTGCCGCTAAAAGGCCGGTCAAATGCAGTTTGGTTTGAAAAAGCGGCCTTACAATTCCGTTGAGTCAAGCGGGCTGTGGCTGTGTGCAAGGATTACCCCCTGTGAAAACCCGGCGGCGAATTGAACGTGTATAATCGGTTCATCCCACCATTATAGCGGATGGAAATCATTTCTATGCCTGGAACCATCCATATTGCGTGCAATTCTCTTGCCAACCTCAACCGCGCTGGTGAAATTGCCGGGTATATACCCGAATTACCTCTGTTTTCATGCCGTACCGGGGGATATGGATGGTTAGCCTGACTTTCAGCCATTGGATTTTAGTCTGGCGCCTGTCTTTGTCGGCAGGGAGAGAATAATGCCGCTGCCTGATCTGCTGCACACCCTGCATGGCCGCGACCTGGGCTTTTTGCGCATGGCAGCCGGCCTGTGGGGTATTGAGATGGAGGCCGCCAATGTGCGTGCCGCCCTGCCCCAGCTGACCCAGGACATGTTGAACCCGGAACTGGCCAATGAGATCGTTGGAACGCTGCCGGCAGCTGCACAGGATGCCGTGGCTGCCCTGGCTGAGGCAGGCGGATTAATTCCCTGGAGCCAGTTCGTCCGCACCTACGGCGAGGTGCGTTCGATGGGTGCTGCCAAACGCGACCGCGAGCGTCCGGACCTCAATCCGCGCACCCCGGCCGAAATGCTGTGGTATTACGGGCTGATCGGGGCAGCCTTTCTGGACATGCCGCCAGAACCGCAGCAATTCGCCTTCATCCCGGTTGATTTACTCTCGCTTTTAGATATTCCACAGCAGCGGGCGTCTCAGTCTTTTGGCCGCGCGGCTTCGCCCGGAGAGACCGGGCATAGTTTTCCTGCCAGCGACCGGATATTGGATCACGCCTGCACGATGCTGGCTGCGCTGCGCCTGGGGCTGCCGGTGAGTCAAATCCCGGTCGCTGGCTGGGACATACCGCTGGTCAATCTACAGGCGCTGCTGTTCGCCGCCGGATTGCTGGATGCCAATCAGCTGCCGCTGCCGGAGCCGGTACGGCGGTTTCTGGAGGCTCCGCGCCCGCAGGCTTTACAACAGCTGGCTTCAGCCTGGCTGCACAGCCCGGTATACAATGAACTCCGCCTCTTGCCCGACCTGACCTTCGAAGGCGACTGGTCGAATGATGCCCTGCAAGCCCGCCGCCGCATCCTGGAACACCTTAGCCGCCTGCCGCAGGACTCATGGTGGAGCCTGGCGGCTTTTATCAGCGCGCTGCGCGAGCGGGATCCGGATTTCCAACGACCAGCCGGGGATTACGATTCGTGGTTCATCCGCCGCTCCGGCAGCGACCAGTTCCTGCGCGGTTTTGCCACCTGGGATGAGGTAGATGGCGAAGTGGTGCGCAGCATGATCCGCGGACCGCTGCACTGGCTGGGATATTATGACCTGGCGGCTCCCGAGAAGGGTGTGGCAGCCAGCGCTTTCCGACCCTCTGCCTGGTCTGCCGATCTATGGATGGAGCAGCCGCCAACCGGCCTGGCGGTCGAAGACGGTCAGATCACCGCCTACAGCAGCGGACGGCTGGAAGTACCGCGAACCTTGCAGCGGGCAGTCCGCTACCAGCTGGCGCGTTTTACCGCCTGGGACGGTGAAAACGAAGCTGGCTACAAGTATCACCTCACCCCGCAGGCGCTCGAGCGCGCCCGCCAGCAAGGGCTTAAAGCCGCCCAGCTGCTGGGTCTGCTAAAAAAACATAACCATGGACCGCTGCCGCCCACCCTGGTCACTGCACTGGAGCGCTGGGAACAGCACGGCACTGAGGTACATCTGGAAAAGGTGCTGCTGCTGCGGGTATCCCGTCCGGAAATACTGGCTGAACTGCGTAAGGTGCGCGCCAGCCGCTTCCTTGGCGAGGAACTGTCCCCGACTGTTGTATTGCTCCGTCCGGGTAGCGCCGATGCCATTCTGCAGGCGCTGGCAGAGCTGGGTTACCTGGGCGAGTCGCGTCTGGGAACGGATGTATAATCAAAAATGGCGCATTCGCAGCCAAATCCCCCGTTTTTCAATTTCAAACTCCTCTTGAGGTGCTCATGACTGATCGTCTGGACTGGATTCAGAAAGAACTCGATGGCCTGAAAGAAGCCGGGCTTTTTAACCGAATCCGCACTCTGTCGTCGCCGCAAGGCGCCTGGCTGGTGGTGGATGGCAAACGGGTGCAAAACTTCTGCTCGAACAATTATTTGGGCATGGCCAACAACCCGCGCCTGGTGGCAGCTGCCAAAAAAGCCGCAGATGATTACGGCGTCGGACCGGGCGCGGTGCGCTCGATTGCCGGTACTATGGACCTGCACCTGGAGCTGGAGCGGCGGCTGGCTGCCTTCAAAGGCGTCGAGGCTGCCATCACTTTCCAATCCGGCTTTGCCGCCAATCTGGCAGCCATCGCTGCCCTGGTGACCAAAGATGACGTCATTTTCTCAGACGAGCTCAACCATGCCAGCATCATCGACGGCTGCCGCCTCTCCGGCGCGCCGATCATCCGCTTTGCGCACGCCGACCCGGCTGACCTGGAAAGGGTCATCGCCGAACATGCCGGCGCCTACCGCCGCGCTTTGTGTATCACCGACGGCGTATTCAGCATGGACGGCGACATTGCCCCGCTGGACAAGATTTACGAAATCACCGCCAAACACGGCATCATGCTGATGGTGGATGACGCGCACGGCGAAGGCGTGATGGGCAAGGGCGGACGCGGTATTGTGGACCACTTCCACTTGCACGGTAAGGTAGATATTGAGGTCGGCACACTGTCGAAAGCCTTTGGCGTGGTCGGCGGACTGGTGGCAGGCAAAGCCGTGATCGTCGATTGGCTGCGGCAGCGGGGCCGCCCCTTCCTGTTCTCGTCAGCGGTCACCCCGCCGGACGTGGCTGCCACCATCGCCGCGGTTGACCTTCTGGAAGAATCCACCGAATTGGTGGACCGCCTGTGGGACAACGCCCGCTACTTCAAGGGTGAGATGAAACGCCTGGGCTTTGATACCGGCCAGAGCGTCACCCCCATCACCCCGGTCATGTTGGGCGAGGCTCCGCTGGCGCAGCAATTCAGCCGCGAGTTGTTCGAGGAAGGCGTGTTCGCCATGTCGCTGGGTTTCCCGACTGTGCCGCGCGGCAAAGCCCGCATCCGCGTCATGATCTCCGCAGTCCACACCCGCGCAGATCTTGACCTGGCTTTGGAAAAATTCGCCAAAGTCGGCAAGAAGCTGGGAGTGATTTCATAATATCTATCGTAGCGGCGACCGCTGGTCGCCAAATTAAATTATGTTCGGATTTGCAGGAGCGCGAATTTACAATTCGTGCTCCTTTTCTGTTTGCGGTTCTCGGTGAGTGAATTATCATGCACCATCCGGTAGGGGCACGGGGTGTTATCCATGGCTCAAAACCATCAACCTACCCCGTGCCCGTAACCGGTTTATAACGTGATAAACGGGCACGGGAGTACGTTTAAGATTAAGAGGCGCTGCTGAAACCCCGTGCCCCTACGGGATCCTTTTATCTCACTCTTTGAAGGAATAATCCCCACGTAAATCCTTATGTCAACTCAACCGCAGTCCAGCGCTTGACCTGCGCCAAAATTTTCACAATGACAACCAATCCTGGGAGCATCTCAGGCGAAAGGTGCGCTTTCCGAAGGACTCTGTAAGAGAAGCACACCAAATCCCATTATCTTAGACAAATTAAAGGGTGCGTTCTATAATTGAACGCACCTTTTTTGTTTTCAACATCCGCCTGTGGTGTGCTTCATATGTAGGGTGCGCTGAAGCGCACCCTACGGCTAAATTGATTATCGTTACCGATGGGTTATTGCAGACCCACTTTGGCTTTTACACAGCTCTGATTTTTCTGGAAGATGTGAATCCCATAACCCACCAGTGCGATGGCTTCCATAAGCATAATTACAATAGCAATAGTGGGGGAATCCACGCCCAGCAATCCTGGCAAATTGAGCTCCCCGCTGGCAATCAATGCCCAGCCAACCCACTGTGAAAAAACTTTTTCCTTAGTCGTCAACCATCCGGTAATGACGCGGCCTGCCAGTCCAGAAAGTACACTGGTCGTGATTAATGTATCCGCCATACCCGTTTCTCCAAATACACCAACCCTAAATCCGAGGGCGATCACGGCAGCCAGAATGATAAGAATTACACCAATTAATCCAATGGATCCGGTCGGCTGGCTTGAGTTGACTGCCGGGAGACCGAAAATAAGCAGCAGTAGACCGAATACGCCCACCGTGCCAGCCATCGCTGCATCACCACCGAAAAAAGCGAGGAGTAGACAAACCGCTGCTCCGATCAGTGCCATACCCTGAACACGACGAATATTCATTGCGCTCCTTGGTGTTCGATATGGGGGTAAAAATTGCGCCGATTAATCCAATTCCGCCGCTGCCCGACGCTTGACGTGCGCCAGAATGGCTGACATGCCATTGAGTCGCTGCGGCGTTAACACATGCTGCAAGCCCGTGCGCAAATAGAAATCGGCCGGTATCGCCAGAACCTGCTCGGGAGAGCTGCCGTTCAACCCCTCCATCATAATGGCTGCATACCCGCGCACCGTCGGCGATTCCTCCGGCACCACAAAATAATAGTAAATCCCGCCGTCCTTGACTTCCGAGGACATCTGCACCGGGGTCATGCACTCGGGCACCTCTTCCATTTGGTCAGGGCGCTGCAAATGCGCCGGGAATGCCGGAAACCTGCGGGCATAGTCCAGCAGCAGTTCCAGCTTTTCCCGCCCTTCGCACAGCTCAAAATCTGCTACGATTTCTTCCAAACGGGCTGACAGCCCATTTACAGCACTCATCCGCCGTTGCCCTTCTCGATCGGCGCGCCAACCAAATTACCCCACTCGGTCCAAGAACCGTCATAATTGCGCACGTTAGGGTAGCCGAGCAAGTAGCGCAGCACAAACCAGGTGTGCGAACTGCGCTCGCCGATGCGGCAGTAAGCGATGATGTCTTTTTCGGGTGTGATGCCGTGCCCCTGGTACAGGTCGCGCAAAGCTGCCGGCGACTTGAAGGTACCATCCTCTTGCACAGCCTGGCTCCACGGGATGCTGACCGCGCCCGGGATGTGACCGCCGCGCTGTGCGCCTTCCTGCGGGTAACCAGGCATGTGAATCAGTTCACCGGTGTACTCCTTGGTGGAGCGCACATCCACCAGAGGCAGCCTGGCTTCCAGGTGCCTGGATACGTCGTCGCGGAAGGCGCGAATGCCTTTGGCAGGAGTTGAGGCATGATAGGTGGTGACCGGGTAAGCCAGCGGCGTGGTGGTCAAGGAGCGGCCCTCAGCCACCCACTTGGCGCGCCCGCCGTTCATCACCCGCCGGTCCTTGTGACCATAATATTCAAACAGCCAGAAGGCATATACCGCGAACCAGTTGCTTTTATCGCCGTAGAAGACCACCGTCGTATCATTGGCGATGCCCAGATTAGAGCAAAGCGTTTCGAATTCTTCTTTGGTGACAAAGTCGCGCCGCACCGGGTGCTGCAGATTGGTGAACCAGTCCACCTTGACCGCTCCGGGGATGTGGCCTGTGTCATACAACAGTGCATCTTCATCGGATTCAACCAACCGCACCTTCGGGTCACCCAGGTGCTGCGCCACCCACTCTGTGTCGACCAAAAATTCCGGATGAGCATAAGCTGCCATGATATATACCTCCTTTTTTGATCATTTTTATCATAATTATGATAACACAAACCTCTATTAATGATGTTGCGCAAAATTGCATTTTGCGCAGGCAATTCACCCCACAGGGGAACGCAAAGGTCGCGAAGCCTTGCCTATTTCGGAAGGCGAGGCTTAAGCAATGCAGGGTATAAAAACGGATTCCTCCTGCCTCGCCGTTACGATACATAAAAAAACACCGGGACAGGTTGTCCTGTCCCGGCATCGTTGTCTCTTATTACCCGTAGGTATTATTTCTGTGTCAGCGGATCATAGCCTGGATTGGTGCCAGCCCACACGCAGGTCATACCATTAAATTGGTTACATTCCACGCCGCGCGAGCAGCGCTTGGCTACCAGGCGTGCCGGCTGATCTGGCAGGAATTCGGCCGGGTAAACAAACTCACCATCCAGCGACACATCGCTGCCTACATGATCGCAAAATTGAACCTTGATTGTTTCCCAGTGTTTTTCTGCCATCCCGTCCTCCAATTCCTACTAAATCAATCCTATTAAGATTATACGACGAGTAGAATGGTCAAGAATAGGGACACACGTCATAAAAATCACAGCCGAATCACCTATTAATCCGTCACCCCGCCTGACCTAATGCCGCACCAACCGAAAAACTGTCCCGCCGGAGTGATCCAACCGGTACAGTTCGCCGGTGCTGTCCTGTCCAAAGGAACTGACGGTGCCTTCCACATCCCACAGCAGTTGGGGCAGCCACCCGCCGCCTGAGTCGCGCAGCAGACCCCAGATATAGCCGGAGCAGTAATCTCCCACTAGATAGATGCCGTAGAACTCCGGCAACTGACTGCCACGGTACACATACCCGCCGGTGATTGAGCAGCCCTGTCCGTGATCGTATTCAAAAATCGGATCGATCAGGTTGAGCCCGCCCGGTGCGCTGCCCTCATATTCATGCTGCCCTTCGCGGAAATCCCAGCCAAAATTGGCGCCGCCTGCGCTGCCAGCCGGTAGGAAATCGACTTCCTCGTACTGATTCTGTCCGACATCGGCAATGTAAAAATCACCGGTAACGCGGTCAAAGCTGTAGCGCCACGGGTTGCGCAACCCCACTGCCCAGATTTCCTGACTGCCGCCGCCGGCGGCGTACGGATTATCTGCCGGGATGGTGTAGGAATCTTTGCCGCGAACATCAATGCGCAGCATTTTGCCGAGCACTTGGTTGTTGTTTTGCGCATTGCCGCGCGGATCGCCGGCTGAGCCGCCGTCACCCAGACCAATGTACAACATGCCATCCGGACCAAACTCCAGGTCGCCGCCGTTGTGATTGGCAAAGGGTTGATCGACCGTAAAGAGCTTTTGCTCTGATTCTGGATTTCCGTGGATGGCGTCGTCAGCACGTTGGAAGCGGGAAACAACCGTATCGCCATCCAGGTCGGTGTAGTTCAGGTAGAAGGTGCCGTTACCGGCATATTCCGGGTCGAGCGCTATGCCAAGCAATCCTTGTTCGGATCCGTTGGAACCAACCCGGTCGGTTAGATCCAGGAACGGGTCGCTGCTGACCAAGCCATTTTCAACCAGGCGAATGACGCCAGCCTGTTCGACGATCAACAGCCGCCCTGAGCCGTCATTTGGATCAGCCAGGTCAACCGGCTGGGTAAAGCCGCTGGCAACAGCCTGCCAGTCGAAAGCATCCGGGTTCGGGAACGCTGTTGCAGCCGCCGGCTGGGGTGCAGTCTGCGTTTCGGTTGATTGCGGCTCAGTAGCCGGCGCCTGAGTATCGGTGATCGCCGCGGTTGGCAGCGCCTGGCTTGGCGCCGAGGTCGGAATCACTGGCGCAGGCGTTGCCTCAGGCGTGGCTTCCGAGCAGGCGGCCAGTGTCAGCGCTAATAGCAATAAAATAGCGAGAATGAGGTGCTGTTTACGGTTCATTTCGTTCTTTGGCGTGGCCATTATTCGAAGGCGGTTGATTGGGATCAACATCGTGGAAATCACCCTCCAGTATATCCTCATCCATTTGTGCCCTGACTGGCTCCGAACTTCCACCGGCAGGCGGCTGTGGCGGACGCAAGGCACGCATATGCTCGTCAACCACATACTGCGGACACAGCTCGACGAACAGGCTCATGCCAAGGCCAATCACCGCGGCATCATCCAGCGGTCCAATAACAATGTCCGGGATCACCAGGTAGGCCAGGGTACCGATAGGAAGCAATTTAAGTAAAGGGAAAACGCGTTTATCCCCCATTAAGCGCAGGATCAGCTTGGCGCGCAACGCTAATACGCTAATAAAGTCGCCCGAAGGCGCCTTAACGGGACGATTATCCTGAGAACTCATGGTTCACCTCCTTGGCATCACTGCCGTAACAACTGGCGCCGCCGCCAGTTGATATAAGGTGCAGCCAGTTTGCGCACCCAATGTTTGACCACAATTGGCGCTGCCCACGATCCGCCGTCGCGGTAATGCACCCGCAGCATCTCCGGCCAGCAGCGGTCGTCCGCCGAAATGGTCTTGGCGTTGGAGTGCAGCCGGAAATTAGCCCACAGGCGCGGGGTATACACCACCTCGGCTTCGTGCGCCAGACGAACCCACAGGTCATAATCCATGGCGAAGAAAAAAGTCGGGTCGAGCGGTCCAACCTTGCGCCACAGATCTGCCCGAAAGAAAGCGGATTGCTGCGGCACGTGCACATAACCGCGTTTCAAGCGCTCCAGGTCGGTTTTAGCCGCCGGGAAATGCCCAATTACGCGGCTGTGTTCGTCAATGTAGTTGGCATCGCCATACACCAATCCCGCTTGCGGATTCTGCACCAGAATCTCGGCAGCTTCGCGCAGTGCTCCCGGCTGATAGGTATCATCTGAATTAAGCCAGGCCAGGATGTCTCCGCTGGCGTGCGCAAAGCCCTTATTGATCGCATCCGTCTGACCGCGATCCTTTTCCGAAACCCACCAGGCCAGGCGGTCGGCATAGCTGCGAATAATATCAACGCTGCCGTCGCTCGAGCCGCCGTCCACGATGATGTATTCCAGGTTGGGGTAATCCTGATCGAGGACGGAGCGGATCGTCTCCTCGATAAATGGCGCCTGGTTATAGGAAGGGGTTACTACCGATATCTTTGGGTACTCAGTCAATTTATCTCAATATTTTCGCATGGAGAGCATGTTTAACGAATAATGCGTTTATAACACAGATTTCAAGACAAAAAATGGGATTAGTTTACTTCACCAGTCTGCGTGTTAACTCCAGGCAGCACCTTCATTTCATAGATGTCCAGCCGGCCAATGTTGGTGAGCCTGCGCAGGCTGGAGGGATCGAACCAGGCGTGGTTCAGGTTGTAATTGTCCAGCAAGCTGTCGACCGTTTCCTCGGTGTCGGGTTGGACGACCAGAATAACCCGGTCAAACGGCCTATCCTTTTGAAAATAATTGGATGACAGACCATTTTGCCGAAAATAAAACCAGATGGACGAATCGCTGGGGGACTTGACCAGTATCAGGTCCGAGTCTGTCAGTTGCGGAGCCAGAAATTCGACTGCCAGTTCTTCATTACCGGTCGGACAGTTAAAACCCGGACAGGTTTGTAAATTCCAGCGCAGCCCGAGCACCAGCACCCAAACCGAGATCAGCGTCATCCCCAGCGGCGCCAACCATTTTCCCCTGCGGGTCAGGTCAGGCAGCCGGGTGGAAATCAAACGCACAAAGCCGGCCCAGCCGGCGGCCGCCCAGATGATCCCCAGCGGGTAAAGGTAACTCCACACGCGCGCCCAGCCGTTCGGTCGGCGCAGCACTAACAGCGGGATGACCCAAATCGCCAGCGCCGCCAAGGCATGAATCGGGTAGGCACTGATGCGCCGGTGCAATACCAAAGACAGGACGATGCCAATCGCCAACAGCCACGGGAGAACCCCGCCCAGCCCCAGAGTGAATTCCTGCCAGGTCTCCGGCAGCCTGGATTCAAATAAAGTCGGCCAAAACTCGGCATAGGACAGCGGCTCAATAAACGAATTGTTGAACAGGAAACGCGTGCCGGAATGATACAAAACCGGTAAATAAGCCAGAAAGACCAGCAGTACCGTCAAGATTCCGCCCGTGACCAGGTACTTAATCAAGCGCAGCGGACTGCTGTAAGCTTGCTTTGCCTGGCGGTCGAACATGGCTGCCAGCAAGATCCACACGCACACAGCGCCAAATGGATAGAGCATCATCGGCACCGTCCAGAACCCCAGCGCGCCGATGATAATCCAGAGCATCCATTCAAGCAGGTTGTTGTTTCGCAGCAGCCGCGCCGCCAGCCAGAAGAGCAGCACGGTAAACAGCATATAAAGCGGGTAACCGCGCGCGTTGGAGGAATACATGCTGAACACTGGAGCAAACGCGATCAATCCTGCGCCGAGTAAACCCGCCCCGCGACCGTACCACCGTCGACCTAAACCATAGCCCGCTGGAATGAGCAGCGCAATGCCGCTGAAAGCTGGCAGACGGACGATCCAGGGCAGGACGCCGAATGTCTTGATAAAGATTGAAACCAGCAGTGTATGAAAAATATGGTTATTAGGCAGGTGGTAATCCTCGAGCATTGTTCTTACCGAACCGGCAGCCCAGGCTTCCACAGTGTACGACTCGTCATGCAGCATAGGCCGTTCCAGCAGGGCAGCCCGCGCCAGCACCGAGAGCACAATTAAAGTGAGCAGGATCCAGCGGTCAAGATGCTCGGGCGGCCATCCGCCTAGCTGTCGGAAGAAGGCGCGCCAATCTGCCGGGAACCGTCTGAACAGCGATTGGATCGACCTGCCCATACGCTGCAGCAATTCCAGACTGGCAGCCGGTTTGACCGCCATTCCAGCTGCTAAGACGATGAAGATAATTCCTGCAACCAGAACGACCTTATGCAAAACCTGAAAGAGCCCGGGGGTCAGCACCTCCAGGTCGCCGTCTGGCGCCAGGCTGCTACCAAGGGACTGCCACACAGCGAATGGCTGAGATGCCAGGTATAAAAAAGCCGCTGCATTTACAATCAATACGACCAATAGCAGCCACCAAATCAGGCGGCTGCCCGATAATTTTTGGTTCAATGCGCTTTTAACCGTTTCTTTCGCTGGTCGAGATAAGCCCGTCGCAAACCGCTCAATCCCAGGGGACTCAGCAGTGCATATAAAATCCGGTACCAATCCGGCAGCAGTGCTGCCGGTGATTGCCAGAAACCCTTCCAATATGCGCGCAGTGCCGCCCCTGGCTGACCGCCATCCAGCAGGTAAAAGGCATTCAACCGGTGTGCTCCTGCCCATACTTTCCGCTGGAGCTTTGGCATATATGCCGAAAATTCCGGCGTAGTGCTTAACCATTCAGCGATGCGGTAGGCGTCGCGTCCAAAG
>DATMXL010000135.1:0-6167 GCA_035561555.1 Bellilinea sp.
CATTAATTATTGATTAGAAAATTACCATCATGACATCATCGACGCAACCTGAAAGACAGGGATGCGTATATGGATCTAGAATCAAATAATTTTGCGGAGCGGATGTTGAGCATCGAAGAAGGCGAACTTCTAGCGTTAGCCCAGAACGGCAATGACGAAGCTTATACGCAGCTGGTGGAGCGGTATCAAAATCCCGTCTTCAACCTGTGTTATCGCATGCTGGGTGACTCTCAAGAAGCTGAAGATGCTGCACAGGAGTCTTTCTGGCGCGCTTACCAGGCTATCCGCCGTTATGACCACAGCCGACCTTTTGCCACCTGGCTGCTCTCGATCACCGCACATTATTGTATCGACCAGCAACGCAAACGGCGCCTGCCTACGCTGGAGATCGATGACTGGATGGAAGAGGTGCTGCCTGACAACACACCCGATCCAGAGAGAATGACCGGCGCCCAAGAAGAAAAGGAAAAAATTCACCGCATGTTAGCCGCACTAAACCCCCAGGACCGGGCCGCAATTGTATTGCGCTATTGGTATGAATTTTCCGAAGAGGAAATCAGCCAGGCATTGCAATTATCGGTCAGCGCTGTAAAGAGCAGACTGCACCGTGCCCGGCTTAAGTTCGCCAGTTTGTATCAGGCGGAAAGCATCTTATCAGCGGGAGGAATCCACGATGAGTCACCAGCCTTTTGAGACCTGGAATCTAAATCGCTCAAGCCTGACGCCGCAGGAGAAAGCCGAACTGACGCGTCATCTTGAGACCTGCCCGGTATGCAAACCAATGTATGCCGCCTGGGAATGCGCCCAGCAGGATATGAAAAGCACCAAACGGGTGAACGCTCCGGCCGGGTTTGCAACCCGCTTCCAGTTTAGTCTGGAAGACCGGCGGCGGCGCGCTCATCATCAACAGGTGCGCAAGATGCTTACCGTATTGGGACTTTCTTTGATGTTGATCCTGATATTGTTCGTGATTTACACCATGGCCCAAACCTCGCCAGCCGATTGGATTGGCTCAGCTATTCGGGTAATTGTGGATGCCCCCTTCAATTTTCTTGAAGTCCGGTATATCGCTGCTTTTTGGATAACCAGAATTTCCCCGCTGACATGGGTAGCCATTAGTCTGATACTTTCTGCCTGGGTGATCGTTTTATCCATCACCGGCGCCCTAACATATAAACGATTTCATCATCAAGGAGGAACAATAAGATGAAAAACATTTATCGAATTCTCACACTTGCAATTATTCTTCTGGTATTCCTGGCTATACCCGCCACAGTACTCGCCCAGACCCCCGGTCAAACGGGGGGTCAGACGTTTACCGGGGACCAGGTAATATTTGGTGACAGCTATGTGCTGAATACCGGTCAAACACTGAACGGCGATTTGGTAGTCCTGGGCGGTAACGCCAAAATTGAAACCGATGCGACTGTCAACGGGACTGTTGCGGTTTTAGGCGGCAATATTGACCTCGCCGGGACAGTCAATGGGGATGTCGCCGCCATCGGAGCCAACCTCACGCTAAGCAAAGGTGCTATCGTAAGCGGTGAAGTTGTCAGCATGGGCGGCAATATCACCGGTCAAGAGTTAGGCTCCATCCGCGGCGGAATTCGCACTTTCACACCGCGAGCTTTCTTCTTCGACGAGAATGCTTTCCGCCTCCCGCAACCGGGTGATACCGGCGCCACAAACGCCGTGGGAAGCTGGATCCTTTCCGCTCTCGGAAAGATAATGCAAATTCTGGCGTTGGCAGTCCTGGCGGTTATCGTTGTACTACTGCTGCCAAAACCCATCAACCGGGTAGCGGATATCATCGTCGCTCAACCCTGGATGACCGGCGGGGCTGGTTTCCTGGCCTTCCTGGCGACCCCCTTCGTGTTGTTGATCCTGACCATCACCATCATCCTGATTCCTGTTACGATACTGGCAGCCTTAGCTCTGGCGGTGGCAGTCATTTTCGGTTGGATTGCCATCGGTTTCCAGATCGGACGCCGCTTAGAGGTGCTGTTCAAATCACAGTGGGCTGATGCCGTTTCGGCGGGAGTTGGCACGCTGGTTCTTGGGATTGTGATCTGGATCATTGGCTTTGTCCCCTGCGTCGGCGGCTTGTTCGGCTTTGCGGCAGCCTGCGTCGGTTTGGGCGGAGTGATCATGAGCGGTTTTGGAACGCGCGTCTCGACCCCTTCTGGCGGCGCCCCTGCTCCGGTCATTGAGGTCATTCCGCCAGCCAGTCCCGCGCCAGAATCTCCCAGCGTAACCCCTCAGAATGGTACGGAAACAATCGAGCAGTAAGATTGGATTCAAAAACCAAGACACGGTAAATTAACACCGAAATTGGGAGGATGAAATGAAGAAAATTGGTATGATTGCAGCAGCTTTGGCTCTGGCAGGAGCCACTCTGGCGTGTTCATTCAGTATCAACGCACCCGAGGTCAAAACGATTGACACCCAGGAATTGGTCGTCAACGAAGCGGCACCCACCGGCGTTGCTGGAGCGCTGGTCAAAATTGAGATGGGCGCGGGTAAATTGAACCTCTCAGGCGGCGCAAGCGGTTTGGTTGAAGGCAGCATCCATTACAACGTCTTTGGCTGGGACCCCAAGGTCACCCGCGAAAATGGCGGCGTCCGGGTCTCACAGAGTCGGATCGAAGATTTCAAGATTCCGAGCAATGACATCATCAATGAATGGGATTTGTCCCTTGGTACGTTCCCGACTGAACTGGAAATTTCCGCAGGCGCTTATGAAGGCAACATTGACTTGAGCGGTGTTGCGCTTACCAATCTGACGGTTGAGGATGGTGCCAGTCAGGCAACGGTCGAATTCAACAGTCTGAATCCAATCGAAATGGCAGATTTCAGCTACAAAACCGGTGCGTCTCAGGTGAAGATCTTTGGTATCGGTAATGCCAACACCAGCACATTCTCGTTCGATGGCGGTGCCGGCGATTACACGCTGGATTTCTCGGGCGAGCTGCAGAAAGATCTGGAAGTCAAGGTGAATTCCGGTGTCAGTAAAATCGAGATCCGGATTCCAGACGGAGTCCCCGTAAGAGTAAATGTAACTGGCGGCTTGAATAACGTTTCGCCGCGCGGCACCTGGTCAATCAACGGCAGTGTGTACGAAAAGGAAGGGACTGGCCCGCGCATCGACATCATGGTCGATATGGGTGTTGGTAGTTTAGACCTTATCTCGCAATGAAATCGAAGAACCTGCTACTAAAAGAGCGAGTCTTTAGAATCGCTCTTTGTATTATCCCAAGAAATGACCTCAACGGCCAGAACAGTATTTTGGCTAAACCTCATTTTAGCAATCCATCCACTACGGTTGAGATGAATTGAGCGAACAGTCCAGATCGTACAAGTAAATATTTTCATCGGTGCGTACGGCGATCAAGTTTGAATCAGGCGACCATTTGGATTCCTGTACCGTGCCGAGATCCAATGGAAGGCGGTATTTAGTTTTCTCTTCGGGGGATACAATCCAGGCCAGATCATTATCGTCGGCATAAAAAATTCGGCTACCGTCCGGCGCAGCATTCGCCAGCAGCCAATCCGGGTTGGCGGCAACACTAGGCTGGTTGAGGGTGATCAACAGGCTGGTGTTATCCAGTTTGCGTCCAGTGCTTAAAAGCTGTTGACCTTGGCCAGAAACACCAATTTCAACCACACGCGAACAATCCACCCCGCAGGTTTCGACCACCTGGATCCGATCATTTCCCGCCCACTTCAGTATTCCTTTGACGCTGCCATATTCATCTGTAGCAGCACCGGCAATATACAGGTCTAGCGGGGTGAAGTCAGAGGTCAACAAAACGATGACGGTGTAGAGGTTTTCGGTGGTGTGTAATGCGGTGAAGGCTATCCGGCTGCCATCCGGAGACCAACTGACATCGCCGGTTACTTTAATATCCCGGGTCGTCCGGGTTTCACCGGTTTCCAACGACAGCAACGTAAGGTTGCCGGAATACCAGCCCCATTGGTTGTTGATCGGCGCAATATATGCCAAAACATCACCATCCGGATTAAAACCCATCAGATCGCCAGAGGGTGAGTCCACCTGAATGGTTGGCATTACCACAGACTGGCAAGCCGGCGATACCACCACCCGCAAGCCCTCCTCCGGATCGGTGGTCGGCAAAACGGTAGGCGTTGGCTGATTATCCGCCGGTGACAGTGCAAGGACCGAACACCCGGAAAGGATAAAACAGATTGCAATGCTCAGCCAAACTCGGATCCGCAACCGCACTCCTTAAACCTCTGGCTCAATAAAGGCCGGCATGCGGTAGATCCCAAGGCCTTCGATTAATTGATAAACAGCGGGTGGAATAAAGTAGCGGTAAGGTTGCCCCATTGCCACTCGCTGTCGAATCATTGACGCAGAGATTTCAACGAGGGGTGATTGAATGAAGCGTACCTTGGCGGTTAATCCTGGAATATCCCTCTCCAGGCTGGCCAGATCAAAAACGACAACCGGCCGGTGCATAACGCCAAATCCACTTACCAATCTAGTCAACTCCTCTGGCGTATGCCAGGTAGTCATGTCTCGCAGCGAGTCGCCCCCGATCAAATAATACAATTCGTCATCCGGAAATTGCTCGCGCAGGATTCGAACTGTGTCGACAGAGTAATGCGGGCCAGGCCGGTCGATTTCGACACGCGAGAGTTCAAAGGCTGGGTTATCCGCCAGTGCAGCATGGGTTAATTGTACGCGGATTTCCACGGGCGAAAGGGCGCGTTCCTGTTTATGGGGCGGGTCGCCGGTGACAGTCCAGATCACCTTGTCGAGCCGGAGCTGATCGAGCGCTTCGGCTGCCAGGATCAGATGGCCGTAGTGAGGTGGATCGAATGTGCCGCCGTAAATCCCGAGACGCATGAAATCAATCCTGCCATTCCAATTCGTGCTCATCGCCGATGTAGACTGTATCGCCGTTTTCAATACCCATTTGGCGCAATTGGGTTTCGACCCCAAGTGTTTCAATCAACCGCTGGAAACGGCGTACCGACCCTTCGAATTCCCAGAAGGTCATCTTGGCTGCCCTTTCGATGGCAACCCCGTTGACTTTATAGCCGCCATCATCCGTACGGCTGATGGTGAACGTGCTCGGATCCTCGGCTGGGCGGTAAACGGGTAGTTCCCTGACCACAACCGGCTCTGGCGCAATTTTTAGCAATTCGACGCACTTCCACAGAAGCGGCTCCAGACCGGTGCGCGCCATGGCTGAAATGGCTACAGCATCTTTTACTCCATGAGCCGCCAGTTCCTTTTTAATTTTTGGCCAGCGCTCCTGAACTTCCGGCAGGTCGATCTTATTTAAAGCCACGAGGACAGGTTTCTTACTCAATTCAGGATCGAAAAGCGCCAGTTCGGAATTGATTTGCGAGAAATCCGCCATGGGATCTTCAGACATGCCATCCAGCAGATGAATCAAAACACGCGTACGCTGGATATGGCGCAGGAACGCATCTCCGAGACCGACCCCTTCGTGCGCGCCCTCGATCAAACCGGGGATATCCGCCAGAACCAGGGTGGTTTCCATGTTCAATTCAGCCACGCCTAAGTTTGGTTCGATGGTGGTGAAAGGATAATTGGCAATTTTTGGGCGGGCATTGGTCACAGCTGCCAAAAAGCTGGATTTACCGGCATTTGGCACCCCTACCAGTCCGACGTCCGCAATCAGTTTAAGTTCCAGACGTAAATTGCGTTCTTCTGACGGTACGCCTCTTTCGGCTGTTTGCGGCGCCTGGTTGCGGGACGACTTAAAATGCGGATTGCCGCGCCCACCACGACCACCCTTGCACACCACCAAACGCTGACCGGCTTCCGTCAGGTCACCGATGATTTCGCTCGTGATTGCGTCATACACTACCGTCCCGGGCGGGACCGGCACAATCAAATCCTCGGCAGAACGCCCGGTCCGGTCACTGACCCCACCCTTTTTACCATCGTCCGCGATGAACTTACGCTGATAGCGAAAGTTGACCAGGGTATTTAGGGTCGGGACGACTTGCAGGATCACATCACCGCCGCGCCCACCATCGCCGCCATCCGGACCGCCGCGATTAACGTATTTTTCACGGTGGAAGTGGACAAAACCATCCCCCCCCTTGCCGGAGCGCACATAAATGGTTGCTTCATCAATAAACATTCGAACTCTCGATCTGATTGTTAC
>DATMXL010000136.1:0-14161 GCA_035561555.1 Bellilinea sp.
ATTAAGTTATGTTACGTGAACAAATTCCAGCCGACCGGCTTTCAGAGTTTTTATGTTACCTGGCTTGCAATGATTCTAACGGTCAGGGCGACCGCATTCCGCCGCTGGCGGAGTTGAGTACCGAACTCGGTATCAGCGTGGCCAGCCTGCGTGAACAGCTCGAAGTGGCCAAGGCCATGGGATTGGTTGAGGCGCGGCCACGTACGGGAATCCGTAAACTGCCGTACACTTTTCGTCCGGCTGTGGTGCAAAGCCTGAACTATGGGCTGGTGGTGCTGCCGGAAGCTTTTAAATCCTACTCTGATTTGCGTAACCACATTGAAGCAGCTTACTGGGCGCAAGCAGTGGGGTCGCTCAACGAAGACGATCATGCCGAATTGCGAGCGTTGATCGCACGCGCTCTCGGGAAGTTGCATGGGCAGCCGGTGCAACTGCCATATGCCGAGCACCGGGCGCTGCATTTATCTATCTACAAACGCATCGATAATCCGTTTGTTATCGGATTATTGGAGGCCTATTGGGAAGTTTACGAAGCATTTGGCCTCAACGTCTATTCCGACCTGGACTACCAGGAAAGGGTGTGGGATTACCATGCTCGTATGGTCGAGGCTATTTGCAGCCGCAATATTTCTGATGGGTATGACGCATTGATGGAGCATATGGATTTGATCTATCAACGCGAGAAAAAGCCTGTGACACAGGCATTCGAATAACAGCCTTCATCGCCGCACCACAAGTCAAGGAGTATCTATGTCTCAAAAACAGCCTGCAACCAAAGAAATCCCTCAAAAAGCGGGCAAAAAGATCGTCAATGATTTTTGCATGACTTTCAGTACCATCAACGGCTCAGGTAGCGCTACAGCCAATTCTATTCTGCTGCGTTCGCTGTTCCGCATGGGGATCCCAGTCAATGGCAAGAATATTTTTCCTTCCAACATTCAGGGGCTTCCCACCTGGTACTCTATCCGCCTTAGCAAAAAGGGCTACCTGGCGCGGGTTGAGAAGGATGATATAGTAGTTGCCATGAATCCGGCGACTATTGCCTCCGAAATGCAGTTCATGGTGACAGGGGCAGTATTGTTCTACGCGGATGACATCAAAATTGAGGGGGTTCGCGAAGATATCATCACGTATCCGATGCCAGTACGAAAATTAATCAAGGAAGCGGATGTGCCGCCTAACCTGCGGGATTACGTTGCCAACATGGTCTATGTGGGCATTGTGGCACATATGATCGGCATGGACATGGATACGGTCTACAAAACGCTGGACTATAACTTCAAGGGCAATAAGAAAGCGGTCGATTCCAACTGGAAGATTATTGAAGCTGCAGCCAAGTGGGCAAGCGAAAATCTGGTCAAAAGCGACCCATACAATGTAGAAAAAATGCCGGAACTGAAAGATTACATCATGGTCGACGGCAATACTGCCTCGGCTTTAGGTTCCATTTATGGCGGTCTGCAATTTACAGCCTGGTACCCGATTACCCCGGCTTCCAGTCTGGCAGAATCAGCCATTGAATATCTGCCGCAGCTGCGAAATGACCCGGAAACTGGAAAAGCCACCTATGCGGTGGTTCAGGCAGAAGATGAACTGGCAGCCATCGGTATGGCAATCGGCGCTGGCTGGGCAGGGTTACGTTCCATGACCTCAACCTCGGGTCCGGGTATTTCGCTGATGAGCGAATATCTTGGTTTAGCGTACTTCACCGAAGTGCCGGTGGTGGTGTGGAATGTACAGCGCGTTGGACCATCCACCGGACTGCCGACACGCACCGCTCAGGGAGACTTGACTCAGGCGGCTTTCCTCAGCCACGGCGATACACAATTTGTTATCCTGCTGCCTGGATGTGCCAGCGAGTGCTTTGAATTCGGTTGGAAGGCTTTCGATATTGCCGAGCGATTACAAACTCCGGTAATGATCCTGACTGATCTTGACCTCGGCATGAATACCCATATGGTCAAGACCTTCAAATATCCGAATAAACCGATGGATCGCGGCAAAGTGCTGTGGGAAGAAGATATTCAAAAATTGGTGGATGAAGGCAAAATCTGGGGACGCTATGCGGATGTTGACGGCGACGGCATTCCATATCGCACGCTGCCTGGCAACCGCAACACGCGCGCGGCCTATTTTGCTCGCGGCACCGGTCACGATGAAATGACGCGTTACTCAGAGGACCCCGCAGTCTGGGAACACGGTATGGACCGTTTGAAGAAAAAAATCAGCAGCCACAAGGAATTGTATCCCCGACCAGAAATCCAGAAAATGGATGGCGCCAAATTCGGCATCATCGCTTACGGGTCGACCGGAACGGCGATCGATGAGGCGCGCGATCTGTTGGCTGCCAGGGATATCCCAACGGATTACCTGCGGGTGCGATCCATACCATTCAATGACGAAGTCTGTGATTTCCTACATGCCTATGACCGAACCTACGTGGTCGAAATGAACCGCGACGGTCAGATGCGGCAACTCCTGGCGATGGATTATTCTGATTGCGGCTCACGAATGGTATCAGTGGCACACACTGACGGTATGCCGCTCTCAGCGGAATGGATTGTAAATTCTATTCTGAAACTGGAGGAGAAATAAGATGGCTACCCAAACTCAAGTAAATTTAGCGGGACTGACCCGCAATGAATACAAAGGTTCAGCCAGCACATTGTGCCAGGGCTGTGGACACAATTCAATCTCAAACCAGATTGTGGCCGCGCTGTACGAATTGAACATCGTACCGGAAAATGTGGTCAAATTTAGCGGCATTGGCTGCTCAAGTAAGAGTCCAGCCTACTTCCTCAACCGCTCCTTCGGTTTCAATGGTCTGCACGGGCGTATGAGTTCTTTAGCGACCGGGGGAATGTTCGGTGATGTGACCCTCAAAGCGGTGGGCGTCAGCGGCGACGGAGACACTGCCAGCATTGGCATGGGTGGCTTCAAGCACATGGTGCGGCGTAACGTGCCTATCGTATACATTGTCGAAAATAACGGGGTTTATGGCCTGACTAAAGGGCAATTCTCCGCGACGGCTGAGAAAGGCCTTGAGCTTAAACATCGCGGGCGCAATGCGTTCGGTCCGGTCGATATCTGCATGGAAGCACTGGCCTCCAACGCCACTTTTGTAGCGCGCACCTTTGCCGGTGACCCCAAGCAGGTTAAGGAAATCCTCAAAGCGGCCTTCAGCCACAACGGCATTGCCGTGATCGACATCATCAGTCCGTGCGTGACTTTTCACAACAAGGAAGATTCATTCCATTCCTATACCTGGGGCAAAGCCAATGAATCACCGCTGCACGATATTTCGTATGTGGCACCGCGCGACGAAATTTTCATCGAGGATTATGAAGAAGGCACCACCCAGGAAGTAACGCTGCATGATGGCGCGACGGTGGTGTTGAAGAAACTGGAAAAGGAATACGATCCGTGCAACATTTATGAAGCATTCCGGGCAATCGAAGAAGCAGAGCAGAACCATTGGCTGCTGACCGGTATCTTCTATATTGAACCGGGAGTGCCGACCCTGTTCGACAGTTACAACCTGGTTGAAAAACCGCTAAACCGGTTGACAGAAGCAGAACTGCGGCCTTCAAAAGAGTCGTTGGATAAGCTGACTAAACACTTCAAACTATAAAGAAGAGCCTTGTCTGCAAAAAAGGCTGGATTGGGTCGTCATTCCAGCCTTTTTACTTTCGAGAGGCTATTTTCAATTTAAAAATATTAGCTTGAGGCGTAGGGGACGGGTTCCATCCCGTCCCGAGCCTATAACGACATGTATGAATTTAATAAAATCCGGGTGGGCATGCCCCATAAAGGGACGCAAATTTCGCGGAAACCCACCCCTACAAACCTTTTAATGGGAAAGAATTCATCCCGTCCCAAAAATACTTGAAGTGATTGTGGCGTACCTTTCTGCCGAATTATTTCGAACCGCGGGCAACGGGGCGATCGGGGTCGCGAATCCATTCGGACCACGAGCCAGCATACAGGCGTGGCATGGGCAAATCGGCGACTGCCATGGCAACCAGGTGATGGGCAGAGGTGACCCCGGAACCGCAATATATTACAGCTTTTTCAGGTGGAAATCCATCCAGAAGTGCTTCGAATTCTTCGCGTAAGATGTCTTCCGGCAAGAATAGACCATTGCGGTCGAGATTTAATGCGTGGTATCGGTTGATGGCATTGGGAATGTGTCCGGCGACAGGGTCGATGGTTTCGAGTTCACCGCGAAATCGTTCGGGAGCACGGGCATCGATAAGGGGAACGGTGTTTTGAGCAGACAGCATCTGGACTTCCCCGGTGGTCACCACCATACGTGGATCAGGAGCGCCGCTAAATATCACGGATTTGTTGGTGTGGCTGCCATAATCAATGGGAAGTTTCAAGTATTTCCAGTGCGTCAATCCACCATCCAACACCGCTACGCGTTCATGACCATAATATTTCAGCAGCCACCATAAGCGGGCTGCAAAGCTGCCATTGGTGGTATCGTACACCACCACCTGTTTGGAGCGGTCAATACCGAGGCGTCCAAGAGCAGCCCGAAAACTTTCCGGTTCCGGCAGCGGATGGCGTCCATTGATGGCAGTGCGCGGTCCTGAGAGGTCATAATCCAGGTGGGCGTACACAGCACCGGGAATATGTCCATAGAGATAGTCCTGGAAGCCCCAGCCGGGTTGTGCGAGGTCAAATCGGCAGTCGACGATGACCCAATCAGGATTATCGAGGCGCGCTTGTAAATCAGCTGCGGAGATAATATGCGTATAGCCAGTAGTAGGGGACATTTGTGCGCTTATGATACTGCTAAAGCGTAAACCGGTAAAGTCGGTGACGCTTGAACAGATGAACTCCGGCATTGATGAAATCCGAAAAACTGGCAAAGTTACGCTCGTCCACCTGAACCATCTCAGCAAATTGGGCGCTGACTGCCCGCAAAGTTCGTTCAACTTCGGCATAAAGCAACATGTTGGCGCCGCGTCCCTGATACTCTGGCAGCAACCCCAGCCCGTTTAGATCCACATGTGATGTGTCCTGCATAGCTTTCAGCAAAGTAATCCAGCCGAAGGGGAACATGCGGCCACGGGTCTTCTGCAGTGCGTGGTTAATATTGGAGTAGCCCAGTAGAAAACCCGCAATTGTGTCGTCTCGGGTGATGATTTTGACCAGACGTGGATTTGCAATCTGGTAAATGGTCTTCGCCATAAGCTTGAATTCTTCCGGGGTAGTCGGATAATAGTTGGGGTTATCGAGAAAGGCATTGCGATAGACAAAGTCAACCATAGGTATCCAGGGTTTGAGTTCGCGCTTGCTCTGGAATTTAATCACTTTGAAGTTGCCGCGTTCGGCAACCCGGTCAGCTGCAGTGAAAACCTTCTCGGGCAGCTCGTCCGCTGGCACCATATAACCCGATAGCAGGTCGGCTTCTTTGATGAAACCGTAATTTTCAAGCAGAGTCTGATAATACGGAAAATTATACGGGATTCCAACAGCGGGTAGCTGGTCAAACCCATCAATGAGCAGCCCAAAGCCCTGTGAGCGCAAAAATCCACGCGGACCGAGAATGGAGGTGATGCCCTGTTCTCGTGCCCAATCTACGGCTGCGCCTAACAGGCTATTTGCCACCGTCTGGTCATCAATCACGTCAAAATAGTAGAAAAACCCCACTTCCTGTCGGTAATGATCGGAATAATTGCGATTGTGCATCACCGCGATGCGCCCGACGACTTCCTTGCCCTGTTCAGCCAGGAAAAATTGAGCTTTGGAGTGTCGGTAAAAAGGGTGGCGTTTCTGATCAAATACCAGGCGGGCGCTGGAGCGAAGCTCAGGCACCCAGAAGTTGTTTCCTTGATACAGATGGTGCGAAAAATCAATAAACCGATTAACAGCGCGGTGGTCGGTTGGATCAATGGAGAGAATGTTCATGCGAGTTGAACGGATTGACCTAGGCCCATTCGCCAACCGTGTACAAAAGTGCGAAGTTCGGCAGACGGGCGGTACCGACCGGGAAACCGGAAATCACAATGACCTGCTTGCCAATTTCCACCGAGGTGGAAGATAGCAATGCGGCTTCCACACTGGCAATCATCGACTCTACCGTCGATGCAAACGGAACCAGAAACGGGGTAACTCCCCATAAAATGCTCAGACGACGATAAGTTTCGACATTTGGCGTGAAGGCATAAATGGGCACGCTCGGGCGGCTTTTGGACATAAGAATGGCGGTGCGGCCAGATTCTGTAAACACGGTGATGCCGGCAACGTTGCGGTCATGCGCCAGTTCACGCGCCGCTTGAGTAATCGAATAGGCATCGTCTTGAAAAGCGTCATCCGGTTGTGAGAACACATGACCATACTCATCGGCATTATTCTCAGCCTGGCACACGATCGATGCCATCATTTTTACGGTTTCGACCGGGTACGCACCGCTGGCAGTTTCGCCTGAGAGCATGACCGCATCGGTGCCATCGAAGATGGCATTGGCCACATCCGAAGCTTCGGCGCGGGTCGGACGGGGATTGTTAATCATGGAATCCAGCATCTGGGTGGCGGTGATGACCACTTTGGCATGCCGGTTAGCCATATCGATGATCTTCTTCTGGAAGATGGGCACCTCAGCCGGAGATGTCTCGACACCCAGGTCGCCGCGGGCTACCATTACCCCGTCCGAGGCGTGAATGATATCGTGGAGGTTGTCCAAAGCTTCCGGCCGCTCCAATTTGGCGATGATCGGAAGCGGTTGCTGATGGGGCGCCAGCTCACGCATGGCCTGGCGCACCGTTTCCACGTCCGAGGCGGTACGTACAAAGCTGATGGCGACCAGGTCAACACCCTGCTTAAGACCAAATTCCAGGTCAATATGGTCTTTTTCGGTGAAACTGGTAATGCCAAGCTCGGCACCGGGCAGGTTGACGCCTTTGTTGGACGAAAGGAGACCGCCTAATACTACCCGGGCATGTACAGCTTCACCGTCAACCCGAGTAACTTCCAATTCCAGATTGCCATCGTCCAACAATATCCGGCTGCCGGGTTTTACCCCGCGCGCCAGGTTGGGCACATCCATAGGGATGAGGGTAAGGTCTTCTGCGCTGGATTTGAGATCCTCGACCGCATCGACGTTGGTTAAGGCCACATTCTGGCCGACCTCCAGTTGGATTCTACCTTGCGGCAGCTTACCGACCCGTAATTTTGGACCTTGCAGGTCCTGCAGAATGGAGACGGGTTTGTTGAGTTCTGCAGATAGTCTCCGAATGAGCTCGATTTTTTCGGCGTGTTCAGCGTGCGTGCCGTGCGAGAAATTCAAACGGGCTACATCCGCGCCGGCTTCGATCATACGCCGCAGTATTGGCTCAGTCTGCGAAGCCGGTCCGATGGTGGTGACAATTTTAGCCTTACGATAGGTCGGGATGCATGTCATAGCGGATCACCTGCAAGGAAATACTAAATTGGGGGAATTGATTCACTCTGTTATTTTACAACGTCAGGCCGGGATTCCGTCTGTCAGGATTACCCTGATTGCAAACGGAACACCCGGCCTGGGATAAGGCGAAATGGAATTGCCGAAGGACTAGTCCGCCATCAAGACGTCATAGATACGCGGGATAGCCCAGTCGATGGTTTCTTTCTCAATAACCAGAGGCGGTGCAAAGCGGATAATGTGTGAGTGCGTCTCTTTGGCTAAAATACCTTTGGACTGCAAGGCTTCACAGAACCTGCGCGCACCACGAGCTTCGGGTTTGAGTTCGACACCAATAAATAGACCTTTGCCGCGGACTTCCTTGACATGTTTGGAGGGGATTTCCACCAGGCGTTCCATGAAGTACTCGCCCAGTTCAGCTGAGCGCTGTACCAGGTTTTCTTCCACGATAACCCGCAGGGATTCACGGGCAACTGCGCAAGCCAGCGGATTGCCGCCAAAGGTTGAGCCGTGCTCGCCAGCGACATACAGCTCCAGAATAGCCTTGTCAGCCAAAACGGCAGAAACCGGATAGAAACCGCCTGCCAACGCTTTGCCAATGACGACAAGGTCTGGCCGGACGCCTTCATGGTCACTGGCAAATAATTTGCCAGTGCGGCCAAGGCCGGTCTGGATTTCATCCGCGATAAACAACACGTTGTTCTGCTTGCACAACTGGCTGACCTTTTTCAGATAGCCAGCCGGCGGGATGATCACGCCGCTTTCACCCTGGATGGGCTCCAGCATGACCGCAGCGGTGTTGGGCGTGATGGCTTTTTCCAGAGCCGCAGCATCGCCATACGCAACCGAAATGAACCCGGGTGTGAAGGGACCGAAAGCATCTTTGTAGAGCGGTTCACTGGAAAAGGAAACGATCGAGATGGTGCGGCCATGGAAGTTGCCGTCCGCGACGATAATCTCAGCCTGATAATGCGGGATTTTCTTGACATCGTAACCCCATTTGCGGGCAACTTTGAGAGCGGTTTCGACTGCTTCCGCACCGGAATTCATGGGCAGCGACATCTCGTAACCAGTCAGCTCAGATAATTCCTTGTAGAAGAGGGGAAGCTGGTCATTACGGAACGCGCGCGAGGTCAGGGTGACTTTTTCAGCCTGTTTTACAAGTGCGTTCAAGATGCGCGGGTGGACATGACCTTGATTTAAAGCTGAGTAGGCCGATAGACAATCCAGATATTTGTTGCCCTCGACGTCATAAACCCAAACGCCTTCACCGCGTTCAATGACCACATCCAAAGGATGATAGTTGTGGGCGCCGTATTTTTCTTCGATCTCGATCAATTCATGGCTGAGCATACAGGTTTCTCCAGTGGGATTTATTGCATCAATTCGACAAGAATGGCTTTTTGCGCGTGCAAGCGGTTGTGTGCCTGGGGGAACAGGCGGGAATGCGAGCCGTCAGCAACGGCATCGGTGATCTCTTGACCGCGGTGGGCAGGCAAGCAGTGCAAGACGATAACATCCTGGCGGGCTTCTCCAACCAGCTGATCATTGACCTGGTAGGGCGGGAAAACCAGCTCGCGTTTCTTTGATTCAGCTTCCTGACCCATGCTGGTCCAGGTATCGGTGTAAATGACATGCGCATCTTTTACTGCTTGATGCGGGTCACGCAGGAAGGATAATTTGGAACCACTTTCCCCCGCGATTGATTTGGCCAATTCCACCGCGCTGGGGAGAATGTCAAAATCTGCCGGGTTGGCGATGGTGAAGTTGGCGCCCAATTTGGCACAAATGTGCATGAGTGAGACGGCGACATTGTTGCCATCCCCAATATAGGTGACATTCAGTCCCTTGAGCGCACCGAATTCTTCGACAATGGTGAGTGCATCAGCCATTGCCTGGCAGGGATGGTTGTAATCGCTCAAGCCGTTAATGATCGGCACGCTGGCCCATTTGGCCAGTTGGAGAACATGATCATGCTCAAACACTCGCGCCATAATCGCGTCCACGTACCCAGAAAGCACCCGGGCAACATCGGCGATCGACTCGCGCTGACCCAAACCAACTTCATTGGGAGACAGGTAGAGTGCGTCGCCACCCAGATGGCGCATGCCCATGTCAAAGCTGACGCGGGTGCGCAGGCTGGGTTTTTGGAATACCATGCCAAGTACTTTGCCTTTGAGAATGGGCGCATTACCGCTGCTCATCCGCTCTTTCTTCAGCTGTACTGCCAGATCGAGCAGACGCTGTAACTCAGAGGGAGAGTAGTCGGTGACGGCGAGAAAATCCTTTTTCATAGCTTCTCCTGAACCAGAGTGGGGAAATTGGGGAATGACCGACAGAAGTATACCATAGGGAGGCAAGAAAATATTCACAACAGAGGACGCGCCCCATTCGCTGCGCTCAAAGGCCTAAAGTTCAGGGAGATCACAGAGAAAATTCAAATGAGTGGTACAACTAAGGCTGGGAGTTTTCCAAGTGATTTTTAACTTTGGATAAAATACTGATATAGATTTCATTTTAACAGCACGTATTATGTCCGATTTGATTTCCAAAGGAATACGATTGCGATCACAACGAAAATTTGCCGTCTTTGCCTGGAGCGTATTTATATATAACTTGCTGGTGATTGCCTGGGGCGCTTACGTGCGAGCCACCGGATCCGGGGCTGGCTGCGGCGCACATTGGCCTTTGTGCAACGGGGTGGTTATTCCACGGGATGTACAGGTCGAGACATTGGTGGAGTTTTCACACCGGGTGTCGAGCGGTCTGACGCTGGTGCTGGTGATGATCCTGGTCGTCTGGGCTTTTAGAGTTTTCTCAAAAGGCAATTTGACGCGCAAAGCAGCCAGTTTTGCGGTTTTTTTCACGGTAACTGAAGCATTGGTTGGCGCTGGATTGGTACTCTTTGGGCTGGTGGCAGAAAACAGCTCGGTGACGCGAGCGTTCACCATGATGGTGCATTTGGTTAACACATTTCTGCTATTGGGAGCTCTAGTTCTAACAGCTCGGTGGGCTAGCCGAGGTGCGCCCACCCGCTTAATTTGGCCGAAGGCAAATGGGGTGATACTGGTCACCGGATTGGTGAGTGTGCTGGTGCTGGGTGCCAGTGGAGCTGTCACAGCTCTGGGGGATACGCTTTTCCCGGCAGCATCGCTGGCAGAGGGGATTCAACAGGACCTATCACCAACCGCACATTTCCTGATCCGGCTGCGAGTCTTGCATCCGGTGATTGCGGTGACTGTTGGAGTTTACCTATTGGCAAGTGTCATCTGGTTGCGGCGCCAATCCGTCACCTCGGATCAAATTAAACTCACGACCTTACTGCTAAGTTTGTTCGCCGGTCAGCTGGTGCTGGGGACGCTGAATATCATATTATTGGCACCAGTCTGGCTGCAGATGGTGCATCTGGTGGTTTCAGACTTGATCTGGGCCAGTCTGGTCCTGACAACCGGGACCTGGTTTGCTGACCGGACTGCTTTTGAGCGCTTTGCTGACCAAACCGTCGAAGTAGGTATAAAAAAGTGACCGGCCTAATAATTGTAAAAGGGCATACAGGAATTTTGTGTCAGATCCAGGCAGTATCAGGTACTTGCCGCGGGCAGCCTGGTCAAATATTTCGCGAGCGACCTGTTCTGGCTGTAATAACCCGGCGACTTGACTTATTTTTTTAGTAATTTCGGGCTTATATTGCAGTTCATACGTCAATTGCGGCGTGTTGGTGTCGGCAGGTATAACCAGCGAAACGCTTATGCCATGGGGTTTTAATTCCATACGCAACGCTTCGGAAAGACCGTTAATAGCGTATTTCGATGCACCATACGCAGAGTAGCCGTATATATTGAATATTCCGGCAATAGAGGAGATATTCACTATCTGTCCCGATCCACGCTGAATCATGCCTGGTACGAGGGTTTTCAGGATGTAGACAGTGCCAAAGTAATTGGTGTCCATGTTCCAATGAAATATCTCGGTGGAGAGCTCGGTGAATTCGCCAGGATGGGTAATGCCAGCGCAATTGATCACCACATCCGGCAGTCCGCGGTCATCGATTAAACCGCAGAGTGCGGCGCGAACCACCTTCTCCTGCGAGACGTCGGCTGAAATCACCTGAACGAAGGTATCTGCAGTGCGCGCTGCTTGAATTTCAGCCGCTGCCTGTTCCAGGACATCCACTCGACGCCCGAGGATGGTGACGTTGGCGCCTAAAAATGCCGCGCGCTTGGCGCATGCCAGGCCAATACCGGAAGAACCTCCGGTTATGAGGATATGTTGATTAGCGTAATTTTTTTTCATAGGATGGGGGATTATTGCTGACCACAGGAGGTGCAAGAGCCACCAGCACAGTTACCGCACCCGCCGCTAGCATGGGTCACGGTTTGGCCGCCAGAGGTAGCGTTGAAGAGGGATAACCCCCGTTTGGTACGGGGACCCAAACATTTTTTGCAGGTAATGGGCAGGTCGGCGTCTTTCATGGCGCGCAGAGCTTCAAAGCGTGCGCCACAATCCTGGCAAACGTATTCATAAATTGGCATTTTCAGGGCTCCGAACGATAAAGAATAACCCCATCATTGTAGCGCTTGTTGTAGATGAGGGTCAAGCGGATTTTTCTGGAATTCCTACTGACAATCCATAACGCAGGGTATAGATTGTGATGCCAAATGCCACAGCCACATTCAGTGAGCGTTTGTAGCCTTGCATGGGGATCCAAATATGTTGATCACATAGCCTTTGAATGTCCGGGTCTATACCGCTGACTTCATTCCCGACCACTAATAGTGTAGGCACCGATAGGATGTCGGCAGTCAGATCGAATAGGGAGGTTGCGCCAGGCAGGATTTCCAGGCCAAGGATGCGCAGACCGCGGTTTCTGCATTCCTGGACGGCATTTAAGCCGTTGGGGTGGTAGGTCCAGGGAACTGCGAATTCTGCACCTAGCGAGACCTTAGCGATGCGCGGATTGGTCGGCTGCGGTGTGATGCCGGTCAGGTGGACGTGATAGATGCCAGCGCCGTCAGCGGTACGCAGCATGGCGCCAACGTTAAATGTTGAGCGGATATTATCGAGCAGCACCTCAAGGGGAGTGAAAACCGGAGAGCGGTCCTGGCGCGGGTTGTGAACAGCAACTTCGTCAGCCATGGGAATGGGTCGAGCTGGCGATTTGCAGCGCGGACAGGGCAAGGAGTCAGAATTGGGGTCAATCGGAGCTGGAAACCGCAGTGTGCAATTGGGATTACTGCACAGGTAGAAGCGGTATTTGTTTTTCGCGGAAGGTTCGGTGGCTGCCATGAAGGACCGGGTCAGTCTGCGAGAAGGATGCGGGTGCGGGTGTAGCGCGCGTCGTAGGGACCGAACCCAAGGGCAGATAATACTTCTTCCGGACGTCCGGTGGCACTCTGGCGCGCTGCCAGCGTCATTTTCAAGGTAGGGCCGCTATCCGAGGGAATTACCTCCAGTGATTCGATCAGCGGGCGCAGGTCGTACTCTTTTTCGCGCCGCGTTCGAATGAGATTAGGCGCAGCGAGCACATCTGTGACTCTGGTGGTCAGTTCTGCGGCATCGACCGGGTCGAAGAATTCCGCCCGGTACTCGGAGAAACGGACACGGGTAGCCAGGCTGGGCTGACTCAGATCAACCATTTCTACCTTGGTGATCTCAATCCCAGGGTAAGGCATGGCCTCTAAAGAGGAAATCACCTGCGCTGGGGCCAGATTATCGTCATCCAGATAGATGTCGGTCAACTCTCCTGTTGAAAGGAAACCCAGCGGCAACGGAACAGCCTGTTGGATGCGCGGCTGAGGGTGAAAGCCTTGCGAATATGCCACAGGCAGGTCGGCGCGGCGTAAAAAACGCTCCCAAATTTTCTGCAAATCCAGGTTGCCGGTGTAACGCAGCGGCTCGGTTTTCTGGTAGAGGATGCGGCAGCGAATCATGAAATTACTGGCTCCAGGGGACGTTTCACCTTGCGAATCGGGACTTCAGGGCACATCCAGTGCTTGCCGGGGTTTTCACGGCGGATTTCCGCGAAGGTTGGAAGTATCCCGCAGCCGAAACAGCTGTCGCGGCAATCGTCGCGGAAAATTTGTTCGCGGCTGGCGCGGTATTCGCTGAGTAGATAAGACTTGCGCACACCCGGGTTGATATGGTCCCAGGGGAAGATTTCGTCTTCAGCGCGCAGACGGTGGGTATAGAAGGCTGGATCAACGCCGGCTGATTCAAATGCAGACTGCCAGAGATCAAAGCGGTATTGATCTTGCCAGGCGTCGAATTTGGCGCCATTCTGCCAGGCTTTGAAAATTACCTGACCCATGCGCCGATCGCCGCGTGAGAGCCAGGCTTCCAACAGAGTGTCTTTTGGGCTGGTCCAGGTCATTTTAAGGCCAGGACTGCGGAGCTCACGGCGCAGCAGTTCTTGCTTGGCCTGCATTTGCTCCGCGGTGTCGCAGGGCACCCACTGGAAGGGGGTATGTGGTTTGGGCACGAAGGTACTGATCCCTGCATGGAGGGTGGCACGCTTACCGATCTGCTTGCGGCCTTCAGCCAGTGCCGCTCGGCACAGGTCGGCGATCGCCTGTACGTCGTTCATGGTCTCGGAGGGATGTCCGATCATGAAATATAGTTTGATCGTGGACCAGCCGCGGGAATAGATGGCGCGGGCGGTTTCCAGCAGCTGCTCGGCGGCAATGGGCTTGTTGATGGTGGCGCGCATGCGGTCGGTGGCAGCCTCGGGAGCCAGCGTGAAGCCAGTCTGGC
>DATMXL010000137.1:0-5626 GCA_035561555.1 Bellilinea sp.
GCAAATTAACCCCGGCGCGATAACCGAAGAAAATACCTAATCCAATTCCTACGATCAGAATTCCGATTCCAATAAGATACACCCCCAAGCGGCGACGGTTTTTCGGCTGTGCTGTCTCGGTTTCGCTTTGGATCGCCTCAACCGGGACGGGTTCAATGTTGTCTGGCAGTGTCATGCGTGAGATTATACCCTACTATAAGCGCAGGATTAAGCGGAGCTCCGGCCATATCAGCGGTATCGCAGTCACCACACCGGCCGCCATGGCAACCCCGCTTTGCACCAGTGGGTGCATACCGGAGAGGACCGACATCAGCAGGTAGACCACGGCTCCGCTGGCAGCTGCAGCGATCAGCGTACGGAACAGGCTGCCGCCAGCCCTGACAGGTTTCGCCATTGTGCGATTGAGCAAGATCAGCAATAAAACAGCCTCAGCAGTGAAAGCAATTGAATCGGACAGGCTGATTCCCGGCGCACCGAGCACCCGGAATAACTGTGAACCGAGGAGAATATACAATCCAAGTGTCAGACCGGCTGCCAGCAGCGGCGTCTTTGCATTCTGCCTGGCATAAAACGAGCGGGCGAATACCTCAACCAGGCTCTGCCCAAGTAGCCCTGCCATGTACGCGCGTGTCACCCACATTAGTAGATCCGTTTCAGCCGGGTCAAATTCAAAAGCCAGCGCCAGCAGCGGCTTTAAGCCGAGGGACAGAATCACCGTCACTGGCAGGGTGAGTGCCACCAGAACGCGCACTGCCCGTTCAATGGATTGCTGGAAATCCTCGTGCAACTCGAGCGCAGCCTGTTCCGCCAGGGTCGGCAGCAGTGCTGTGGCGATTGCCGTGCCGATCAGCGTCTCGGGCACCTGGAACAACATCCAACCGTAGGACAACGCGGTCACCGAACCCTCTTCCAGTCGGGACGCCAGGTTATCGCGCACCAGGAAAATCAGTTGTATAAAAAACATGGTCGCCAATCGCGGACCCATCAGTCGCAGCACCTTACGCACCGGCTCGGTTTTCAGCCCCAGACCCAGTGTCCATTTGAATTTAAATTTCAGCAATCCGGGAATTTGAATACCCAGGTGCAGAAAGGCACCGATGATCACGCCATACACCAGCCCATAAACCCCCATGCCAAAGGCTGGCAGCGTCACTGGACCAATGGTTAGCCCTTTCTCCGGTGATAAAATCACCGCGCCAAAAATTTGGCCAATATTGTAGAGCAACGGCGCCATGGCAGGCAAAAGAAAATGCTGGTTCGCCTGCAAGCCTGCCATTACCAACCCGCTGATGGAAAAGATCAGTGTGGCGATCAGATTGATGCGCATCAGGTTGGTAACCAGGATCTGCTGAGATTCAGTGAAACCCGGGGCAATACCCGCCTCCATACGCACTAGCGGGTGCGCAATGACCGCCACGATGACCGCCATCACCGCCGTCACCAGAAACGCCAGATTGAGAATTTTGCTGAATAGATTCCAGGCGGCCGATTTTCCATCGCGGGTCAACTGCTCGGTTAGCACCGGTATGAAAGCTAGAGCCAGCGATCCGCCAGAAATGAGCGCAAACAGCAAGTCAGGCAGATTGTTGGCAGCATTGAATGCATCCAATTCAGTCGAAAGACCGAATTGTCGGGCAATGACAACCTGCCGGATGAAAGCGACGACCTTATCCAGCGCAAAAAATCCGACCAGCAAGAATGTAATGCGCGTAACCCGGGTTAACTTCATGCTTTGGCTATGCCAGGGCTACATCCAACAGCATCATCACGGCGAAGCCGAGCATGATGCCAATGGTCGAAACGTCGGAATGTTTCCCGGATTGGGCTTCCGGTATGAGTTCCTCGACGCAAACATAAATCATGGCACCGGCCGCAAAAGCCAGCGCATAGGGCAGCAAGGGTTGAATGAAAAATACAGCTGCCGCGCCAAGCATGCCAGCCAATGGCTCGACCAGGCCGGATGCCTGACCCAACAGAAAGGATTTGGTACGTGAAAGCCCTTCCCGGCGCAGCGGCGCTGAGACTGCCAGCCCCTCCGGAAAGTTTTGAATACCAATACCAATCGCCAGTGCTATGGCTGAGGCAGTTGTAGTATCGGAAAGCCCGCTGGCAGCCGCACCAAATGCGACGCCCACAGCCAGGCCTTCTGGTAAGTTGTGCAATGTGATAGCCAGAGTCAGTAAAACCGAGCGTTGCCAGGAGGTTTTGAGACCCTCGGTCCCCCCAATTTCCATCGCACTGAGATGAAGGTGCGGCAATATCCGATCCACCAGAAACAGAAATGCCCCTCCCAGGAGGAAACCAATCAATGCCGGGAACCAATTCGGCATGACACCACCTTCAGACATGCTGATAGCTGGTGCCAGCAGCGACCAGAAAGAGGCGGCGATCATCACCCCGCTGGCGAAACCGAGCATGGCATTCAGGGTGCGCGGATGAATATCCTTCGCCAAAAAGACTCCAGCAGCACCGGCAGCGGTCAACCCGTAGGTGAATAGTGTGGCAAATAAAGCCTGAATGACCGGGCTGTAGTTTGAAAAAAAGGTGACCATTGTCCTCCCCGATAAAACCCGTATTCGATGTTCTGACAGGATTGGGATGAAGCCGAATATAATCCATTATATGGATAAAACTGGCAAATTATATATCGTTGCAACCCCAATTGGCAACCCTCGGGATATTACATTACGTGCGCTGGATGTTCTCAAAGCAGTCGACGGCATTATTTGCGAAGAACGCCGAGAGGGCAGTACGCTGTTAAAGCGGCTGGATGTTCTCGAAAAATCATTAATCACTCTGAACGAGCATAATGAGACCGAAGCTACTGCTGACCTGGTCATCCGCATGTTCAAGGGGGAAAGCTTCGCCCTGATTTCGGACGCCGGTACCCCAGTTTTCGCCGACCCGGGGGCGTACCTTATCCAGGAAGCCAGTCTGAGCGGCTTGCAGGTTGTGCCCATCCCGGGTCCGTCGTCTTTGATGGCAATTCTATCCGTACTGGATTTCAAGTTGGATAAATTTGTATTTGGGGGCTTTCTGTCCCGGATACCGGAACAGCGCCGGCAGGAGTTAACCCAGCTGCGCGGTTTGCGGCTGCCTGTGGTGTTGATGGATACCCCCTACCGCCTGGCCCCCCTGCTGGATGATGTGGAAAAAACATTCGGCAGGGGTCAGCGGTTGACCCTGGGTTTTGACCTGACGCAGGATTCAGAAATCATCCTGCGCGGCACACCGTCCGAGGTGAAAAAGGCGCTGGGTCCACGGAAAGGCGAGTTTATGCTGATTGTCCACGGACAAATGAGCTAATTCTCAACCGCTTTCAGTACTCTCAGAGCACGGATCGTCACCCATTTGTTAGGGACCTTTTTTGTCCCTAAATCAAGTTTGATTTTTCCCTGGTAGTCATACTCGAGCAACCAGCGTCCGTTAAAATCCTGTTTGTCCTTAATGATTTGAATTGCACTTGCCAGGCGTGGATCCCGTCCGTAACCCAATCCGACCATGGCTTCGACCAACTGAAGCAGATCCGTAATGTAAAACACTGGAAAGCCAAATTTCCACCAATTTCCACTTGTTTTGGCACTGTACGGATGTGGATAATCTGCTCCTGCAGGATCGGTTGAAAAAATGAAATCTACGCCAGCGTTAATTGCGGCATTGATTAAGGGTGTTCTCCGGTCTTGCGGAAGGGCGGCAAGCGCCAATAATATTTTGACGGCACCCCATGCGCAGGAGTGCTTATCATTCGAGCCGCACGCAAACAACGGACCGCATTTTCCGGCATAATACCGGACTTCAGCATCCTTATCTTTCATTGGTGCGATGCCATCACCAGTAACACTGCGCGCCATCCATTCATAGGCAAAGTCCAGGCGTTCATCCTGGAAACCCAGAACTGTCAACGCCCAACAACTATTGCCTTGTAAACAATCCACCGTTCCGGAAGAAGTTCCGGAGGCTGATATTTGTCCAATAGGGGTGAGCGCCTGGTCAAGATAATATTGGCAGGCTCGCTGGATGCGCTCGTCCTGACGGGTGTCGGCACCGAGTTGCGCTAACAAGCAAATAGACCATACTGTCGAAAAATATTTGGGGTAATATCCCGGTCCTGGCTGCTCCCAATACCCAGGCTCGCTCATCGCGTTAAGGAGGGTACCGATCGGGCCGGTTGAATGCGCAATGGCACAAGCCTTGACTATGGCTGGATCATCCTCGGGCAGATCTATCAAATCGCGCATTGTCAAATAAGCCGGACCAGGATCGCCCGATTCGAGCAGCCAATCCAGGGCACGTTGATTGTTGTATTTGAAATGATCCATCGGATTCCCTCCCAATCACCCAAACGGTACAACGAGTAGTCGAGACAATTCTGCCAAAATCATTATAAGGAATTTTATTGGCATTGTTCATGCACAAAATTAATTCGTAGGTTTTCCAATTGTTTGTTGTTCTTGACAGGTTGGGTCCAGGGTATACACTAATTGACATCCAAAATAATTCATTGTGATTTTAGGAGGGTAAATGGCTGCTTTCACACGTATGCCAAATTATGATATCCGCAATGATGGCGCTGGACCGTATGCAATCTTCTATTGCGACAGCTGCCAGCGGGAATTCCGCAGCCAACCTAACATTGGCACAGTAATTAAGCAGGACCTGGGTAAACAGGCGCTTGGGGGGTTATTGCGCAAGGTGCCGCTGGTCGGATCGCAACTGGCTGAAAGTGCTATCGGTGAAGATGCCCGGTACTCGATAAAGCTGGATGCGGGTCAGTTACAGAAAGCCTGGGAACAGGTACAGATGCAATTTCGCCAATGCCCAACCTGCGACAGAATTGTGTGCCTGACAGATTTCGACTCACAGGCTGGCACCTGCAATGACGACAGTCCACGGGGCGGAGAAATTGCTGAATCGCGCGGTACTCAGGCTGGAGCAGCGCTGAAAGGATTTGCCAGCGCTTTCGGGTTGGGAGACGTGTTGAAAAATACCTCTGACGCGATTAGCCGTGCGCAGGAAGTTGGAACTGCCAGATGTCCCAAGGATGGCACTTTGGCTCCGGTTGGCACCAAATTCTGTCCTGAATGCGGAACCGCAATGGTACAGCCGAGCGTTTCCAACTGCCCGAAATGCGGAACCGAAACGCACGGCGCCAAATTCTGCCCAAATTGCGGCGAGAAAATGGAAGTCAAGCCGCCGGTAACCACCTGTCCCAACTGCGGCAGTGAGACCCATGGTGCCAAGTTCTGCCCGGAATGCGGCCAGAAACTATAACTGTTCGGGAAGTACGATTGATCTGGGACTCGGCCGGCACTGAGACTCTGTCATTATGATTTATCACCGCTGGACCGCTATCCTCAAACGATGAATAAAACCTCCTAAAACGGAGGTTATATTCATATGGTTTGGATGGATCACTTTTCCACCTTCTTGTTCTGAGGAAATACTTAATTGAATTCTTTATAGTGGCGCATGAATTTCAACGAATGATAAAGCAACCTTTTTTCTGTAAATTCGAGTCAGAAATACCCATTGTTCTTTAACAATCGAATGACTTGCCAGCACAGTAATGTTTTCCGATTTGCCACTCCTCACTGGTTTCCATTAACAGCGCGGAAACCAACCTTAA
>DATMXL010000138.1:0-12486 GCA_035561555.1 Bellilinea sp.
GTTGTAGGAACGGCGGTCCCGCAAGGGGACGCAGAAACCATGGACGTCGTGGGAACGACGGGGGCGTCGTTCCCTACGGCCGCGGCGCGGAAGATGGAACGGATCAAACAATACGGGCGGTTCGCCCCATTCGCTTCGGTCAATCACAGATCTCACTTCGATCGGGGGCGCAAAGTGCGCGAGAGCGACCCCACCCTGCCCTCCCCATCCTTCGACAAGCTCAGGATGGAGAGGGATAAAATTACCCGGCGATTAATTTGCGGGCTTCGGCGGTAGCCTGGTTGGCGTCCGGGGCGAAGCCGTCCGCACCGATCTCGCTGGCGTACCTTTGAGTCACCGGAGCGCCGCCGACCATGACCTTAACATTCTGGCGCACGCCCGCATCGTTGAAGGCCTGAATGGTTTTTTGCATGTTCGGCATGGTGGTGGTCAACAAGGCGGACATACCGACGATATCCGGCGCGTGCTCGCGAATGGCCTCGATGAATTTATCCGGACTGACGTCTGTGCCCAGGTCAACGATCTGAAAACCGGCGCCTTCCAGCATCATGCTGACCAGATTCTTGCCGATGTCGTGCAGGTCGCCTTTGACGGTGCCAATGACCACTTTACCGGCAGACTTGACGTCCTGTTCGACCAGCGCCGGGCGTAGAATTCCCAGCCCGCCCTGCATGGCGCGCGCCGCGATCAACATTTCCGGCACAAAATATTCGCCTTCTTCGAACAAACGGCCAACCTCGCTCATGCCGGCGATCATGCCGCTTTTCAAGATCTCTTCGGCTAAAACTTTCTGCTCCAGGGCCAAAGTCACCAACTTTTTGACTTCAGGTGCATTACCGTCGATCACCGCTTGTTTGATGTCATCTATGATCATTGCGCTGTCTCCTTCAAGGTTGAGCCGTGTTTGGGATTTTTATTTCAGGGGAGGATAAAGGAATTGCAGTCCATCCGGCAGGGCATTGCGCCAGTACGTGTAGTTGTGACCTCCGCAGCCCTCGCTGTAGCCGAAGTCATAGCCCGCCTGGATCAGCAGCTGCCGCATGCGCCGGTTGTCGTCCAGTAAAAAGTCAAAGGTGCCGACATCCATCCACAGCTTGATCGGCTGTTTCTCCAGGTGTTTGACCAATGATACCAGGGTAAAATCGGCGAACGGGGTGCTGAAGCCGCTGGATTGGGCCAGCACCTTGCCAAAAATGTGCGGCGCGCGCAGCCCGCTGAAAAAGGCGGCTGTGCCGCCCATGGACGCACCCAGTATACCGCAACTTCCTGGCTGCTGGCGCGGATCGATGACGGGCAGATGATCGCAGGCAGCCGGGATCAACCGATCCCACATGGAAAAGGTGAAGGCGTCATTGCAGGCATATTCGACAAAACGGGCAGCCGGCCCGGCGTTCTGGATCATAGCCAGCGCCACCGGCTGCATTTTGCCGGCTGCGATGAGCGAATCGACAATCTGGATGATGCGTCCGCGGCGCAGATAGTCCACCCCGTCCAGCACGACCAGCAGCGGCATGGGGCCGTCCGCCGCCGGCTGATAGAAATACACCTTGCGCTTGCCGCCGATCAAACCCCAGGCGTCGGTCAGGAGAAACTCGGTCAGCTGCCCCTTTTTGCGGTGCAGCGCGGCGTACTCGGATGGCCTGGCTTCCGGCATGTAGAAATAATGGTTGCGGCTGCCGACGCCGTTGTTCAGGGTGTGCGGGTTGAGCGGGTCGGGGATGCGCTTGCCGTCCGCAAAAAAGGCATATTCCATATAAGCATTGCGCGGCAGTTCCAGTTCAGCCTGCCACAATTGGGCTGTGACGCGCTTAAATTCCAGGCCAGCCGTTTCGTCCCAGTTATTGAAATCACCGGACACGCGCGGCGGGTTTTTGTCCTGCCAGGTGAAGGTAACCTGACGATCATTTATAGTAGGATTAACCAAATTTTCTCCCCATCTGCGGCACTCAGGCCGGGAATGGCTGTTTTCGAGCGCGCCGCAGTCCAGTGTCCAGTCCGGCAGATTGACAGGTCAGCTGGGGAGCGCGGCGCGGTTAGCGCTGGTCAAATTTTATACCAGAAAGAGCGTAAATCATACGGTTGGATCCTCAGCGCACCAGGATAATTCCATGAAGCATCGAACCATCATCGAAAAAATGAGCCTGGAAGAAAAAATCGCCCTGTGCTCAGGGGCGGATTTTTGGCACACCAAGGCGCTGGAAAGGTTAGGCATCCCGGCCATCCTGATGACCGACGGACCGCATGGACTACGGAAATTAACCGCGGGTTCCGCAAACCAGGTCAGGGAAATCAGCCATGAGGCCACCTGTTTCCCTACCGCCAGCCTGAGCGCCTGCTCGTGGGATAGAAAGCTGCTCGAAGAAATGGGCGAGGCTCTAGCAGAAGAAGCGCTGCTGGAAGGGATCTCCATCATCCTGGGGCCGGGCGTCAATATTCAGCGCAACCCGTTGTGCGGCCGGAATTTTGAGTATTTCTCCGAAGACCCGCTGCTGGCAGGCGAGATGGCGGTCGGTTGGATCACAGGCGTGCAGCGTAAAGGAGTGGGCGCCTCGTTGAAGCACTTTGCCGGCAACAATCAGGAGAATTTGCGCCTGCTGTCGGATAGTCTGATCGACGAACGGGCTTTGCGTGAGCTCTATTTACCAGCGTTCGAGAAAGCCGTGAAAGAGGCGCAACCCGCCACGGTCATGTGCGCTTACAACAAGCTGAACGGCACTTACTGCAGCGACAATGCGACTTTGCTGCGGGACATTCTGCGCGACGAATGGGGCTTTGAGGGGGTGATCGTCAGCGATTGGGGCGCCATGAATCACCGGGTAGAAGCCTTTAAGGCCGGTCTCGATCTGGAAATGCCTGGTGGTGTAGGCGTGGTTGATGCCGAAGTGGCGTCAGCTGTGCGCTCCGGGGAGCTGGCCGAGTCCGTGCTGGATGAAAGCGTTGACCGCATTCTGGAATTGGTTTTGCGGGCCAACAGCGTGAAGAAGGCCGGTCACACTTACGATGCAGCTGCGCACCACGAATTGGCGCGAAAAATCGCCGTAAACAGCGCCGTCCTGTTGAAAAATGAAGACAATATCCTACCGGTACAGGCGCGGCAGAAAATCGCGGTCATTGGCGCCATGGCTAAGTCACCGCGCTATCAGGGCGCCGGCAGCTCCATCGTTAATCCGACACAAGTCTCCAGCGCCATGGACGGCTTTGCCGAGCACGGCCTGGATGTCACCTATTTTCCGGGATACGAGCTGAATGGTCCCGAGCGCGCTGATCTGATCGAGGAGGCGGCTGCCGGCGCCAAAGAACAGGATCTCGCCATCATTTTTGCCGGGCTGCCGGAGCGCTACGAATCTGAAGGTTATGACCGATCCAGCCTGGCGCTGCCGGACAGTCACAATCAATTGATCGAACAGGTGGCGGCAGCGCAACCCAATACCGTGGTGGTGCTTTCGGGCGGGGCTGCGGTGGAGATGCCGTGGGAACCAGGCGTAAAGGCAATCTTGAACATGCTGCTATCCGGTCAGGCTGGCGGGTTGGCGGTGGTGGATCTCTTGACCGGTGCAGCGAACCCCAGCGGCAAGCTGGCGGCAACGTATCCCTTGCAGTACAGCGATGTGCCATCGGCGGGCTATTACGAAGCCGGCGGCAAACAAGCAGAATACCGGGAAAGCATCTATGTCGGCTACCGCTATTATGACAAAGCCAAAAAAGAGGTCCTGTTCCCCTTCGGTCACGGACTGTCGTACACCAGCTTCGAATATCGCGATCTGACCGTATCCCAATCCGAGATTCAGACCGGCGAGAGTCTAGTCGTCTCGGTCAGCGTGCGCAATAGCGGGGAGCGGGATGGTGCGGAAATTATCCAGCTGTATGTCGGCGAGTTAGAACCTGGGATCTTCCGGCCGGAAAAAGAGCTGCGCGGCTTTGCCAAAGTGTTTTTACCCGCCGGCGAAGAAAAGCGGGTGGAGTTTGTCTTGAACCCGCGTGCTTTTGCGTATTATGACGTGGAGGTCAAAGATTGGGTGGTGCCCGAGGGCAGCTATCAGCTATCTGTGGGTGCTTCCAGCCGCGATATCCGCCTGCGGGAACAAATCCGGGTGCACGGCTCGCCGCGGACTCCATCCATCAACGCCGCGGCAGAGTGGTATACCCGGCTCTCGGGGAAGGTCAGCAGCGCCGATTTTGAAACCATTTACGGGAAACCCATGGATCCGGTAAAACTTCTGCGCAGGGGAGAATTTACCCTGGCATCATCCTTCGCTGAAATGCAGGGGAGTTTTTGGATACGCCTGGTCATGAAGATCTACATACGTCAACTGTCCCACGGCCTGGCCGGTTCGGGTCCGAGCGATCCCAATTATGGCATGGTGATTGAAGGATTCAAACACACGCCGCTGCAGGGGCTGATCCGCTTGAGCAAGGGCCGGTTAACCCTCAATAAAGCTGAGGGGCTGGTGGACATTGCCAATGGAAAACTGCTGCGCGGGGTGCTGCGGATTCTTAAGAAATAATGGCCTCCAGACGAGGGTGAGCGAATAAATCGGGCTTGACAAGCCGTTTCATTTTTGCTATGCTAAAAAAACCATTGCGCAAACGTTTGCTTATGCTTTCCTGAGTCCCCCATGCCTCGAATCACGATAAAAGATGTCGCCTTGGCGGCCAATGTTTCAATCTCCACGGTTTCGCACGTGGTCAATAACACGCGTTTTGTCGAACCGGCGACGCGGGAGCGCGTGCTGCGTTTTATGGACGAATTGGGCTACCACCCCAATTATCTGGCGCGCAGCCTGCGTAAAGGGGTTTCCAAAACCATCGGGTTGATCGTGCCGGACGCCGCCAACCTGTTCTTTGCCGAGATCGCGCGCAAGATCGAAGACTACGGCTACAAACAGGGGTACAGCGTCATCCTGGGCAACAGCGACAATGACCCCGAAAAACAGACCAACTACATCAACACACTGCTGGCCAAACGCGTTGACGGGGTGATTTTCATCTCTTCCGGCGGCGAGGTCAACGACCTGATGCGCTTTTCGGAAAGCCAGGTGCCGGTGGTGGTGGCCGACCGGGACGTCCCGCTGGAACTGGCCGACGTGGTCATGCTGGATAACGAACAGGCTGGCTATGATGCCACCTGTCATCTGATTGAATTGGGGCACACCCGCATCGCCTGCATCACCGGTCCGCACGACCTCTCGCCGAGTATGCAGCGGGTGGAAGGCTTCTACCGCGCCATGGCTGAATTTCACCTGGCTGTCAATCCGGAGTATATAACTACCGGGGATTTCCGCTTTTTAGGCGGCGAACAGGCTATGGAAAGGCTGCTGGCTTGCACACCCCAGCCAGACGCGGTGTTTATTTTAAATGATATGATGGCGATCGGCGCCATGACCGCCATTCGCAGAGCCGGTCTGGCTATCCCGGCTGACATTTCGATCGTCGGTTTTGACGACATCGAATTAGCCTCAGCGGTGACCCCTTCTTTGACCACCATCGCGCAACCCATCGCGGAAATCGCTCGCCAGGCCACCGATCTGTTGATTCAGCGGCTGGTCGGCAGCCGGAAGGGCGAGAATCAGCGCATCACCTTGCAGGCTGTACTGGTCAAGCGCGAATCCACCGCGAGGAAGCAGTAGCCAACATGGGAATCATTACCGTTATTGGCTCGCTGAACATGGATCTGGTGGTGCGTACCCCCCACGCACCCAAAGCCGGGGAAACTCTGGCGGGCACGGACTTCCATTTGATCCCGGGCGGGAAAGGCGCCAACCAGGCTGTCGCTGCCGCGCGAGCCGGAGCCGCTGTCCGCATGGTTGGTTGCATTGGCGAGGATGCCTTTGGCCCGCTTATGCTGGATTCGCTGATGGCAGCCGGCGTGGAGGTCTCTGGTGTCTCCCGGCTTAGCGACGTTGCCACCGGCACCGCTACCATCATCGTGGAGGACGGCGGGCAAAACCGCATTATTGTTGTGCCTGGTGCTAATGGTAAGTTAACCCCGGACTTTATCCAACGGCAGTGGCTCACCATCCAACAGTCGGATTTGATTTTACTGCAGCACGAAATTCCCCTGGCTACTGTCCATGCCGTCATCGAGCAAGCCTACGCCGCTGGTATTCGCGTGCTGCTCAACCCGGCTCCCTTTTACCCCATTCCGGCGGACATTCTGGCGAAAGTGGATACCCTGGTGGTCAATGTAGGCGAGGCAGAAGCGCTGACTGGTCTGGCTGTGACGGACGCAAAAACTGCCAGGAGTGCGGCAGCATCACTGACCGACCTGGGTGTGGCATCGGTCATCATCACCCTTGGCGCCAACGGAGCGCTGCTGCGCGCCTCTAATAACGATTTGTTCCAACCCGCTTTTCAGGTGGAGGTGGTGGACACGACCGCCGCCGGCGACACCTTCACCGGCAGTTTTGCGGCTTCGATCCTGCATGGACTCCAGCCGCAAGAAGCATTACACTTTGCCAGCGCGGCCTCTGCGTTGGCTGTGACCCGTCTGGGTGCTCAGACTTCCATCCCCGCAAAAGACGAGGTCGAGGATTTCCTGGCCTCCCATTCACGCGAAATTGCCTGATGCAATCGGATTTTCAACACTGGAGGTGAACCCAAGGAAACTGCTAGACCATACCACCATTGTTTCTGACCAATTTCCCTGGAGGAGAAAAATGAAAAAGCTTTTCACGTTTTTGACAGTATTGACTATTATCGCAATTCTAGCCGCTGGCTGCACGCCTAATGCTGCCGAACCAACCGTACAAAAAGTGGTTTACTTGATCAATGGGTCACTGGGCGATAACGCCTTCTATGATTCCGGCCAAAAAGGCATGGATAAAATCAAAGAACAATATGGCCTGGAGACCCGCACCATTGAAAACGGCTATGACTCGGCTAATTACGAACCGTCTCTGGAGGCTGCCACCAGCTATGCCGACGTCATCTTCGTCATCTCCTACGGTTACGAAGACCTCTTGAAAGAATACGCGGACAAGTTCCCGGAGAAGATTTTCGTTAACCTGGACACGGTCGTTCAGAACAGCGCGAACACCATCACCTCGGTGGATTTCATCGAGGAAGAGAGCGCTTTCCTGGCTGGCGTGGTCGCCGGTATGTTGACCCTGGACACCAGCATCCCCAATGTCAATGATCAGAAGATCATCGGCGTTGTCGGCGGCGATCAAGACCCGGTAGTCGATGCCTTCCTGTTCGCCTATGAAAATGGCGCCAAGACCATCGATCCCGAGATCGTGTCCGAACGCAAATACCTCGGCGACTGGGAAGATACCGCCAAAGGTAAGCAAGCCACGCTACAGCTGTATGACATGGGCGCTGATGTGGTCTTCCAGGTGGCGGCTGCCGCCGGTATGGGCGTGCTGCAGGCTTCTGGTGAACGCGACCTGTATTCCATCGGCGTGGACACCAACCAGAACGCGCTGGTTCCCGGCGCTGTGGTGGCTTCGGATATCAAGGACATCGGCCTGGCAATCGCCAACGTCTTCGCCACCATCAACGACGGCACATACAAACCCGGTCAGGTGCTGAATTACGGCCTGGCGAGCGGCGGTGTGGATGTGGTCTTCGATGACAACGGCGGTATCCTGCCGCAGACTATCATTGACAAAGTTAATGAACTCCGCCAGCAGATTATCGCTGGAACCTTGAAGGTCGAGATCTACAAACCGTAAGCGTATCCACAGGAACAATGGTTTTTCCGGGGGTGTTGGCGCAACCCGTGTCTTCACCCCCGGAATTTGTGCTACCCGAAAGGATGGATCCGGTGCAAGATATCATCGAAATGAACCGCATCGTCAAGATTTTCCCGCCAGCGCTGGTTGCACTGGATGATGTGAGCGTGACCTTCCGCAAAGGCGAGATCCACGCCATTGTCGGGGAAAACGGCGCCGGTAAATCCACCTTGATGAAGATACTATACGGCATGCAGCCGGCTGATTCGGGTGAAATTATCTTCAACGGCAAAGCTGTAAAATTTAGCGATCCGGGCGAAGCCATCCTGGCTGGAATTGGCATGGTGCACCAGGAGATCATGCTGGTAAACCAATACACCGTCTGGGAAAATGTGGTGCTCGGCTCGGAACCGGTTAAATTTATCGATCATTTGGATTCTAAAAAAGCGCGGCAGCTGGTGAAGGATAAAATCGAGGAGTTCCACTTCAATCTCGATCCAGATGCCAAGGTAGAAGATATCTCTATCGCAGCGCGCCAAAAAGTTGAAATTTTAAAACTTCTTTTCCGCAATGTGTCTGTTTTGATCATGGATGAACCTACCTCGGTGCTCACCCCGCAGGAAATTCCGCAATTATTCGACGAACTAAAACGCCTGCGCGACGATGGTCATACCATCTTATTCATCTCGCATCACCTGGAAGAAGTTCTGCAACTCTCTGACCGTATCACCGTGCTGCGCAAAGGGCGCAAGGTCGGCACCATCGAGGCTAAGGACGCTACCAAAGCCGGCCTGGCGCAGATGATGGTGGGGCGGGAAGTCATATTTGAGTCGATCCGCAACGGTCAACAGCCGGGAAAAGTACTGTTTGAAGTCAAGGGATTGAACTACATCGACCCGGATAAGCGGCAGCGCCTGACAGATATTAATCTCAAGGTTCGCGCCGGAGAAATTGTCGGGGTTGCCGGCGTGGAAGGCAACGGGCAGCTGGAACTGGTCCAAATCATCATGGGGCTGATCGAACCGACCAGCGGCAGCATATTGACCATCGGGGAAGACATCACCCGCCAGCCGATCCTGGAAAAACGCAAGCGGGTGGCTTTTGTGCCGCAGGACCGCGCCAACATGGGTGCCAGCGCCGCGGCAACCATCACTGAAAATGTGATCATGACCCACCACCGCCTCAATGACCGCTTTACCAGCTGGGCTGGCCGGATTTTGAATTTCAAGCACGCACAGGCCTTCACCGATGAGGTGCAAGACAAGTTTGACGTACAAATGTCTTCGGGTGAAACCATCTTCAAATCGCTTTCCGGCGGCAACCAGCAAAAGGTGATCCTGGGACGGGAGCTGCTTTTAGATGCACCCTTCATCCTGCTGGATCAGCCGACCCGCGGCCTGGACGTCGGGTCGATTGAGTATGTGCACCGCCAGATCATCAACATGCGCGAGCAAAAGCGCGGGATGCTGCTCTTCTCGGCCGATCTGGAGGAACTCTTCCGCCTTTCCGACCGGCTGCTGGTGATGCACCGCGGCAAGATTGTGGCTGAACTGATTACTGAAAAAACCAACATCACCGAGGTGGGTTACCTGATGCTCGAAGGGGCTGCCGATGAAGCGTAAAGTGCTGGTCAACGTGGTAGGCGTGCTGCTGGCCTTCCTGTTAGGGGCGCTGGTGATGGGCATCCAGGGCTACAACCCACTGGAAACCTATTACCGCCTGTTCGAGTATTCGCTGGCGCCTGGCAAGATCACTTACACCCTCAGCAAGTCCGTCCCGCTGATTCTGACCGGCATGTCGGCCTCGGTGGCCTTTGCCTCCGGGCCGATCAACCTGGGTCAACCCGGTCAATTGGTGATGGGGGCCTTGTTCGCCACGGTTGGCGGCATTTACATCGACCTGCCGCCTGTACTGATGGTCCCCTTCCTGCTGCTGCTGGCCATGTTGGGCGGCGCTTTATGGTCGGGTGTGGCAGCGCTGCTCAAACATTGGTTCAACATGAGCGAATTTATCACCACCTTGATGTTGAACATGATCGCCGATTTTTTCACTGCCTGGGCTATTACTTACCCATTTTTCGAAGAGAATGCCAACCACCCCCAGACGCCACTCATTTCTGCCAGCGGCTGGATGCCGGAATGGGGCAACTTCAACTCCAGCGTGATTGTCATGGTGCTGGCCTTTGTGGTGATCTGGTTCATCATGAACCGCTCCACCGCCGGATACGAATGGCGCCTTTCCGGGCAAAACAGTCTGTTCAGCCGGCTGGGCGGGGTGAATATCAGCAAAAATTACATCGTGGTCATGCTGCTGACCGGCGCGCTGGCTGGATTAGCCGGCGGGTTGGTGATTATGGCCGGACCGCACCGCTTCATCAAGGGGATCGGCGCCAATTACGCCTGGGACGGTGTGATGATCGCCATGGTAGCTAACTCCGGCATCATCCTGACGCTGATTTTCGGTTTCTTCTTCAGCGTCCTGCAAACCGGCTCGCTTGGCATGGAGTTGATCACCGCGGTTCCTAAAGAACTGATTCAGGTGCTGCAGGCGGTCATCGTGCTGATCGTGGTGGCCGGACGCGGTTACTTTGAGACACTTTTTGCCAAAATGGAGGCGCGGCGCAAGATGAGAGAGAGAGCAACATGAACATCATCATCGGCATGATCAACGGCATGATCACCTCCGCCACCCCCATCCTGCTGGCGGCGCTGGGCGGCTCGCTCACCTTCTATGCCGGCATTTTCAACATTGCCATGGAAGGCATGATGCTGAGCGGCGCCTTTTTCGCCATGCTGGGGTCGTACTACTTCCATTCCTGGGGCATGGGCATCCTGTTCGCCATCGTCGGCGCCATCCTGATGGCACTGGTGTTCATCCTGTTCGCCGTGGTGCTGAAGATGGACGAATTCATCACCGGCATCGGCCTGAACCTGTTCTCGGTCGGGCTGACCACCTATATGCTGCGCCAAATCTTCAAGGTGAAAGGCGCCTTTTCCAGTCCGGAGATCGTTGCCATCCCTAAAGTCGATATCCCGCTGATCAAAGACATCCCGGTCGTGGGTCAAATCCTCAGCGGGCAGAACCTGGTGGTCTATCTGACCCTGATCGCGGTTATCGCGGTCAGCTACCTGGTGTTCAAGACGCGCTTTGGGCTGCGCCTGCGGGCAGCTGGTTACAACCGCACCGCGTTGGACACCTCCGGCGTTTCCGCCAATCGCATCCGCGTCACCTCGTTGATCCTGTGCGGCGTGCTGTGCGGGCTGGCAGGCGCTTTCCTCTCGCTGGGCTACGTGACCCTGTTCACCGAAAACATGTCTGCCGGGCGCGGCTGGATCTCGCTGGCAGCGGTTATCCTGGTGTCGGGTAACCCGATCGGCATCGCCTTGATCTCGCTGTTGTTCGGTTTTACCGACGGGCTGGGATTGTTCATGCAGCGCTCGCTGCCTTCACAGTTCACCTCCATGGTGCCGTATGTGGCTACGCTGGTGGCGTTGTTCGTTTACTCGATGCGTCTCAAGAAAAAGCAAACCGTATAGAAAGGTTCTTTCGCATGGCAAAACCTGCCTGGTTGTTGGAAAAAGAAATGCGCGATGCGGCTGTGCCGGTCGACCGGCGCAGCGAAGCCTCGCACTGGAAATCGGATATGGAGTTTCCCCATGGTGACGGCCTGCTGCGCTGGAATTGGAATGTGGCGGTGCCGGGCTCGCTGGCGCCGGATGTGTTCTACCAGAGCATGGTGCAGGATTGGGCCAACCAGGGCTACGACGTCAGTGAAGCCGAAGCGCTGATCCCCGAGGGACGGGCTTTGGAAGCCGCCAACAACATGCCTGAGCTGCGGGTGCTGAGCGCGCGCATCATGAAAGCGCTCAACGAAGCGCCGAAGATCGAGGGGCATCCTTACTTCCAATACGAGCACCCGGTTAGCTGGGAGGACGTCAAAGCTGCCATGCCGGCCAGCCAGGACTACCAGCCTCGTACTGCCTGGCAAGAAGCATTTACGCCGCGCATCCTGCAAGGCTGGATCGGTCAGCTGGCTGGCGCTTCATTTGGCACCGCCATCGAAGGCTATGTCGGCGCGCAGATAGAAAAGGTGTACGGCAAGGTGCGCGGGTACATCACCGAGCCAGAAACCGTCAATGATGATTCGGTTTATGAGATCGTGCTGCTGGATGTGTACGAGAAAATGGGGCGGGACATAACCTCGGAAGCGTTGGGTGACGAGTGGATACGCCAGATCCCTTACGGTGTGTCAGCGGAAGGCACCGCACTGCGCAACCTCAGCCTGGGCATCTACCCGCCTGAATCCGGTATCTTCATGAACCCCTACTGCGACTGGATTGGCGCGCAGATGCGCGGCATGGTATGCGGTATGCTGGCACCGGGCGACCCCATGGAAGCGGCTCGCCTGGCGCACATCGATGCGGTCATTTCCCACGCTCGCAACGGCGTCTACGGCGAGATCTACGCCGCGGTGTTGACCTCGTTGGCTTTCATCATGGACGATCCGCGCGCCATATTGGTGGAAGCTGCGCGTTACATCCCGGCCAAAAGTGAGTATGCCGCTAAGCTGGAATTTTGCTTCGAGGTGCTCAAGTCGGAAGACAGCGCTGAGCGTGCCTGGCCGATTCTGGAGAAGCATTTCGAACGCTATAACTGGATCCACGCCTACCCCAACCTGGCAGCCGATATGCTGGCTTTGTGGTACGGCGGCAATGCTTTCACCGAGACTATGGCGCTGCTGGCCAAAGCCGGACTGGACGTGGACTGCAACGGCGGTCTGGTAGGCAACGTGCTGGGTGTGGTCAAAGACGTA
>DATMXL010000139.1:0-34385 GCA_035561555.1 Bellilinea sp.
ATATGGAACCGCGCCTGTGCCGCCGGTTGGGTGACAGTATGAAGGATGTATTTGCTCCAATCCTCAAGACATAAAATTTTTGCCCAATTCTTTGGCCTTTTTGGAAAGGTGACATGAGTATAGCGATTGAATCTCTTCAACTTATAAAACGTTATCCTGGTCAAAAAAAAGAGGACCGTCCGGCTATTGATACGATTGACCTGGCTGTCGAGTCCGGTCAACTGTATGGACTGGTCGGTCCCGACGTTGCGGGAAAAACTACACTCCTCCGCATTCTGTCCACCGTGATGGAACCGTCATCCGGTTCCGCTCAACTGGCGGGTTTTGACATAATGAAACAATCCGAAGATGTGCGGGCATTGTCAGGGTACTTGCCGCAAGCCTTCAGTTTATATCCCGATTTGAGCGTGATGGAAAACCTGAAATTCTTTACCGACATCAACGGTGTACCTGGCAGCAATGCGCAAAAAACTAGCCCTCGGCGCCCTTATCCACGAGCCGAAGATTTTGCTGTTAGATTGTAAAGCAGCGCATTGGCTACATATCGCAGAAATTTGCGCTCTATAACGACCTGACTGTGTATGAGAATCTGGATTTTTACGCCAACCTGTATGGATTAAAGCGTGAGACATTCAAACCGCGTCTGGCCGAATTGATTGACATGGCGGGGCTGCGCGGGCATGAAAAGCAACTGACCGACGACCTTTCCGGCGCGTGGCGGCAGCGGTTAGCGCTGGCTTGCGCCATCGTCCACGAGCCGCCAATGCTGTTTCTGGATGAACCTACTGCAGGCGTGGACCCCATTTCGCGCCGCGAGTTTTGGGAGATGATTTATACCCTCGCCGGGCAGGGCGTAAGCGTGCTGGCGACCACCCACTACATGGATGAAGCCGAGTTTTGCAACGTGATCGGCATGATGTACAATGCACGGCTAATCGCGCTGAACGACCCCGATTCGCTCAAGGAAGCGATGGAAGGGGTTTTGCTGGAAGTAGACTGCGACCAACCCGGAGCCGCCGAATCTGTTCTGCAAGCCTTGCCTGAAGTTACAGACGTGGCTGCGCACGGTGTGTCGCTCCACGCGCTGGTCGAGACAGAAACAGCAGAGTACGCCATCCGGCAGGCGTTGGTTCAGAATGGCATTGACCCCCGACGCATTGAGCGCGTTCTGCCATCTTTGGAAGACGTATTCGTTTCCCTGGTCGACAAAGAAAATCGCCTGCGTTTGCGGGCAGAAATCGAATAGGAGGCATACATGGGACAGGGTTTTCGCCGCATGGCGACAATTGTTCGCAAAGAATGGCTGCATATTATCCGCGACCCGCGTACGCTGGCATTGGTCATTGTTATGCCAGTGATGATGTTGATTCTGCTGGGATATGCAGTTGCCAATGACGTGGAAGATTTGCCTCTGGCAGTAGCTGATCTCTCGCATACGGACGCCAGCCGCACCCTGCTGGAGAAATTCAACGCAAGTGGATTCTACTTGGTCACCCACGTTGCTCAAAGTGAAGCCGAAATTCTGCAGATGCTGGATGCTGGCACGGTCAAGGCGGGTATTTATATCCCCGAAGATTTTGGGCGTAACCTCAGCACCGGCGGAGTGGGAACAATCCAGTTTTATATTGACGGTTCAAATCCAACCGTAGCCCAGACCGCGCAACTGGCTGCAGAAACCGTAAGTCAGGCGACTTCGCAACAAATCCTCATTCAACGCCTTGAACGCAGTGGAGCGGGCTTGACTATCAGCCTGCCAATAGACACGCATATACTCTATTTGTACAACCCAGACATGCGCCGAATGAATTTTATGATACCCGGCCTGGTGGCGGTCATTCTGCAAGTCCAGACCCTGTTGCTGACCGCCTTCGCTATCGTACGTGAGCGCGAACAGGGTACGTTGGAACAGTTAATTGTCACACCTGTACGTTCTTGGGAATTGATTCTCGGAAAGATTCTGCCTTTTGTACTGGTAGCCTTCCTGAATGTTGCCATGACTGTGGGCGCTGGCGCGTTCCTGTTTGGCGTGAAAGTGGCCGGAAGCATTGCCCTGCTGGCAGGTTTAAGCTTGGTTTTCCTGCTCGGTTCGCTCGGTCTGGGCGTGTTGATCTCGACTATCTCGCGAACCCAAATGCAGGCTATGTATATGTCATCGTTCATTATGCTGCCATCCTTCCTGCTGGCAGGTCTGCTTTACCCGCGTGACAATATGCCCTGGCTGGCTTACTACGCCGGGTATCTGCTGCCTGTCACCTATTTCCTTGAGATTGTACGCGGTATCATTCTCAAGGGTGCTGATTTCTTTGTCCTATGGAATTGGATCTGGCCAATGTCTGTATTCAGTATTGTTGTGTTCTTTGCCAGCGTGATGATGTTCCATAAGCGTCTGTAGCCTCCAATCTGGAACATTCCCCTTCTTGACACAAGGATTCATTCAATAATATTCAGGAGTTCAAAATGAAAAAACATCTCGCTATACTTGTATCTCTCATCGTCGTTTTCAGTGTGGGGTTAAGTGGCTGCGACACGCTTAACGGCGCAAACAACACTGAACTAAAAGCATCCGGTGCGATTTCTGCACGTAAAGTCAACATCGCGCCCCTGATTGGCGGGCAGATTGTCTCGGTCAATTTTGAAGAAGGTGCGCAGGTCAAGACTGGTGATGAACTCTTCCGACTGGAAGACAGCCTGCTTAGAGCTCAACATGATGTTGCCGCGGCCAGCCTGGAAACGACTCAAGCTGCCGTTGTCGTGGCTGAGGCGGGATTAGCATCTGCTCAGGTGCAATATGACTCGGCAATCAAAGCCGCCTTGAGCGAAGAGCGGCCCAATCGTACAGCTGACTGGTTGGCTGATATGCCGGCTGATTTTGATCAGCCTTCCTGGTATTTCAGCAAGGCTGAACAGATGGAATCTGCCAAAGTGAAGCTGGCTGCTTCTGAAACAGCATTGAAACAAGCGCAGGAAACCCTATCATCGGTTGTACAAAGAGAAGGGAGTCAAAATTTTCTGCGAATAGAGCAGCAACTCTCTGATGCCCGCCTGGCTTACCAAATTGCTCAAAGTGTGCTGGATAAGGCAAATGAGGCGCAGGAAGGCCAGGCTTTGAAAGATGAAGCCCAGACAGCCTTTGACGATGCAAAAGCTGACCTAGAAGATGCGCAACAAGATTATGCTAAAGAGTTAACTACGGAGGGCGCCGTTGATGTGCTCGAAGCACGCGCCAAAGTCTTTATTGCCCAGGAACTCTATGACACAGCAGTGGATTACTCGCACAGCCTGGAAACCGGGCTTGATTCACCCTTCGTAGTGGCTGCCGAGAAAGCCCTGGAGCAGGCTGAGGCCGCTGTCCAGCAAGCGAAGGTCGCCACTAATCAGGCGCAGGCAAATCTTAAACTGAGTGATGCGCAGATTGCGAAAACGATCATCGTTGCCCCATCCGATGGGGTGGTGTTGACCCGTAACCTGGAAGTAGGCGAAACCGTCGCTCCGGCTGGCGTGGTCATGGTAATCGGTCAGTTGGAAGAGGTGGAACTGGTGGTGTACATCCCCGAAACCGAATACGGAAAGGTACAACTCGGCGATCAGGTTTCACTCACGGTGGATTCCTACCCCAATGAAACCTTTACAGGAACGGTGGCACACATCTCGGAGCAAGCCGAATTCACCCCTCGCAATGTCCAGACCGTCGAAGGGCGGCAAGCTACGGTTTATGCCATTAAATTAATTGTGCCCAATCCCGACCTGAAGCTCAAGCCCGGTATGCCAGCGGATGTAGTTTTTCTCCTGAAGTAATACCAGATCATGATTAAGCATTGTCCTTTTCTGATGGTTGGTGTATCTTCAGACAATTTGCATGGATAGCCTGGTTAACCAATGGACACAGCCAATTGCACCCCAAAAACAATCACGGATCCCGAACCGATCGTCGCTATCGAAGCCGACAGCGTGGCCCAGGTGCCGGCGGAGATGGCGCGGCAGTTGGATATTACGGTCATCCCGTTTACCGTGTCTATTGATGGACAGCTGTATCTGGATGGGATTGACCTCGCACCTAAGGAACTCTACCGCCGCATGCGCCTCGAAAACATCATGCCGACCACCGCTGCTCCTTCGCTAGGGCAGTACCAGCAGACTTTCGAGACTTGTCTGCACGCCGGGGCGCAGGCGGTGCTTTACGTGGCGCTCTCCAGCAAACTGAGTGGGGGCTACAGCACAGCCTGCCAGGCAGCCAAGATAGTGCAGGAAGAGTTTCCAGACCGGATCGTTGAGGTGCTGGAAAGCCAGCAGGCGACCATTTCACAGGGTTTCGTAGTCATGGCCGCTGCTCGCGCCGCCGCGCAAGGAAAACCTTTGGCAGAAGTGCGGCGAGCGGCCGAGGAGGCGAAACGGCACGTAGGCTTCGCTGCAACGCTGGAAACACTGGAATATCTGGCGCGCGGTGGGCGCATCGGCAAGGCCGCCTACATGCTTGGAAACCTGATCAAAATCAACCCCATCCTCACCATCAAGGATGGACAAGTGACACCGGTGAGCCGGGTGCGCGGCGAAAACCATGCAATGCAGGCCATCGTGGATTACGTGGCGCGACAGGCTGAGAGACACCGGAAACTGCACCTGGCTATTATGGAAGCGGATGCTCCAGATCAGGCCGCACGTCTGCAGGAATTAGCCTTACAACAATTGCAGCCGGCCGAAATCTTTCACTCAGAGTTTACCCCCGTGATGGGGGTGCACACCGGGCCGGGATTGGTTGGATTGGGCTATTACTATGAGTAACATGTGGTTTGCTTCTGGAGGATTCCTAACATGGGGGAATTCGGCCAATTCAGGTCGATCGTGAGTTTAGTATTCTTATTATTATTCGGGTACCTGCTAGGCTCAATACCAAGCGGGTATCTTGCCGGAAAATGGATTAAAGGCATCGACTTGCGTAATTACGGCAGTGGGACAGTCAGCGGTTCTATGGTCTGGGAACACGTTGCCAAGTGGTCTGTGGTTCCGGTCGGTCTTTTTGATATTTTCAAAGGCGTACTGCCTGCGTGGTTGGGGTTGCGTCTGGGTTTGGGAGAGGTCGCAGCCATGCTGGTTGGGTTTGCGGCTATGGTTGGTCATAATTGGCCGGTTTACCTGAATTTTCATGGTGGACGAGGATTCAGCCCATTTTTAGGTGTATTGTTGGTCCTTTTCCCCTGGGGAGTTCCGATTATATTGGCGGGTTTGGCTCTCGGCAACGTCCTTGGAACGCCTACGATACCATTACTTGTCGTGATGAGCTTGCCAATAGCTTCCTCATCCTTGAACGGCTCTCACGTCGTGCCATGGCTATCGGCAGGAATGACGGTTATTACCATTGTCAAACGACTTGAGGCCAACCGCAGACCTCTCCCAGCCGATCCAATCGAACGCCGGAATGTGATTCTCCGTCGGATTTTCTTAGATCGTGATATTCAAGATCACAAGAGCTGGATACAAAGAGAACCTCATCAGCATAATTAGGCGCAAACTGGATTTTTCATGATGGAAAAAATACCTGAGCATGGTTCGTGTTTTGTTTGTGGTAAAGCTAACCCCAATAGTATTGGCGTAGAATGGTATTTTGATGATGAAAACCACATTGAAGCTAGTTTTATCTTCACCACTCATCACCAAGGCCCTCCTGGTTTTGTCCATGGAGGTGCATCAGCAGCAGTATTAGACGAAGCCATGGGACTGTCGATTTGGCAAGCTGGCTACCGTGTTGTTACCGTAAACCTAATGATAGATTATCGTAAACCGGTTCCATTAGGTGAACCCATCCTGATCCGCGGTGTGATGAGCGGCAAAGCGAAAAGGCGTATTGAAACTTCAGGTGAAATTTTATTGCCGGATAGATCTGTGGCGGTTTTTGCCAAAGGCATTTATGTTGAGGGCGCTCATTTTCTTGACCAGGATGCCATTCAGGATTTCGAATCTAAAAATGGATAGAGCTTTTTTTAAAATTTTTTGGGTTTCGGTCTTTTCAATTGCTATGGCATATTTGGAAGCCGCCGTTGTTGTCTATTTGCGGCGTGTTTACGGCATCACCAACTTAATTCTCCAGGTTCCTCCTTTCGATAAACAAATTGCTGTAATTGAAGTGGGAAGGGAATTGACAACATTGGTAATGCTCCTTTGCATTGGGTGGATTGCTGGAGAGACGTTTCAATCCAGGGTCGGTTTTACTTTCATCACGTTTGGCTTGTGGGATATTTTTTATTACATCTGGTTACGGGTTTTAATTGGCTGGCCTCGGAGCATAATTGAGCCGGATTTGCTTTTCTTGATTCCCCTCCCCTGGTGGGGACCAGTACTATCTCCCGTCCTGATAGCTCTATTGATGGTGACAGGTGGAATTATTGCAGTGATCAAAACGGAAAAAAAACAAGCTCTTCATATTGACGCCTGGTTTTGGGTATGCCTAATTACTGGCGTTTTGATACTGCTACATACATTTATGGCGGATGCATTAATAGCGTTACCTGCAGGCGCATCAGCGTTGAGTGATTTAAAACCTTCACAATTTAATTGGCCGGTTTATTTTCTTGGATTCAGTCTGGGTGTGATTGCTCTTTGGCGAATGATGGTGGGTAGAAGGGGAACTTAAGGACCTGGCTCATTCTGAGACAGTAGAAAGGATTTGTATGAAAATTCGGTATCTTGGCCACTCATGCGTGGAAATTCTCGGAAAACACCATATCTTAATTGATCCGGATTTTACTCATCCACCGTTGCCCGATGTGGAATTCATTTGCGTCTCCCATGCTCATAAAGACCATATTGGTAAGATTGCATCTGTATCAAGTGGACTTATTTTGGCAGCGCCTGATGTATGCGAAATTGCTCATAAAATGGGCATCCCCGCATCGCGACTTAAACCGGTAAAGGCTGGAGAACAGATAGAAAACATTAAAATTCTTCCCGGTTTTAGTGCTGTAAAAGATCTAATGTACATTGTTGTGAATTTATTTTTCCGTTTTCGACTTCCAGATCCAGGCGGCACCCCGCTTTCATTTCTCATTCAGGATGAAGCGGACCTTTTGCACATTGGCGATGCTCACGAAGCCCCCCTGACGGTTCGTCCGGACATTTTGTGCCTGCCATGGCGCACGACACCCTTTGGGTCAAAGCGCTACAAATCTTCTTTAATCCGAACGGCAAAACAATTTGATGCTCCATATATCCTTCCCATCCATTTTGACTTGCCAGGAACGGAAGCTTCACCGCTTGAAATTAGAGAACGCATCAGCGCAACCGTTCTTATTGGAGAAAATTGGCACAGCTTCCATAACAAAAAAGAAGTGTTAATTAATTGATAAAGGAGAAAAACATGAAAAATCAAAAAGTTGCAATTGTAACGGATGGTGCTTGTTCTCTGACCCCTGCTCAGGGGGAACAACTTGGAGTCCATGTAGCTCCGGTTTATGTGAATTTCGATAAAAAAACCTACCAGGCGGGTGTGGATTTGGAAGCCACTGAATTTTACCGTCTGATGCATGCCAGTAAGAAACTGCCCACTACGGCACAACCCACCGCTGCGGATTTTATCAATCTGTATACCAGACTGGCTGATGAAGTGGATGAAATTGTGACCGTTGTGATTTCACATCACATGAGCGCCACTCTCCAGTCCGCAGAGATGGCAAAAGAACAGTTTACCAAAGTTCCGGTCCATATCATTGACTCCGAATCGGTTTCTTTGGGACTAGGCATGATGGCGATTGCTGCTGCCCGGGTGGCAGCGCAGGGACAGGATGCAAAAGCCGTGATTCAGCTTTTAGAGGAGATCAAACGAAGGATCAAGGTCATTTTTACCGTGGACACATTAGAGTATCTGCATAAGGGGGGACGCATCGGTGGCGCGACGGCCTTTCTTGGTTCGGCGCTGAATATCAAACCCATTCTTTATATTAAAGATGGACGCATCGAGCCGCTGGAGCGCCAACGCACACGCAAACGCTCGATTACCCGTTTGTTGGAAATCATGGAAGCGAATGTTGGCAGTGCTGAGGTAAACGTTGCCATTCTACATGGCAATATCCCGGATGAAGCCCATGAGCTGGAACAACAGATCCGCGGAAGGTTCAATTGTGTTGAATTGGTCACTTCCGAAATGGGTCCTGTGATTGGGGTTCACGCTGGGCCGGGTACGTTGGGTTTAGTCTTTTACAGTTTGACTGATTGATTACAGGTGAGATGTAACAGTCTTGTGCGAATATAAAAACTTCTGGGAAACCAACGCGGAACACTTTTAACATCCGATCTGGCTAAGTTCAATATTCCTGGAATCTACTTTTCAATCTTGGAACATAAAAGTGAGATTGAAAGGGTTTCAATAGGAGTTTATAAGTTGTTTGCCTCTATCGAAGATGAGAATTATCAGGCGTTTCAAAAGAATAGCTAAAAGTCTTCTGCGATCAATTGAGTGTGGTCACTATTTCAAATCTACCTGTGAGATTAATATTGCCTGTCTTAATACGCTGGTCTATCTGTGCGAATAGAGCTTCGGCCTTTGGTTGCCAAGGAAATTTACTTAATACAACAGTCCGTCCTAATTCCAATTATTGCTGTATGCGGTCTAATATCCCTCGCATCTGGTCGATTTCTTGCTGTTGGCTAGAGATGATCGATTCACAAAGCTGTTGAATTTCCGGGTCAGTGATTGCCCCCTGCTGGCACATCAGAATAGCTCCAGCGTGATGCGGGATCATCGATCTTAAGAATTGTTTATCGCCGATGCCGGTCTGCTGCCGAATGAACATAAAAAAGAGCAAACCGACCACGACGCTGGTCGCAATTATGGCAAAATTGCGCCGCTTGTCTGGGTACATGTTCCCCATCACAATCAACTCGATCACGACCATGGGAACTGTCATGAGCCCGGCCATAAAGACCTGGTTCAAATTGTTGAATACATTGCTAAATGTGTTGACCATGGCATACATTAGGATGTACATAAATACAAATGAAAGAGCTGCCATAATCAGCAACCTGAAGTAATGATTTCCATGTTTACTCATCGATTCCATTCCCTTTGTAGTAGCATGATCTTTGTCTTGCAGATGCGAGGTCTTGTTTGTTGAATCAATCAGGGGCGGTTCTCCCGCATACTGTCCATGGCTTTCTCCACTGCCGCGAGTGGCATCTTCAGCCGGTGGTATCGATGGTTTTGGTTCTGAATCTTCATGTTTTGAAGAATGTTGTGTATGGTCTTCCATTATGGCCTCCTCTATCACCGAATCGATTGAAGTAACCAGGTTAATATATTGTACATGATGACCTTGCCCACACCATCATTATTGCAATTGACAGGCCTGGCGAACTGCGGTTCACGCGAATGCGCACATGCGTGTAAGAAATTCCTCCAATTTTAGAAAATGTCTACCGCAGTTCGCCGGGCAAACAAAAAACCAGAGCCTCGGGCAGCACTCTGTTAAGGACGACGGACTATGGTTTGACTTTAGTAGCGGGGAGTGGTTTCGAATACTACACACGGTGGGATAAAGAAATATCAAACCCCTCGCGCGTGAGTGAATATTTTACCGCGCTGGCGATCGTTTGGTCATCTTCGACGAATAGAATGTGGGCATCTTGATGTCGGAGGGCGAATTGTCCAACCTGTTGATCAAAGACCAGGCTGGCTTTCACGCCGAGAAGGGTGCGGTCTTTGAAGCCGGACTGCGCAACAGCCCCTGGAGCTTTGGCTACCTGGTCTGAGCGATCAGCAGAGCAAGGCGATTGGCGACACTGCGGGCCGTGGCGGCTGCCATGCCGAAACCGACTTCCCGGTGATCCAGGCGCTGACCTGCGACGAGACCCCCCAGTTCGACTTGCTGACCCGGGTTGGTCATGGACTGTTGCCTGCCCTACCCCGACTTATTCAGAAGATACCCATAAAACAAGCTGTCAATGGGTTCTTTACTTGAGGGCAGAATTGCTTCTGTTCCCTTAATTGCTCATCATGGCCTTCTAATACACTGACAAGAAGCAGAACAACAGGCATTGTGTAGTGCCTGTAGTTCCAAGCCTGACCCAAAGTGGAATTTCTAAATTTCGAATTCACCGCGCAGCCCAGAGCTGCTGTCGGGAGCAATCCACACATGGAAACGGCCTGGCTCAATACCCTTCGTACCGTCGCCGCGAGTGAATGCCAGCATTTCTTCATTGATAATGAATGATACACATCTTGTTTCTCCCGGCTGAATCTCGACCTGTTGAAAGCCTTTCAGTTCGCGAACCGGGCGTGTCAGCGAACCTACCAGATCGCGAACATAAAGCTGCACCAGCTCTTTCCCTGCCCGCCCGCCAGTGTTGGTTACCTCGGCGCAAACCTCAACGCTCCCGCGAAGAGCCTGGCTGCTGAGCGTCAGGTTCGCATACCTGAAGGTGGTGTACCCAAGACCGAACCCAAAGGGGAATAATGGTGAGCTTGGCACATCGATATAGCGGGAGTGAAATCCCTGTTCAGAGTCGATGGGACGTCCCGAATTCTTGTGGTTGTAATAGATCGGCACCTGACCGGTGGCACGCGGGAATGTGATTGGCAAACGCCCGGACGGCGAATAGGCGCCGAACAGGATATCGCCCAGGGCAGGGCCACCTGCAATTCCGGGGTGCCAGGCATACAAAACCGCATCCACCTGCGATACCTGGTGCGTGATAGCGAGCGGCCGGCCGGCGAACACAACCAGAACCACCGGCTTTCCGGTGTTTGCCATTGCATCGACCAACTCAGCCTGACCGGGGGGCAATGTTAGGCTGCTCACATTGGCATTCTCGCCCGAGCGACTGGGGTGTTCACCGAGTACGATGACGACAGCATCAACGTGCTGGGCAGCGCTAATCGCCGCGTCGGTTTCGGACACAAACCACAGCTCCGCATCTTTTGGCGCCGCTTCTTTGAGCGCCTGGTCCAATGGAGTGACGTTTACCGCGCTGCCGTCCGGCGACCAGGTGCCAAACATCTCGCCGCGTGCATGGACGTAATTGCCGGTGACCATAATTCGGCGAAAGCCGTGCAGAGGCAGGATATCGTTCCGGTTCTTGAGCAGCACCATGCTTTCCCGGGCAAACTGGCGTGCGATCTGTCGCGATTCTGGGGTCAGCACCTCTATCGTATAGCGAGCCGGGTCGGTGAACGGCTGGTCAAACAGGCCTGCCCGCTGCTTGATTCGCAAGATCCGGCGGACGGCTTCGTCGATCTCCTCGACTGGCACGCTGCCTGCGCGCACACCGGCAGCCAAGGTCTCAAGGTAGGCTTCTGACACCATATCCATGTCAACCCCGGCATGGAGCGCGATCGCAGCCGCTCTGGCGCGGTCTTCTGCTACGCCGTGCTGGACGAGCTCGGCAACCGAAGCCCAATCTGAAACCACGAACCCCTCAAAACCCCACTCGTCGCGCAGCACACCAGTTAGCAACCGCCTTTCAGCCGTTGCCGGGATACCGTTGAGGTCGATGAATGCAGACATGATCGTGCCCACGCCAGCCTTTACCGCGCTTTCATAGGGCGGGAGGTAAATATCGCGCAGAGTAGGCTCAGAGATTTCTCCACCTTCGTAGTCGCGTCCGCCCTCCGCGGCCCCGTAGCCGACGAAATGCTTGGCGCATGCCACAATCCGGTCGGGTTGAGCCATGTCATCGCCCTGCATTCCTCTCACGGCACTGGCAGCCAGCATGGAAGCCAGATAAGGGTCTTCACCGCTCCCCTCTGCCACACGGCCCCAACGCGGGTCTCGGGCAATATCGATCATCGGAGAAAAAGCCCACTTGAATCCATCTGCGCTGGCTTCTTTCGCAGCCACTGCCGCCGCCTGCTCGGTCAGGTCCGGGTTGAACGCTGCTGCCTGCCCAAGCGGGATAGGGAAGACCGTGCGGTAGCCGTGGATCACATCGCGTCCAAAGATCAGGGGGATTTTCAGGCGCGACTCAAGCGCGATGCGTTGGTAGTAGTTGCGCTGCTCGGCACTGCCCGAGTCTGACTGCCCCTGCCCGGTTAGGGGACCATCAGCATTGAGCAGAGAACCAGCTTTACCCTGGCGAATCAGGTCCGTATCCAGTTTATCGCCGCCGTTATACTGATTCAACTGGCCTATTTTTTCATTCAGAGTCATTTGTCCCAATAAGGCATCGATGAAGGGTTCTGTGAGATTGGTCATTTGTTGGCCTCCAAGATCATCAAGAAAGGGCAGCTTTCCTTATGTCAAGTGCATGATATAAATGCATTCCGTAGTGCTCAAAATAAACTGTTGTCCAAATGAATCGAAGGCAATTATTGACAAACAAAAATAGATATGCTAATCTTTATCCAAGCAATATTAGTTCCAAACTCTCGCGAGTTTTTTTGACTTGTAAAGTGAAACGTTTCATCCTGAAGATTATAGACGATTAATTGGCAAGAGAGAAGGCACGAACATCTTGCACGAATAGTTGCAATAACTGTTCTTAATCGAGACCTTATGAGTAAGAAGTTTGAATCTCACTACGGATACTTTACAGACGATGGACGAGAGTATGTTATTACCACGCCGCTTACACCTCGTCCATGGGGAAATATCATCAGCAACGGCGATTACGCCATGCTGGTCTCACAGACGGGGTCGGGTTACAGCTGGCGGGGGAACGCGGGGCAGAACCGGATCACACGCTCCTTTCAAGACCTGATCCGAGACAATTGGGGGAAGTACTTCTACATCCGAGATCTGAGAAGAAACGTCCATTGGTCCGCGGCGTACAAGCCGGTAATGCATCCTTACGACCATTTCTCCGTCATTCACGGCATTGGTTATTCCCGTTTTATCCAGCAAATTGAAGAGATCGAGAGCCAGCTCACCCTATTTGTTGCCGCCAGCGACCCGGTTGAGGTTTTCCAGCTCACGCTGACCAATCAGAGCAGCGAGGAGCGTGAGCTAGATGTGACTTCGTATGCCGAGTGGCTGCTCGGGTTTGCACCCGACGAACACCGTGAGTTCCATAAGCTATTCATCGAAACGACGGCTGACCCAGCCGTCAACTCCGTTTACGCGCGCAAGTGCCTGTGGGGCTTCCCGGATGACAGGGGGCGGCATAACAACGTGGACTGGCCTTACACCGCCTTCATGGCAGCCAGCGAACCGCTGAAGTCGTTCGATTGCGACAAGGAAACCTTCATCGGCATGTATCGTAACGACGATAAACCCCAGGCGATGGTTGATCGCTCGCTGTCATGCCGCACCGGGCGCTTTAACGATGCGATTGCCGCGCTTCAGGTGGCAGTGACGCTCCAGCCCGGCGAGTCGAAGACGATCGTTTTTACACTCGGTGCTGCGGAAGATGGCAAAGAAGACCCGGCTGAGTTGATTCGCCGGTACACCTCTGTTGAAGGCAGCGAACAGGCACTGCTCGGAGTCAGAACCTTCTGGTCGCACTTCATCGATCAGGAGAAGGTCGAAACGCCGGACGAAGCCCTCAACTTTATGACTAACATCTGGTTGAAATACCAGTCAATCTCCTGCCGTTTGTGGGGCAAGTCGGCCCTGTATCAGGTGTCCGCCGGGTACGGCTTTCGAGACCAGCTGCAAGACAGCCAGATCTTCCTGGTTGGTGAGCCGGAATTGACCCGCAAACAGCTTTTGATGCACGCCGCCCAGCAGTTTATCGAGGGCGATGTGCTGCACTGGTGGTTCTCCATCCGCGGCGGCGGTCCTCGCACCAACTGCTCCGATGACCTGCTGTGGCTTCCTTTTATCCTCGATTCGTATCTGAAAGAAACCAACGACTTCGGCATTCTGGACGAAAAAATCTCCTACCTGAATGGGACAGCCGAGAGCTTATACGATCATTGCAAGCGAGCGATCGAACGCTCTTTCTCGCGCTTTTCGCCGCGAGGCATCCCCCTGATGGGAGATCACGATTGGAACGACGGGCTTAATGCCGTCGGCACGCTTCTCAAGGGGGAAAGCTTCTGGGTAGCTGAGTTCTTATACATGATCCTTGGCAGCTTCATTCCCCTGGCAAACCGTCGGGGAGATGAAGCCTTTGCCAAAAAGTGCGAAGGTGTACGCGAAAGCCTGAAAGACGCGATGAACCGTCACGGGTGGGACGGTGAGTGGTACCTGCAGGCAACCACCGATGACGGGTTGCTGCTTGGCTCGAAAGAAAACACCGAGGGCAAGATCTTCCTGATGCCGAACAATTGGGCTGTGATCAGCGGGATTGCCAGTGGTGAGCGAGCCAGGATCGCGATGGATTCGGTGACGAAGTACCTGCTTAAGGATTACGGGACGCTGCTCAACTACCCCTCCTTTACCCAACCCAGGCCTGATGTGGGGTACGTTACGCGTTATGCGCCGGGGCTGCGCGAGAACGGCGGCGTGTACACGCATGCCGCCACCTGGTCGGTATGGGCTTACACTTTGGTTGGTGAGCCTGATCTCGCCTATGAAGCTTACCGGCGTATCTGCCCGCCGAACCGGTGCAGCGATATCGATACCTATAAAGCCGAACCTTACGTAACGCCTGGGAACGTGGACGGTCCCCTCTCTGAGTATTTCGGGCGCGGCGGTTGGACCTGGTACACCGGTTCATCCCAATGGCTGCACCGCATGGCAACACATTGGATCCTGGGGATCAGGCCGCAGGAAGATGGCTTGCTGGTCGATCCATCGATTCCGGCGGGTTGGCCTGGCTACAAGGTTACCCGCAGATTCCGCAATGCGGTATACGAGATACAGGTCTCAAACCCGGATAGGGTTAGCACCGGTGTGAAGTCGATCAGTATGGACGGCAGCATGATCGACGGGCAGGTCTTACCGGTCTACAATGACGGGAAAACACATTCGGTTAAAGTCATCATGAGGTCTCGATAGAATCCCGTTTCAAGGATCCATTATGAAAAGAGGAGGTGAGTAAAGGGATAAGTTGATTTACTGAGCGTTCTCATGATTCTTAAACAACGACAATCCGAGAGGAGAAAAAATGAAGACGTTTTCGAAGTTAATGATATTGATCGTCACGCTGACCGTGTTGGTCAGCTTGTTCGGCTGCGCGCCCGCTGCGACGCCGACAGCCGCACCCACGACTCCACAAGAGCAGCCCACCACCCCACCAGAACCCACCGATACGGCAGCCCCAACTGATTCCCCAATGCCAACCGAAGCAGTACGTGAGGACGTTACCCTGCGCTATGCCAACTGGAACCTCGGCACCGAGGAAGAAAACAACATCCAGCGTCAGCTGGTCAAAGCCTACACCGACCTGAACCCAAATGTTACCGTCGAGTTCGTTGATATGTCGGCTGAAGGCGGCTGGGAAGCCAACTTGACGAGTTACGCGGCTAAAGGCGAGCTGCCCGACGTGTTCATGGCGAACAATGTGCCGCTGTACGTCCAGAACGGCTGGCTGGCTGACCTGACCGACCTGGTCACAGACGATCCCGCCTGGGGCAACATCTCGCAAAACCTGCGCGACAGCTTCACCTACTCTGGCACCGTCTACGGCCTGCCCGCCGCCCAGTTCATTATGGGCTACTTCGTCAACCAAGACCTGTTTGAAGCCGCAAACCTCGATTACCCAGAGTACGGCGTCTCCGTCGAAGATTTCTTCGATGTGACCACCCAGGTGACGAACGTATCGAAGGGAATTCTCGGTATCGACGAGGTCGAGCCGATCATGGGCTGGTACCCCAGCACCCAGGACGACAGCCTGCTGTGGTTCGGCTTCGATGGTGAGGGCATGAACTACAATTCCGGCGCGTTCAAAGACGCCGTTGCGAAGGCTGCTGAGATGACCTCGTATGCCTGGCAGGGTCTGACCGACGAGCAGAAGAAGAACTTCAAATCTCAGGGCCCCTGGGAGCTGTTCTTGAACCAGGAAGTCGGCGCCAAGTGGGAAGCCTCTTGGGCAATGCCCGACATGGTGCAGAATGCCTCATTCAACTGGGACTTCGTCGGAATCCCCGGAGGCAATCAGGCTCTGGTAGCAGACGTGATGGTCGTATCGAAGACCGCCAAGAACCTGGAAGAGGCCTTCAATTTCGCCCGGTGGATGACCTACTCGCCCGAGGCTTATGCCAAGGAAGCCGAGCTTGCCGAAGCAGCGGGCTCCGCTCCTAAGCTGCCCGTTGCGGCGGATGATGAATCCATCGCGCTGTTCAAGACCTTCATTGACAAGCCTGGCGTTAATCAGGCGCTTGAGAACCTTGACAGCAGCCTGGTTGAATCGCTGGCAAAGGCTATTCCCGGTTACATTGCTGCCCGCTGGGAAGGCAAGCCCGGTATCGACATCGGTGAAGACAAAGATGTCAACATTGCTTACATGATTAGCAACGCCATCACCGGCAAGTTCAAGTTCGAAGACTACGCCGCCAATTTGGAAGAGTTTGCGAACACAAACATCGCTGAAGCCCGCGCGGCACTGAACAAGTAAAATCCATTATCAAGGGGGGCGTCGAGTTGATCCACGCCCCCCTTCCCCATTTAACCACTCTTTGTGAGGTACCGTTACATTCTTCCTTGACTTAGCTCAGCTATAACCAGTCTGCGGACGTGATAGATATGCGTCAAAAACTCTTTCGATTTTTACGCACACTCGGCTGCACCATCATGTTGATCACGGTGATGCCGTTCTCGAGGCAGCCGGTGGCTGCGGGCGCGAACCGCCAAAGCGCCCGTAGTATCCCTGCTTTTAGCACAATGGCTGCGGGTGAGAAAACGATTATCGAAGTTGGCGCTGAAACATTCGGACTCCCGCTGTCGCGCGATGCAATCGCCAGCCAGTACGAAAAACCGAGCGTGATCCTCGAGAAAGGCGACCGTATCCAGTTCGAAGTCAACGTCCCTGTAGACGGCGTATATAACATTTCCTTTGAAATGGCAGCCGGTGAAACGCTGATCAATCGCCCGGAAGGGCAGCTGCTGGTTGACGGCGTGCCGCCCGCGCCCGATGCGCAGTACCATGTTTTCCCGGTTTTCTATCAGAACAGCACCAACCAGTTCCCACTTGACCGTTACGGCAATGAAGCGCTCATCCGTCAGGTGCGGCTGACCCACTGGACAAAGGTCGCCCTGCGAGATGCGAATTTCAGCCAGAAGTACCCCATCCAATTGAATCTGACCCGGGGGGAGCACCGCTTCGAATTTCAGGTCACACGCGAATCAATGTACCTGGGAAGCATTTATCTTGAAACGTATTCACCCGACCTGAGCTACAGCCAGTATCTTGAAACCCATCCAACCGCAGACTCGTCGGGTGTATTGCTCACGCTGGAAGCCGAGTTTCCATCGTACAAAAACGATACTTCGATTCACCCAATCAACAGCCGCAGCCTGGATGTGACGCCATATGATACCTACCGGCTCCTGTTGAATACGCTGGGCGGAGAAAGCTGGAAGCTCAGCGGAAGTGCTGTGTATTATGAGATTGATGTGCCCGAAGCTGGGATGTACTACATTACACTGAGGGCAATTCAGAACTTTAAGAATAACTTCACCGTTTATCGAAGAATTACAATCAACGGCTCGGTTCTGTTCGACGAGCTGCATGAGGTGCCCTTCAACAACTCGCCCACCTGGGAAAACATCACACTGGGTGGCGAGATACCTTACCGCATCTTCTTGAACAAAGGCAAAAACTTGCTGGGAATTGAAGCGAACGAGTCACCCTACCGCCCCGCCATCGAAAAAATTCAGAAAGTTTTGATCGACATCAATAATCTTTCGCTGGAAATCAAAAAACTGACCGGCAATCAGGTTGACCGTTACAAAGAGTGGGAGATCACCGACTATATTCCGAATATCAAAGATCGTCTGCTTGCCATTGCTGAAGATCTACGCGTTGATAAAGAAGTGCTCACTTCGATCAATAAGACGGGCGGATCGCAGGAAATCCTGGCATACCAGATGGCAATCGACAACATACTGTTCCTGGCAGAAGACCCGGATACAATCCCGATTTACATGAACCGGTTCTCGCAGGGTTCAGGGTCGGCAGCCCAGCTTCTCGGCAGTGTTTTACCGCTGCTGCATGCCCAGCCCCTCGGAATTGACAAGATCTTCATCCATTCGCCAGACGTGACCCCGCCCCCTCCGCAGGTTTCCTTCCTGACCTCGTTCAGCGAGGGCATTAAGCGCTTTGCGCGCTCGTTCCAGCCTGATCCGTACCAGTCGATTAAGGCTGGCGAAGACGAGCTGGATGTATGGGTTAACCGACCTCGGCAGTATGTGGATCTCCTGCAAACGCTGACCGACCAGACGTTTACACCGGAAACTGGCATCAAGGTCAAGTTCTCGATCATGCCGAACGAACAAAAATTGATACTGGCAAATGCTGCCAGTATCCAACCGGATGTGGCGCTTGGAGTCAGCACCAACCAGCCTTACGATCTGGCTGTACGCAACGCAATAATGGACCTGCGTTCCTTCGAAGACTTTGATACCTTTATCAACATTTACACCCCCGGATCGCTCCTGAGCTATATCATCGACGATTCAGTTTACGCCATCCCCGAGACGCAAGATTTTTGGGTTACCTTCTACCGTCGAGACATCTTAAACTCGTTGGGCATGCCAATACCAGAGACATGGCCCGATGTGATTCAACTCCTTCCCGAGCTTCAACGCTATGGCATGAACTACAACACCCCGCTCTCTAGTGGCAGCGGAACCAAGCCGTACCTGATCACAGCGCCTTACCTCTTCAACTTCGGCGCGCATCTATACAGCGATGATGGTTTCGCTTCAGGGCTTGCCGCCGATGAGGCAATTGACGCCATTGAGTTCATGGCAGAAAGCTTCACCATCTACGGCATGCCCCTGACGACCTCGAACTTCTACGACAGCTTCCGCTACGGCCAGATCCCAATTGGCATTTCGAATGTTGAGACGTACATCAAGCTGCAAACGGCTGCCCCAGAGCTCATCGGACTTTGGGAAATCGATCTCTACCCGGCCACCGTGTTGGCAGACGGCACGCAGAACCGTTACGCCACCGGCTCTGCTCAAGCCAGCATCATGTTTAAAGCTACTGATAAGCCTCATGAGGCATGGGAGTTTATGAAGTGGTGGATGTCGACCGAAACCCAGGTCGATTTCGGGCAGCAGTTACTCTTGAATTACGGGCCTGAATATTTATGGTTCTCTGCCAACCTTGAGGCATTCCAGCACATTCCGATCCCTGAGGAACACAAGCAGGTTATTCTGGAACAATGGCAGTGGCTGCAAGAACCGGTCAAGCTACCCGGAGGCTATATGCAGGAGCGAGAGTTGAGCAATGCCTGGAACAAGATCGTATTTGATGGAGTCAACCCGCGGGTCGCCATAGACAGCTCGGTTGTTATTATTAACCGCGAGATTACACGGAAGATGGAAGAGTTTGGGTATTTAAAAACTGGGCAGCGAGTCAAAGAGCTGAAGATTCCGACCATCGATACGGTTCGGAGGTGGATGGAAAATGGTCGATAACGTTGCTGAAGAGCGAGCCGTACTTCCCAAGCCGCAGTTAATCAGGGAGTCTGGCCTGAAGCGGTGGGCGAATAAAGAAGGCAGCGCTTATGCCCTCATTTCGATGTACGCGCTGATGTTTATCATCTTTATCGTTATCCCGGTCCTGCTGGCATTCCTATTGTCCTTCACATTCTTTGATACGGTCCAGTTCCCCACCTTTACCGGTTTGAGAAATTACATTGTGCTCCTGACCCAGGATGACATTTTCATGCGATATGTCCTCCCTAACACGCTTCAGTTCGCGGTATTAGTGGGACCGGGTGGATACGTGCTGTCGTTCATGCTGGCGTGGATTCTGGCGCAGCTCCCGCGCGCGCCTCGCACCATCTTTGCCCTGATCCTATATTCGCCCTCGATGACCTCGGGGGTTGCGATGTCTGTCGTGTGGACGGCGTTTTTCAGTGGCGACCAGAACGGTTACCTGAACAGCCTATTGCTCGGCCTCAATGTTATCCCTGAGCCTACCCAATGGCTTCAGTCACCCGATTACCTGATGATCATCATGATCATCGTCACCCTGTGGAGCAGCATGGGCGTGGGTTTTCTAGCAATGTTGGCAGGTATCCTGGAAATCAACCCCGAACTGTACGAAGCTGGAGCTCTGGATGGGATCAGCAACCGCTTTCAGGAGATTATCCATATCACGATTCCGTCAATGAAACCGCAGATGTTGTTCGGCGCCGTGATGGCGATTGTGGCAACCTTCCAGTCGGGGGCTATCGGCGTCACCCTTTCGGGGTCAAACCCTACCCCACAGTATGCCGGGCAGCTGATTGTCAACCACATTGAAGATTACGGCTTCCTGCGCTACGAAATGGGTTATGCCGCCGCGGTTTCAGTGGTGCTGCTGCTGATGGTGCTGCTGTTCACCCGGCTGTCAAACCGGCTGTTCGCCAGTGAAGACTAGAGGGAAACGATGAGACGGAATTTCCTTCACAAATATTCAGGCATTCGTAATAGCGGGATCAACCCAAAAGGTTTTCATACCAGCCAGCTGAAGTTTTACGTGATCCTGCTTCCGTTGACGGCGGTCATGCTTCTGCCGATCATCTTTATTTTTTCTCACGCCTTCAAGCCGCCAGACGAGCTGTTTGCCTACCCGCCCCGCTTCTTTGTGATCAACCCGACGGCGAAAAACTTCTCAGATCTGTTTTCAAAGATGGCAAGCTCAGGCGTGCCTGTCAGCCGCTACCTGTTTAACAGTGTGACGATTACGCTGGTGACGGTGATCGCGTCGATCTTGGTGTCCAGTACGGCTGCCTTCGCCCTCTCGAAAAAGAAATTCAAACTGAAGAAATTCTTGTTCAGCGTCAATACTTTGGCGCTGATGTTTGTGCCAATCGCCGTGACCATCCCGCGCTTCCTGATCATCGAAAATCTGCGCCTGATCGACACCTTCTGGGTGCACATTCTTCCAATGCTGGCGATGCCAGTGGGGTTGTTCTTGATCAAGCAGTTTATTGACAGCATTCCGAACGAAGTGATCGAAGCAGCTCAAATTGACGGGGCAAACGATTTGGACATTTACTGGGGCATCATCCTGCCCATGATCCAACCGGCGATTGCAACCATCGCTATCCTGACCTTCCAGGCGACATGGAACAACGCGGACATCTCCACCCTGTATATCAACACTGAAAGCCTGAAGACATTTGCCTTTTATCTGACCACCCTGACCGCAGCTACCCCCGGATCCAACCCGGTCGCCGGGCAGGGGATAGCAGCCGCGGCGACGCTGATTATGTTCTTGCCCAACTTACTCATCTTTATGCTCCTCCAACGGCAAGTCATGAGTACCATGTCACACTCGGGACTTAAGTGATGAACAAGACCGCTCGCTTCACACTGCTTCTGATCGTTTGCGCCGGGATTCTTTCGGCGGCGGTCAAGCCGGTCAGTGCGTTGTCGCCCTATAACACCTGGACGATGGGTCCCGGTGGCAACCCCGTGATTACGCAGGATGCCTACGAGCCCTTCGCCGAGATCGACCTGCCCGCGAATGGCGCTGAGGATATGATCGTTACCTCAGACGGTCTGATCTACATCGCCGACACGGGCAATGGGCAAATACTCAAGCTGAAAGATTTCGAGGTTGCAGCCACCTACGGCGATGGGATACTGGAAAGCCCGACGGGCGTGTTTGTAGACGAAGACGGCGTGATGTATATCGCCGACGCCAAGAAGAACGAGATCTTCATTTTGGATAAGGACGGAAATCTGATCAATGAGTTTGGGCGCCCAACCGAGCCGCTGTTCGGAAAGAACCGGGAATTTCTGCCACGTAAAATCGCCGTGGACGCCCGCAAAAACCTGTACATCATCAGCGAAGGCTCGGTCAACGGCGTCGTCCAGATGAACACCAACGGCAGTTTCATCGGGTACTTTGGAGCCAACTCATCAGCGATGTCGCTCAAGATGATCTTGCAGCGCACGTTCCTGACGCAAGAGCAGTTGAGCCAGTTCGTCAAGAACGAAGCCGCATCGCCTTCCAACCTGACGATTGACAACCAGTCGCTGGTATACACCATCACTGCCGGAACAGATAGCCGTCAGGCGATCCGTCGCTTTACCATCGCTGGAAAGAATATATTTCCTGACACGTGGGGGTCCTCGACCTTCCGCGACATTCAGGCTTCGGATAACGGGCTGGTGCTGGCGGTTGACTCCAACGGGCAGATCTACGAATATGACCAGAACGGGATGCTCCTGTTCCTGTTTGGCGCCAAAGATACCGGTGCCCAGCGCCTGGGCACCCTGCAGAGCCCGGTTGCTATCGAACGGTTTGGCGAGTACGTTTATGTGCTGGACAAAGACAAGAACACGATTGTTGTGTACCAGACCACTGCATTTGCCCAAAAAGTTCACGAGGGCGTCCGCCTGTATATGGACGGGTACTACGTGGAAGCCAAACCTTATTTCGAAGAGGTGCTGGACTTCAATGGCTCATTTATCCTGTCGTACCGGGCAATTGGCGATGCCTACTTCAAGCAAGGTAATTACCAGCAAGCGCTGGCTGCTTACCGCTACGGCGAAGACCGCAGCGGCTACTCGGAAGCATTCTGGGAGCTGCGCAATGTGGTCTTACAGAAGCACTTAAGCCAGGGGTTGGGGTGGATCTTAGGGCTGACTGTCGTGTTCAACCTCAGCTCCCGATTAGACCGGCGTTACCGGTGGTTTGAACCGGTTCGCCAGTGGCTCAAGAACTTACGGCACTTCCGCCTCATAGACGATTTTGTGTTCATGTTCCGGTTTATCAAAGCCCCGGCAGACAGCTTCTACTACATCAAAATGAAAGAAAGAGGCAGCCTGCCTTTCGCGCTGATCATCTATGCCTGGGTCATCATCGTGCGAGTGGCAGAACTGTACCTTACCGGTTTCATCTTCAATCCGGATATCCTCGAAGCCTCCTGGATGATCGAAGAGACGGTACTGATAACCGTGGGTGCTATCTTTTTATGGAACGCTGCCAACTACCTGATTTCGACCATAAGCGACGGCGAAGGCCGGGTGCGTGATGTGGTGATCGGCAGTGCCTACAGCCTCTTCCCGATTGTCCTGTTCGCCCTGCCCATTGCGTTGATCTCTAACGTGCTGACAGAAAACGAGGTCTTCCTGTACTCGTTCTCCTCGAATGTCATGTGGGCCTGGACAGCCATCATGCTGTTTACCATGGTAAAGGAAATTCATAATTACACTTTCTCTGAAACGGTGCGCAACGTATTGATCACCCTGTTCACCATAGCGCTGTTTGTGCTCACCGGTTACATTCTTTATGTCTTGTTCTACCAGCTATATGACTTTGTCTCCGCCATCATCCAGGAGGTCGGTTTGCGTGACTAGGATCAGGCGGCTGTTCCTGTGCTTTTTATGCTTGGGCTTACTACTCGGGCTCAACCCCTATCCCCTGGTTGCATCGGCTCAGGAAGGCGGCAACAACTCACACCTGCTTACCCAGGGCGATACCGTTAACACAGATTGGGAAATCAACCAGATCATCCCAGAGACCTTTGAACTGGCCGGTGAGAATGCCGATTTCCAGATCTACGCCAACCGGGCAACACTGGCTTTTAAAGTAAAAGACAAGCGCAGCGGGTACATCTGGCATTCGAACCTGGATGAGAAAGGCGAAGGCGATCGGCTGAACAAAACCTGGGTGGCGTTTGCCCAGAGCGGCATCAGCATCGACTACCTTGATGAAAAGGCGGCTCCGAAGCGCGCTTCCGTCACCAACTCAAATCCCATCATTGACTTCAAAATGATTGACGAGGGTTTCCAGGCATCTGTCACATTCACCGAGCCGTCAATATCGATGGATGTGATCGTCAAGCTCGAACCGGCGGGTGTCTCGGTCGATATTCCATTTGCATCCATCAAAGAAGCAGACAGTAAATTTAAGCTTGGGGTGCTGTACGTTTATCCTTTTTTTGGAGCCACGCGCGGAGGCAGCGTCCCTGGGTATATGTTTATCCCGGATGGCTCTGGCACCCTGATCCGCTTCAGCGAGACTACCAAAGCCAAGAATATGTTTTACGGGCGCTACTACGGCGATGACCTGGGGATGACCACCATGATACCCTTCGACCCTACGGTCAACCGGGCTTACCGGATATCTATCCCGGTCATCGGCATGGTCCACGGCTATAAGCAGAACGCTTACATCGCTGTTGTTGAGAAGGGCGCCTCTTACGGTGAAGTCCAGGCGCACCCGTCTGGGGTGACGACCAATTTTAATTTTGTGCATAATGCCTTTATCTACAACGAGAGTTACTTCCAGGCAACCAACCGCTCTGGCGCCGGTGTGACCACACTCCAGCGAAATACCAATGCGTTCGATGTGCGCATTCACTACCGGTTCCTCACCGGCGAAGGCAGCGACTACGTAGGGATGGCGCGCAGTTACCAGCAATACCTGATCGAAACGGGCAGGCTGCATTCGGTCAGCGACCCGGACGAAGATATCGGAATCCGGCTCGAGTTCCTGGCTGGCGACAAAGAAAAGATTCTGCTGTGGAACCGCTTTGTTCCAATGACAACCGTGGAACAAATGGTGAGCATCCTCAACGATCTGGCAATCAGTAACGTGGACGTGGTGTATTACGGCTGGCAGCCATTGGGTGCATCCAGCATGCCGCCCAAAGCCTTCAAGCTGGACCAGCGTCTGGGCAGCACGGGCGAGTTGCGTTCGCTGGTTGAGAAAGTCGAGGCAGGAGGAGGCAAACTGTACCTTTACCTCGACCCGCAGGCTGCCCTGTTTGAAGAAAGTGGCTATTCACCCCGCAATGACCTTGCCATGTCGATTACAAGTTCCAATTTACAGGGATACAACCGCATGAAATCCAATTTCTACCTGAATTACGACGCGCTCGGCAATCACTTCTTATCGTTAAATGCAGACATCGGAGAGACGCTGGGCGCGGGGCTCGCACTGGATGGAATTGGCTATATGCTGTACAGCGATTTCAAGGAAAACCACTTCCTCAACCGGGAAGAAGCCATTCAAAAATACCAGAGCCTGCTGGATGCCAGCCAGGTGAGCTATTCCTTTTATATGCCCGACGACTACATGTTTGGCAAAATGCAGGCATACTATGATATACCTTTGAGCACCAGCGGTTATATCTACACCACCGATGTCGTTCCATTTTTACAGGTCGTCTTGGCTGGTTATATCCCCACATATGGACCAGCATTGAATTTCTCTTCCAATTTGCAGGACGACCTGCTCCGCCACCTGGATTTTGGCGTGTACCCATCCTACTTCCTCACTCAAGATGTAACTGCCAAAATATTGAATACCATGTCAAACTGGATTTATACATCGTCCTATCCTCAATGGGGGCAAGACATCAAAACGACGTACCAGCGTTTGAACGACCTGCTCGGGCAGGTCAAAGGGCAGTCAATCGTCGCTCGAGATGTGCTGGTACCTGGCGTGGTGGCGACATCTTATTCCAACGGGAAGAAGATCATCGTCAATTACAACACGCAGCTTTACTCTAACCGAGATGTGGAGGTTAACGGCAAAGACGCCGTGATAACGGAGGTGATGCCGTGATTGGGACAAAATCCATTCGGAAACATGGATTGAAACTTCGCACCCGGGAAGCGCTTTACGGCTACGGGTTTGTGGGCATCTGGATTATCGGTTTCCTGGTTTTCACGCTCGCCCCAATGGTTGAGACGTTTCGCTACAGCCTGAACCGTGTCACCGTAACTGCTACCGACATTAGCCAGATTTTCGTGCAGTGGCAAAACTATTCGAGGGCTCTCTTCACCGACCCGACCTTTGTCGAGCTGCTGATCGGTTTTGCAATTGAGACGCTGGTTTCCGTCCCGATTGTGTTGATCTTCTCCTTGATCATTGCTCTGCTGCTCAATCTGAATTTCCGCTTCAAAGGTGTTTTCCGCACGATATTCTTTTTGCCGGTGGTCATCACCAGCGGTCCGGTAATCCAGGAGCTTACCACGCAGGGCGCAACGTCTGCCCCGGGGATTGCCAATTCAGCCGCGGTGGTTGAATTTTTGACCACGTTGCCCCGTTACCTGCGCAATCCGCTGGAATACCTGCTGACATCATTCATTCTAATTTTGTGGTTCTCCGGCGTACAAATTTTGATCTATCTTTCCAGCCTCCAGAAAGTGGATCAAAGCGTGTACGAAGCGGCAGCCATTGACGGGGCATCTGCCTGGGAGTCGTTCTGGAAGATTACGCTGCCCTCGCTGTCAACGACTACTCTCATCGTAGCAATTTATACCATCATTACCCTGTCGCATTTCTCCGAAAACAAGGTTATCAAGTACATTTACCTGCAAACCTACGCCGTTGACGGAGGCATCGGGTATGCCTCCGCGCTGTCGTTCTTATATTTTGCTGTGCTGACGCTGCTTCTGATCATCGTTTTCCTGTTGCTAAGAAGCCGCAAGTAGAACAGCTGCCGTTAGGTTCCGGGAGCGTTCGATGAATATACCCATTAGACGACTGATCAGCCAGGGACAATCCTTAAACGTTCCTTTAAAACGGTTTATCGCTGAAGATCTGAAGTTCTTCCTGTTGGGTAGCCGTAGCAAGCGCGGCGTGATTCCCATGACCCTGCTTTACCTGCTGTTATTCGCGATAGGTTTTGTTTACCTGTACCCTTTGCTGTTCATGTTTGTCACCAGCATGAAAAGCCCAACCGACCTGTTAAACCCCATGGTGCAGTGGGTACCGACCGAATTCTATACCGGCAACTACGCCAAGTCATTCCTCGTATTGAATTACATGGAAGCCCTGGCATCGTCGGTCTCCGTCAGCCTGGTGCCGTCGGTGATCCAGGCAGCGGTCTGTTCACTCATCGGGTACGGGCTTGCCCGGTACAACTTCTGGGGCAAGAAGCTGATGTTTGCCCTGATCCTGGCGACGTTTATCATCCCGGCTCAGACCACCGTCATCCCGCAGATGTTGACCTACAAGCAGCTTGGGCTGCTGGGTAACGTACTGTCCATCATCCTCCCGGCAGTCGTAGGCCAGGGCTACCAGAGTGCCATCTTCATCCTGATCTTCTACCAGACCTTCCAGTCGATGCCCAAAGTGCTGGAAGAGGCGGCGCGTCTTGACGGCGCCTCAGACCTGAAAATTTTCCTGCAAATTGCCATACCATCGGCGCTGCCATCTTTCCTGATTTCAATCATCTTCTCGACAGTCTGGTATTGGAATGAGACCTACCTGACCGGGATATTCCTGGAAGGCGGCGTCCAGACTCTCCCGATGCAGCTCTCGAAGTTTACCCAGGCTTACGAAAATTTGTACCCACCGGGAACGGTCAATATCTTCGACCGGTTGAACGAGGCCGTCAAGTTAAGCGGCACATTCCTGATTATTCTGCCACTTCTGCTCTTGTACTTTTTGCTGCAACGCTGGTTTGTCGAATCTATCGACCGGACGGGTATAACCGGTGAATAGACTCATCTTGTTGATTGTCCTCACTGCATTGATATTGTCTGGCTGTTCTGCTCCCACGCCTGTCGCTCAACCAACACTGGTGCCAGCTACCGCGGCTCCCACGCTGCCCGCGACAGAAATAGCAGCCCCCTCCTCACCCACCCCACACGTAACCGCACCGCCGGAACCAACTCAAACTCCGTCCGCCACGATAGGCGAGGTAATTGCGTTTGAGATGAAAGGGGCATTCGATTTCTTCTGGGAGTGTGCCAACATCGAACCCGGCAGCCCGGGCTACGGCCTGATCCGTGACCGCTATCCCGGTTCAGAAGGCATTGCCAGTATAGCGTCGGTCGGCTTCGGGTTGACTGCCTACATTATCGGCGTTGAGAAGGGCTACATCACTTACGAGGAAGCCTACGAGCGGGCAGACAAAACCATGAACACGCTGCTGGCGATGGACCGCGAGGAAGGCTTTTATTACCATTTTGTGGATATGAAAACGGGGAAGCGAGCCTGGAACAGCGAAGTGTCATCGATCGATACATCGATCCTGCTGATGGGCGTTCTGACAACCGGGGAGTATTTCGGTGGTGAGGTTCAGGCAAATGCCCGGCAAATCTATGATGGCGTCAACTGGCCCTGGTTCCTGGACGATTCGCGCGACATGTTCTACATGGCATACCGCCCTGAGAAAGGCTTCGAGGGGCACTGGGATTTCTACGCCGAGCAGTTGATGATGTATGTGTTAGCGGCGGGGTCGGATACGCACCCGGTGGATGATTCGCCGTACTATACCTTCACCCGTGATTATGGCTCGTTCGGCGGCGACCCATTTATCCACTCGTGGTTCGGCTCCATCTTCACCTACCAGGTCAGCCACGCCTGGATCGATTTCAGGGACTATTACGACCAGGAAGATGTCAACTGGTTCGACAACTCGGTCGATGCCTCACTGGCGCAGGTGAACTACGCTGCAGCGATGGATGAGAAATACCAGACCCTTAGCCCGGTAGCCTGGGGGCTAACGGCTTCTGATGGACCGGAAGGTTATAACGGCACGTACGGCGCCCCACCCTCGGGGTTCGACGACCGGTCGCACACCATCGACGATACAATCGCACCGGCTGGGGCAATCGGCTCGATCATCTTCGTGCCCGAGCCGGTTCAGCAAGCGATGCTCAACTACTATTCCTACGATAAGCTCAAAGGGGAATACGGCTTCAAGGACGCCTACAACCTGACCGAGGATTGGTTTGGCAGCGATGTCATCGGGATCAACAAGGGCATTACATTGCTCATGCTCGCCAATTACGGGGATGGAACTGTTTACCGGTATTCCATGCAGAATAAAATCATTCAGCAGGGCTTGAACCGGCTTCAGATCAAGAAAAAGTGAACAGGAACGAATGGATGACAACGATTAAAGATGTTGCAAAACAGGCCGGGGTCAGTGTCACGTCCGTATCGTACGCGTTGAATAAAACCGGCACGATCAGCGAGACTACACGCAAACGCGTGCTGGAGGCCGCTGAGGAGCTGAACTACCACCCGAATGCGTTCGCCCAAAATCTAAAAAAGCCAAAGACGCGAACCATCGGGGTTTTCATCTCACGGTTCGGCGGGTCATTCTATGAAGAAATCCTCGAAGGCATTCACCAAGTCGTTTTAACCACCAATTACGAGCTGATTGTCTGTCCGGAGAGCCGCCCGGTTCGAAAGATGCTCACGCACCGGCAGGTGGATGGCGCTATCGTGTTTGATTCGAAGGTCAACAGCGACCTTTTGCTCCGATTGGCTTCTGAAAAATTCCCAATTGTTGTGCTGGATCGCTACCTGGAATCGGAGTTTTTACTTCCACTGTTGATTGACAACCATCAGGGCGCCGTAGAGGTATTTTATCACTTGTACGATCAGGGGATTCGGCGCATTTGTTTTGTATCCGGTGCACTGGACTCACTTGATAACATGGAACGCATGGAAGCGTTTATCGCCGAGGGTAATAAAAATAATATCAATGTCCAGTGCTATTTCGGCAATTTTACCCAAGAATCAGGCTACGAAATTGCCCAACAGATCATCGACACCGGTGACTTACCGGATGCCGCTTTCTGCGCCAACGACAAGATGGCGATTGGCTTTTTTCGCGCATTGAAGGAAAACGGCCTGAAGGTTCCGGATGATATGGCAATCGTTGGGTTTGACGATATACAAATTGCACAGCATGTACAGCCATCGCTGACGACCATCAGGGTTTCGCGTTTGCAATGGGGGTCAACGGCTGCGACCCAGTTGATTGATCTACTGGATTACGAAAAACCATTTCAGTGCTACCGCATTCCGACTCAACTCATCGTGCGGGAGACGTCCCAGTGGGCTGCTTCTCACTAAAACGGCCATCGAAGAGGATTCATGGATCACCGGCGAATATTACTGGATGAGCTTAACGGCTCGGTCGATTTTTTCCTCCATTTCACCAATTTACAGACGAACATCCCGGGTTTTGGCCTGACCGTCGATCTGAATAAAAAACCTCACTTGGCTTCCATAGCCTCGACCGGTTATTCTCTCACCGCCTGGGTGATCGGAGCCGAGCGGGGATTCATCAGCCGCGAGAGAGCGCGCGAGATTACCCGCCAGATCCTCGATACGCTTCTCGACCACGCGAGCCATTACCACGGCTTCTTCGCACACTAAATGGCTATAGAAACCGGCGAGCGCTTCAAGGAGTGCGAGTATTCCAGCATCGATACGACAATCTGTCTCAACGGTGTGATCACAGCCGCCGCATACTTCCACGACAGTGAGATCAGTCAGAAAACCCACCAGCTGCTCGAACGGGTTGACTGGCCTCTCATCATCTTCGAAGAAAATGACAAGACCTTGTTCCGGATGGCTTACAACCCCGACGCTCAAGGCTATTACGTTCACAACAAGCCGGGTTTCATTTCACAGTGGGATATGGCTGCCGAACAAAAGATGATGTACTTACAAGCATCCCGGCATATCGATGCCGGGGTTGCTCGGAAGCTCTATGCAGATTTTCACCGCGATAAAAGGATTTACACAGGGCAAGAGGTGATTATTCACCCGGGCGGCGGCTCGTATGTGTACCAGTGCAGCGAAGCCTGGCTGGATGTTGAGCGCTACCTGGACCTACATGGGGTAGATTGGTTCCGCAATACCCGGCTGGCGGCGCAGGCAAACCGTGCTTTTTGTCTGGAACATTTAGACCGCTTCAAGACATACCACGAAACGAGTTGGGGCTTAAGCGCCGGAGACAGCCCGCACGGGTATGCCGTATTCGGAGGTAGTCCCAGCCTGTGGTACCCAAACCATGACGGCACCGTCTCCATTTGGGGGCTCTCGCCTACCTGCCCTTTATCCGAGGAAACCATTGCGTTGGTCGAGTTTCTCTTTACATATCATCCTCAAACTTGGGGAGAATATGGTTTTTATGATGCCTATAACGTGGATGTTGCGCCGCCCTGGTATAGCTCTGAGCTTTACGGCGTCGACAAAGGCAGCTCGATTATTATGATCGAGAAATACTTGAGCCGGTTGGGCTGGGAGACTTACACCGACAGCACGTAAATTCGAAAAGCGCTGAAGATTCTTGGCTTTACAAAACAACAAGGAGAAACGAATGAATAAGTTCGTTGTGCAGGACGGGCAGTTCTGGCTTAACAACCACCCATTGATGATTCAGGCCGGCGAATTTCACTACTTCCGTACGCCAAAAGACCAGTGGCGACAACGGTTAGACCTGTTAAAAGCCGCTGGGTTCAATGCCGTCGCATCGTACATACCCTGGTTATGGCACCAGGTGGCCGACGGCGTTTCGGATTTCGACGGGCACAGCCACCCGATGCGCGACCTGGAAGGCTTCCTGGACTTGGCGGACGAGATGGGTTTCCTGATAATCGCTCGACCCGGTCCCTACATCAACGCCGAGACGATCAATGAAGGTATTCCGCCATGGGTTTTCGAGCAGCACCCGCAGGTCGCATTTACCACTCAAAAGGACGAATCACAAAAAATCGTCAGTTATCTGCACCCCGACTTTATTGCTTGCGTTCGCAACTGGTACCGTGAAGTATTCAAGGTGCTGGTGCCGCGCCAGATCACTCACGACGGCAAAATTATCCTGATTCAGTTGGATAATGAAATGGGAATGATGCCTTGGGTGCGCAACATCATGGATACCAACCCGGATACGGCTGCCCGTTTCGCGGCATATATCCAAAAGGCCTACGGCGAGAGCCTGCCAGATGGCTACCCGGGCAGCCGCCTGGCGGAATTCCTGAGAGAGAGCATCCTCCATCCGCATGGACCGGCTGCCGCGCAGGTCGTGGAAGATTATCGGCGCTTCTACCGCGAATACCTGCTGGAATATGTCTCATTGCTCTGGGATGAAGCGAAATCACTCGGTATGGACGTGCTTCCAGTCGCCAATATCCACGGCTTTGCCAATGGCGGAAAGACCTTCCCCATTGGTTTATCCCAATTGTGGTCGGTCATCAGCCTGGATGGGATGGTCAGCGCGATGGACATATATCCCCAGCACATCGGCGAGGACAATATTCACCAGTTGCTTCTGGTTAACGAGATGATTAAGGCTGTGCACAACCCTGAGCAGCCGCTGTTCTCAATCGAGTTCCAGGCGGGCGGCAACCAGGATTTTGGCTACGGGCAGTCGTCAATGTTCGACCTGTCCAGCCGCCTGTGCATATCGACCGGCATGCGAGCCGTAAACCATTACCTTTTCTTCGACGGCGAGAACCATCCCATTCTGAGCCCAATAAAACGCCACGACTGGGGCCACCCGGTACGCAAAGATGGCACTCTGCGGAAGCACTACTTCCGCTACCCCAGGCTGTCGCGTGTGTTGAACAGCTACGACGCAGCCCTGAACCTGTCGCAGCCGCAGACGGTGACGACTGTCGGCTTCCTATTGAATTACTTCATGACCGAAGTCAACAATGAAGCCACAAAGGAAGCGACAAATATCATTACTCACCAGCGAGACACGGTTCTATTCGACATGATCGCACGCGGGCTGGCGCTGACCCACCGCCCGTTCGATGCCGTGGAGATCAGCCGCGCCAGGATGGACCCGCAGCAGACGCCGGTGTGCTGGGTGATGATGGATAAGGCATGCGATGCAAACACGCAGCAAAAACTTGTGAATTACGTTCGCGATGGCGGCAGGCTGATTCTCGCCGGGCGCATGTGCGAGGAGACATTTGATCACCAGCGCTGCACGATCTTGAAAGATGCCATCCGAATCAACGAACTCAACGATGATCAGCCGTTTACCTGGAGCGAGATCAACGCGTTCAACTATAAGGATATCCCGGTGACCTTTATTGAAACCTACACCGGAGCATTTGATGAGGTGTTTGCGCGTCGCGGCGACGAAATCGTTGGGTTCATTAAAAACCTGGGCAAGGGCCTCGTCATGGTGTTTGGCGCCGCAATGACCACCAACACGCTGGAAGACCTGGACGTGGTGAACCAGATGGGACTCAGGATGGGCAGCCAGCCGCTGTTCAAGTTGAGCACCTGGGCAGACGCGCGCATCAGCCGCGGGGAAAAGGGAAGCTTCCTCTTTATCAACAACTATCAGGACGATCCAATCGAGACCACTATCGAGGTCGAAGGCCGGTTGATCCTCGGCGGGAACTGTGTTAAGCTCGCGGCGCGGAGTGGAGCGATCCTCCCGGTCGAATGGCAGGTTAATCCCGGTATCCTGCTGCACTATTCCACCGCTGAAGTGACCGAGGTAAAGGAGAATGCGCGTGCCTTAACAATCCGCATGGCGCAGGATGAATTCTTTGCTGAAATTACCGCACCCGGCTATCGCTGCGAGCAGGCAGCGGTTGGTGAGCAGCCGGTGCAAATCCACGGCACCGGCGGCATGATCATACTGGTGAAAGCCATGTAAAGTCGCGGTAAGGGCTGTAACTAATACCCAGGTAGTTTTCTGGAAACCGTAGCCCCAGGGACTACGGTTCATGTTAGTAGCGGGGAGTGGATTCGGATCCTTCTCCCTCCGCTCGATTGACAGTTGCATATTGGGGTGGTGCTGGAGTGGCCGATTGGGCTCGCCTGCTAAGTGAGTGCAGGGGGTTTAACTCAGCCGTGGGTTCGAATCCCACCCTCACCGCTCTGACAACAAATTGGTTCAGTTTATGCGTTTTAGCGAAAAAATGAAACAGGAAATAGTTTTGTTGTTCATTGAAATGAACACCAAAATTAACCTTGTGTGTTCTTCTGGCTGGCTGTTCCGCTATAAACAAAAACGAGCCATGCAAAAACTCCCGCGAACACACTGTACACAATCAATGCAATCAACAAGGGAAGATGAAACCCATTTGTGAATAAAAACTTTGCAAGGGAAAGCGCCCCGATGGTAAAGTGTGTGAAATTTCCCATAGAAGTCGGTCTGGCAAAAATCCCGCCGATGGCGCTATCTTTTGCGATCCAATTGGTTATTGCCAAAGATAAATAGAGCGAGCCCAGAATCTGTATCACAATAGGTAGGGGATCAGCCCCCTGCAAGTTCAAAGCCGCTAATAATTCCTGCGGTGCGAATAGTGCAAACACACCTACCAGACCAAGAACAAGGCTGCTTGTTGTCATTAATATTTTTGTATTCATGAATGGCCCTTACTTAGAAAAGAACGTCATGAGGTTATCGTGTTAGCATGTTCCACGCTTGAGCATCAGCCGTTTTGGATATCGCGTACGTTGTTTCCCATAACCGAAACGCCTGAATTCTACGAGGCGGAATAACGATGTTTTACGCAGACATCTTCCGTATGGCTTCCCTTTTGAGGATTTTATATAGAAGTTGTCCCCAATAGTATATTTGGACAATTATAATTTAATTTGTAATTATTGATTTTTAGCACGCAGCACGTCTTTTCTCAAAACCAGATATCCGTAAGGAGAGGTTAATCAAA
>DATMXL010000140.1:0-2222 GCA_035561555.1 Bellilinea sp.
GGCGGTCGATTCAACCTCGGTAGATCGGTTTTTCCAGGCGTTAGCAAATTCTGAACTTTGCTGCAATCCATAAAGGATCGGCAGGGTCTTTTTGCCGGTCATCAAATCACTGGCTTTGGATTTGCCGGTCACGGCTTCATCACCCCAGATCCCCAGCCAGTCGTCTTGGATTTGAAAGGCCAGTCCGAGGTGTAAGCCAAAATCTCCCAGGTCGTTGATCACTGCAGGACCGGCGTTAGCTGTGACGGCACCTAGCTGAAGACAGGCCTGTAACAGAGAGGCGGTTTTTCCCCTTACCATGGGCCAGTATGATTCAATTGGCAACGAAGCCGCGTCCGCAAATGAAATATCGAAGTGCTGCCCACCGGTCAATTTCAACGAAGTGGTGGTTAATATTTCATAGGCGCGCAGGGCAGCCTGCCCATTTACGGTTTGTTCCAGGCGTTTGAGCGCTTCGAAAGCCAGCGCATACATGGCATCGCCGGCATTGATAGCCAGTGCTTGACCCCATTTCGCCCAAACCGTCGCACGTCCGCGCCTTACCTGGCTGGCGTCCTCAATATCATCATGAATCAAAGAGAAATTGTGTAGTAACTCGACGGCGGCAGCAGCGGGTAAGGCATTTTCCCATTGGCCGCCAGAAGCTTTGGCTGCCAACGTTACAAGGAGTGGGCGCAAGCGTTTGCCCTGTGCATCCAGTCCGGCACCCTCACCCTCCCATCCTAACTGGTACGCCAGAATCGAAGTGAGGCCGGTGTAATTTTGTACAGCAAAATCAGTAACGAGAGCACGCAGTTCCGAGTCAATGGCTGGCTGCATGGCACCCTGGAAGTCCTTAAGCTGCATAGGCACTTTAAAATTCCACCAACTGGGTTTCTTTGAGCTTGGATAAGCTTGCAGCACCGCTGGCAAACATACAGATCCGCATCTCGCTGAGGACATCATCCGCCAGTGCTGACGAAGCTTCATGCGAGCGGGAGGCGGCTTTCAAAAATGGGCCGGCAATCCCTGCCAGTGCAGCGCCGAGGGCGATCACCTTGGCAGCATCGACTCCGCTGCGCAACCCGCCTGAACCTATAATGGGAGTATGCGGTACTATCTGATGCACCTGGCGGATGGCAGCTGCCGTCGGGATACCCCAGCCGCGAAAAGCAGCAGCAATTGCAGCACGGCGCGGATCTTTCAAGCGGTGCATTTCCACTTGCGACCAGGAGGTGCCGCCGGCACCGGCGACATCGATGGCGGCAACCCCGGCATCGACCAATTGGCGTGCAGTTTGACCGGAGATTCCCCAACCGACTTCCTTGATAATCACCGGGACGGACAGTTTCTTACAAACTTGCTCGATTTTACTCAACAATCCTCGAAAACTGGTGTCGCCTTCGGGCTGAAGGGCTTCCTGTAGGGCGTTCAAGTGGAGGAAAAGTCCATCCGCTTCCACCATTTCCACCACGCGGCGGCACTGGTCGATATCATAACCGTAATTCAACTGCACTGCGCCGAGGTTGGCAAATAACAGGATATCCGGAGCGACCCGCCGGATCTGATATGTTTTAACAGCTGCCGGATCCTCAATGGCAGCGCGCTGCGAACCAAGACCCAAGGCGATCGACTTCGCCTGGGCGGTCTGTGCTAAATGCAAATTTATGCGCTCAGCTTCCTGCGTTCCGCCGGTCATAGAGGAGATCAACAGCGGCGCGGATAACTTTTTCCCAAACAAAGTTGTCGAGGTATCTACCTCTGCCAGATCAAATTCTGGCAACGCCTGGTTAACAAAATGGAGTTTTTCCAGTCCGGTCGTGATGCTGGAAAGGACATCCTCCTCCAGATTAATCCGAATATGTTCCGATTTTCTATTCCCCAAAGCTTGCGGATCATCCATAACTTTTTTCCAGACGTGGTGTTTGATACGTGTCAGTATACCAAAAGCGCTGCAGGCTTGACAGATCAAACGGTCAAGTTAAAATAAACACAAGTTATTGTCATTTTTCTCGGAGGCTCCCCATGAGTGATGTGTACGAACAGGTAAAATCGGTGATCGTTGAGGTTCTCAAAGTCGACGGCACTGAGCTTACACCCGAAACCCGGTTTATTGAAGATTTAAAAGCCGATTCGATGGATCAATTCTTTTTAATTGATGGTTTTAGCGAAAAATTCGACGTGGCGATCTCGGACGAAGATGCCAGGGGAATAAAGAGCGTCCATGACGCTGTCACCTATAT
>DATMXL010000141.1:0-4963 GCA_035561555.1 Bellilinea sp.
GATCTCGTCTTCATTGAACTGAAGGAAGATGCCTTCTCCTCGCACTTCGATTGCCGGGATCCATTTTGGTGGCTTCCTGGATATCGCTGAAATCGTTTTGATTTCTTCTTCGTCTGTTTCCGCCATCTCCCCAGGAGAATCGATTCGGGTAAATCCAGCCAATGCTCGAACTTCTCGTAACCGTTCAACAAGCACAATCTTTGAAAACACATCCTGATATTTAGTCGGTGGCTTTACCTGCTTCAACCTAAAATCAGGGGTTTCGATCTGGGAACTAGGAGTTGTGAATGCATTCCATTCCGGTAACAGGAGATTCGGTTGTTCGGCTAAGTCGCTTGAAGGAACAATGGATTTCCGTTTGATGATGGCATTCCATAAATCAGTGAGTTGGAACTCTGCAAAGGCATTCAATTTTCCCCACTTCTCCATAAATGCCAATTCATCAACCTTTTCTACGCGGCCCAGTTCACCCCAGTTTTCGGCTACGAGGTTATCCAATTTATCAGCCGTGGTTGGGATTGAAATTGTATTCAAGACCGATGGGAACCAAATATTACTGGCACCGAGTAAGATTGCCCGTACATGGAGATCACATCCTTCTGAGTCGTAATCATGAAGGTGCGGACGCCGCCCCTTGCATATGGGCATTTTGTCGCGGTTTTCGCGTCCAAAAGCCTCGGCTAATTGCCGCTTCACTCCACAAATATTGCACTCCACATAAAGGTCGCGCGCTTCGCCAGAGGGCCCAAATTCAGATAAAGTTAAACTTTTGTGTTCATTTTGGGCAGGATCGAAGTGATGGACGTATTCGGCCCAAGGAAAGTCATCCAGATGACCGTTTTCACAACAAACCAGGAACCGGGCTGGAAGGACTGTTGGTTTGTTTGCCCGCTGGCAATTGACATGTTCGTAATGGGTCCTGTCGGGATGGTAGAAATCTACCTTCAATGCAAACAATTCGGAATTAATCGGAGCGAGGACCTGGCAAGAAGGGCAGACCATCCATTGTGGGAAGGTGCTGACTGGAACTCCAATATGTGCTTCCTTTTCGAATGGATCAGGCTTTCCCCCCTCATCCGGAACAGCTGGTAAAGACAGCAACCGTTGGACCTGATCTCCTAACTTGCTCCTAAGTGCGAAGAGTAACCGTTCTTCCTGAATCTCCCGAACATATAGAGGATCTACTGGCCAATCATCCAGGCCGGACACTATGGCGGAGAGATGCGGCAAGTCGACAATGGCACCAATCCCATAGGTGTAGAGCAATTGCGACGGGTTAAGCTCTCCCACTTTGATATTGTTACGTTCGGTCATTGGTTTGTCTCCTGTTCCTGAGTTGGTCCTTCGATGTTGACAGGAGTTTCAATTTCGTAATTATTCAAAACGAGATTCACAGACGGTTCAACATCACGCAGAGATGTTAGGCAGGTGAACAGGTCCCGAACCTGTGCATTGGGGTTTACCAGTAGCGCCAACGTCCGTCCGTCCGCTTTGCCTTTGTAGCCCAATCTGGAACCACCCACAGCTAATTTAGCTGCCCGTGCTAACCAGTGATCAATGCGACTAATTAGCTCTTGCCTCACCTGCTGTTCAATTTGTGGGTTTCCGGTCACTAGACCAGCTCTGCGGCTGATCTCATCGATTGCCATTTTGACTGATGGATGATCACGCTTCAGTAAAGCTGCACTCTCATTCCCATTGAAATCAAATCCGTAAAGACGCAGGAATGAGACCAATAGCGCGGTTAATCCTCGATCAATCGCTCGAGGCGAGAATGGCGTGACAGATAACGCTTCAACCTGGTGATATAGCGTGGAGTGATAATGCTCAAAGCGTTCGTAATGACTTAGGTCACGCGGACGTGCCCAATTGTAGACGGTCAATACCAGACCAGGGTATCGACGCCCAATGCGTGAGGTAGCTTGAATATACTCGCTGGTGTATTTGGGCTGTCCGGCAACAACCATCAATCCCAGGCGCGGCACATCCACTCCGACTGATATCATGTTGGTAGCCAGCAAGGTATCGATTGGGTAGCTGGAAGAGGCAACTTTCTCACCAGCCTTACGTTTTTTCTTGCGTTCTGCATCCCGAATCGGGTCGAAGGTAGCTCCGAGTCGATCCAGTATTTCCGGGATATCCGTCGCTCCAATCCTCGAGGTTAATTCCGCGATACTGTATGTGTCCAGATTCCGGTTGGCCAACCCACGTTTTTCCATGTGACGTAAACGGGTACGGATCGCATCATCCAACACTCTGCGTAAACCACCCAGGTCGCGCATAGCATTGAAGTAGCCAACCAGGGTCATATAGGGGTCAACCATGGCGCCGTATTTCTCGTACAGTTGTTGAGCAGCAGACAACACCGCAACATACGAGCGAATCATCACTACTTTCAAACGGGAGCCAGGAGCACAAATACCCAAATACAACCGTCCCGGATTGCTCTCATCCGGTGTGCGTTGACGGGAGAAGAAATTATCCTTAATCAACAAGCCGTTGGGCGGGAAGATGTTGGTTTGACGTAGATAAAGACTGTTGATTTGACCTGGTGCTTTTCGGATCGTAGCTGAAGACGCAATCACTTTTGGACGCACAGTTTTCCCATCCAGGGTCCAGGAGCATAAGGAGTCAACTGCCGTCTCATATAAACCCACCAGAGTGCCGAGAGGACCATTGATCAAATGCAATTCATCCTGGATGATTAAATCGGGCGGACGTAGGCAGCATCTCTCTTCAGTTTGAGCCGAAGGCAGCCCGAAGACTTTATCAGCGGGATGCGAATTCTTATCCTCAATATCCGGCGAGCGGTAGCCGTGACGGCTGCAGTAGCCATTGACCCGCCCAAATAACATCTGAGCCTCGCCCTTCCAGGGCATCTGGGCAAATTTATCTACCGTGGCAATCAGCAGGGAAGGCAGCCGGCGGTAGACTTCTTCATCCACTACCAGGATAGGCAATCCTTCGCGTTTTGCATTCTTTTGACTAAAGATGCAGGTATTGGAAGGGCAATAGACAGTGGTTCGGCACTGACCATGTTTATAAGTTTCCACCACAATATCTGTTCCGGGATTGATAGGCGTGCCGCACCAGGGGCAATTCGTCAGTTGATGCGGTGAACCTTGTCCCCCAGTGGCTGTGGAACGGAAGTAACCGGTTCTTCGATACTCCTTGATAATTTCAGCGCTATCCGCAGTCCAGTTGGGGGTACTGCGCATGCCAACCCACAGGCCAATGCGGAAGGATTCATTTCCCCATTTTGCAGGATCTTCTCGACGAATGCTTTCGCAAGCGCAGATGAGAGCGGCGGCACGCTGGAACTGCTGGAGGGTGAGCAGCCGGAGCGTGTACCGCATCAGCACCGCTACGCCAGCGCTGCCATCATAGCCGCCGATCATGCCTTGTAAGCGGCGCATGGCCAACGTGTAAGCTGTCAGCCCTAAATATGCCTCAGTCTTGCCGCCCCCTGTAGGAAACCAGAGCACATCCGCAATCGCCTGAGTAGGATGGCTGCGCTCCGCTGAGAGTGGGTCCGTCAAACCTGGCAGGTTGAGCAGAATGAAGGCTAACTGGAAGGGATACCAGGTGCGGTTTTGTTCCACGTCCAATTCTTCAAGGGTTTTGCCTTCCTCGCGGCGGATCGATTCGGTAAGCAAGGTGTGAATACGCTGCAGAGCCATGGTTTGATTGGCAAAACGGAAAGCCCTAGCAGCCTGCGCATTGGTTGACAGAAGATCAATTCCGGCCTGGATACGCTTCAAATTCTGCTTGCAGGTGTCGATGGTTTGTTGGGCAGTTGCCGAATAGGATTGGAGGTCGATTGAGGCATGCGATAATTGTGTTTCCAATCCCCCGATCCATTCCGCATACGCAATGACCAATGGATTCAACGCGCCAGCCAGCTCGTTATCTGCCAAACCAGCCAGCGTTTTCATGTCAAGGGTCAAACCCTGCAGGCCAGGGATTTCAGCGCTGGTAGGAGGCGTTACACGCGGCAGCTCAAAGCCGGGCGCAATAACGGTCTTAATTAAAACAGCCCGGTCATACGATCCCGGCGCCAATTCGGCATGCACCGCCACACCATGGCCAACTGCAAATTCTACCTGCTCACGGTAAAGCATGCTCATAGCCGTTTCTTCTTCATCGGCATGTACATGCCGCAGGGTGCGGCGTTGGCGGAAAATAGCTGCCCCATCCGGTGCGCGGACAGACAATTCGGGTTGAAACAACCAGGCAGTGTCGCGCAGCTTTTTAGGTTCTTCCTGGGCGTTGACCAAAAACAGGGTGATGATCCATTCCCCGTTCCGCTGACGAAAGAGACCATCCACGTACACATCCGGGAATTCCGGGTTCGGAATCCAGCGTTGCATGCGGCCAATTTTCACTGGGATTGCAGGGGAAACCGCCTCGATCGGTGTACGCTTCCATACCGGATGCGGCCTTTCCAACTCAAGTCCCAACTCTTCGCTATGGATTCGTCCATACCGGCCCCAGGCGGCTTTGATTTGAATGACTTCGGCCGAGGAATCGAGCGTGAAAGTCAAACCCATGGAGGAAGGCAGCAAGGTTGAATTGCGAATAGTAGGCGGCTCGACTACACCATCTTCACCATCGCCATCAGTAAAAGCCAGATCTTCCGCTTCCTCCGGAATCACGCTTTGACCGCGTGGAGCAAGCAGCCCCAGGATGTAGCGGTCGCGCACGTAGGCTTCATCGATGATTTCTTCTTCTCCGCCGGCCGGACCAAGCAGGTCGCGCAGAACCAATTGTGTAAGTTCCAGACGGATTTGATTCGAAGTTGGCAGGTTTAATTTTTCAGACAACCTTAGAAATCCTCCTCGCCTTCATTCTGATCGGTTTCATCGAAGGCATTTAACTCAGCTGGTTCTTCGAACTCAGTAAATTCAGCTGGATATTCGGGGTCATCGAATTCATCGTTTTTTTCGTATCTACTTACAAAATG
>DATMXL010000142.1:0-14375 GCA_035561555.1 Bellilinea sp.
CTACGGAATTAATTTACACAGCCATAATCCCCCCAGTAAGCATCGTTTAATAATCTGCTCGATACGCCTTTCTTTCGAAGGAGGTGGTTTAAACACATATATCCCTACTCCACGGCAACACTTCCGTCAAGCTTTGAGCAGTCTGACGGATGTAATAAAACTACACGGGGGATGCAGCCAATTGAATAGTGTGTCCATATTTTATTTTGTGTTTGTGTTCAGGAGGAGAACCTAATGCGATCGCTGAAAGTATTGAGTCTGTTTGTAATTGCTGCCATGATTTTGGTAGCCTGCGGTGGAACCGGTGATACCGGCGGCGCTAAAGAACTAAAAGTCGCCATCCTTGCACCACTTTCCGGCCCCGTACCCACATTTGGTGTTTCAACTCGTGACGGCGCGCTCCTAGCGATTGAGGAATGGAATGCCAAGGGCGGCGTTAACGGCTATACCCTAGTCCCGATCGTTGAAGACAGCCAGTGCACGCCCGAGCCGGCTGTGAACGCCATGAACAAGGTCGTTGATCAGGACGGCGTCAAGTACGTGATTGGCGAAGTCTGCTCTAAGGCCACCATTCCCATTACCGAAATCGGCACCGAAAAGAAAGTTCTTGTCATCAGCGGTACTTCTACAGCTGAGGGCGTAACGGTTGACACGAATGGGAACACCAAACCCTATACCTTCCGTGCATGCTTCATCGATGCCTTCCAGGGTCTGGTCGGCGCCAAGTTCTCGATGGAAAAATTAGGCGCGAAGTCCGCCTTCATCATGCTCGATCAGGCGAATGATTATGTGAAGGGTCTGGCAGAAGAGTTCGAGAAGAACTTCACTGCAATGGGCGGCACGATTGTTGGCAAGGAAAGCTACACCTCCACGGATACCGATTTCTCGACTATCCTGGCTAAAGTGGCTGAAGCCAAACCAGACGTGGTTTACCTGCCCGACTATTACAACATTGTCAACCTGGCTACCAAGCAGGCCAAGGAAAAAGGCATTACCACTCCGTTCGTCGGTGGTGATGGCTGGGACTCGGCTGACCTGGATGTTGTGGCTGCGGCTGGTGGTTACTTCACCAACCACTACTCGCCCGATGATCCCCGCCCCGAAGTTGTGAGTTTCCTTTCTGCCTACGGCGCCAAGTACAAGAACGATGATGGCTCGGCAAAAGTGCCCGATGCCCTTGCGACTCTGGCATATGACGCTGCGAATATGCTCTTCACCGCCATGGTGAACGCTGGCACAGTTGAGGATGTTGAAAAAGTATCCACTGCCCTGGCTGCCATTCAATTCAATGCTGTTTCCGGTGCCATTACTTTGGACGCCAAACACAACCCGGTAAAATCCGCTGCTGTCCTGGCGGTTACTGCCGAAGGTGTGAAGTTTGAAGCCAACGTCGCCCCTTAACCCGGGCAGCTTCTAAGCAAATAATTGGGGGGCAGCACCTGCTGCCCTCCAATTCCTGTTTAATCTAAACATCAGGAGGTGTTCTTCCAATGCAGCAAGTTAGCACCCCCTCCCAAACCCCTATTCCTCAGACGAAAACACGTCCGCCATTAGCATGGATTGGACAGTCATTTTTTATCGTTTTAGGTCTGGCAGTGGTTTATATCCTGGGTAATAATCTTATTCAAAACCCAGTATTGTTCGCCCAGGTATTCATCAGCGGCCTGCAGCTGGGTTTTGTGTACGCCATGATTGCCCTGGGTTACACCATGGTTTATGGCATCGTAAAGCTGATCAATTTTGCTCATGGCGATGTGTTCATGGTTGGCGCTTTCGTAAGCTTCTATGCGGTTACGCGTTTTAACCTTCACCAATGGCCGGCAGCTGTTTTCCCGGCTATCCCGCCTATGATCGGCATCATCATCGGCTCCATTACCGTAATTATCCTTTCCATGCTGATCTGTGTCATGTTGGCGGTGACCATCGAACGAGTGGCGTATAAACCCTTACGCGATGCACCGCGTATCGCCGCACTGATTACGGCAATTGGCGTTTCCTTCTTCCTGGAATATTTCGGGGCTTTGAATTTTGTCTTTTCACCCCGTTTTATCCCGTATGAACGGCCTTTCGAGGTGGTTGCCTGGTACATTAAAGGCGGGATTCATCTCGTCGTCCCAGGCGAGGCACCACCGGATGGCAGCATCACTTTTTCCAATATCCTGGTGATTATTATGCTGGCCTCAATACTGGTGCAAATCTTCCTGCAATTCCTGGTGAAGCGCACCAAGATCGGCGTGGCAATGCGGGCTGCCTCCTATGACAAACAGGCGGCCAGGTTGATGGGTATTGACGTCGACTCGGTCATCTCCTTCACATTCGCCATCGGAGCAGCATTTGCCGGGTTAGGCGGTGTGCTCTACGCTATCGCCTATAGTTCGATCTGGTCGCAATTGGGTATCCTGCCTGGCTTGAAAGCTTTTATTGCGGCAGTGTTGGGCGGTATTGGGAGCATCCCAGGCGCATTCGTTGGCGCTTTAATTATGGGACAGGCAGAATCCATGACCGCGGGATATATCTCAACGCCTATGCGTGATGCAGTCGCCTTTACCATCCTCATCATCGTCCTGTTGATCCGGCCAACCGGTATCTTCGGCGAGCCCTCACAAGAGAAAGCATAGGAGCCCGCCATGGAACTTGGATTTCTACTTGGATCGATTGTAAAAATTGTAGCGATCATCGCTTACTTTTATGGCGTTCTATGGGTGATGTCTCTTCCCAGCCGCTGGCTTAAAATTGGCGGCATGGTGGTGGCATTCGGTGTCATTCAGTTAGGGTTGACCAGGTTTGGCAACTTCCAACTGCTGAATGACTTTGACAGCGGCTTATTGTTTCAAGCCTGTGCCATGGCAATGGTAGCACTGGGGTTGAACCTGATTTACGGCTTCAATGGCCAGTTCAGCCTCGGGCAGTGGGGTTTCTATGGCATCGGAGCGTATACCTCAGCGGATATCACTTACCGCTGGGTCAACGGAGACGCTCGCGGACTGATTGTGGTTGGGGTCGGCACGATAGTGGGCGCGATCATTTTGATGGCGATCGGCCGATTGGTAAAGAAAATTCGCGGCATCCCGGTCTTATCGGCTTTCACTCTGTACCTAATTGGGACCTTAGCCGCAGGATTTATCGCGATTATGGCTGGCAGACTGCTGCATCCGGTTTTCCAACCTTTGCTTGGCACTAACCTTGACCCTGGCGTCCTGGCGCAGGGAATCCCTATGCAGATCATGTTTTTCCTGGCGGTCATTTTTGCCGGGATATTTGCGGCTGAAATCAGTTTCCTTTTCGGCTTGCCAGTGCTCACACTTGGCTCTGACTACTTCGGCATTGCAACGCTGGGATTCACCATCGTTGTCAACGTGCTGATGATCAACTCGGACACCGTTCTGCCGTTCCCCGAGATGAAAGGCGGGCGCGGGATGGTGGGGATTCCAAAGCTGACCACCTGGTTCTGGGCGTTTTTGTTCCTGATGCTGGTGATCATCGTCATGCGGAATATCCTGCGGTCCAGTACGGGTCGCGCGATCATGTCGGTGCGCGAGGATGAGACAGCCGCGAAGGCAATGGGAATTGATATTGCCGGTTCGAAGCTAATGGCTTTCGTCATCGGAAGTTTATTTGCTGGAATGGGCGGTGCAATTTACGCTCACTTTATCGGGTTTCTCTCACCAGGTTCATTCAACTTTTTGGTGAGTTTTAATCCGCTGATTATCGTGGTGTTTGGCGGCTTGGGGAGCATGACCGGAACGATTGTCTCATCGTTCGGCTGGTTGTTCTTCCTGGAGGGGATGTTACGGGTGCTGCTTGGTCAAATGGGCACCGAGGCGCCGACCTGGCGCTACGTGCTATACCCCATTACTTTGCTGCTGATGATGTTGATTCGGCCGCAAGGGCTGCTTGGCACGGTTGAATGGGGCTTCCTGAAAGCCAAAGTGGTCGTAAACAGGCAAAAGAATATTCCAAAGCCTGCCGATACACCGGCGGTTGAGGTCTAGGGGAGGAACACTATGGAAAATTCATCATCCTCCAAAACCATTTTAAGAGTTGAAGGTCTGACCAAATTCTTTGGCGGGCTCGGTGCGGTGCAAAATTTTGACATTACCCTGAACCAGGGTGACCTGAACGGCTTAATCGGTCCAAACGGTGCAGGGAAAACTACGGTTTTCAATCTGATAACCGGCATCTATTCCATAACGCGCGGCAAGATTGAGTTTGACGGTGAAAACACTGCCGGGCAAGAACCGTACGAAATCACGCGCAAGGGAATCGCTCGGACCTTTCAAAACATCCGCTTATTCTCGGGTCTTTCGGTGCTGGATAACGTCCGCATTGCTTATCATCCGCATGCCGGTTACAACCTGACCGACAGTGTGCTGCGGACCAAGAATTTCTATGTCAAGGAAGATGAACTGACGGATCAGGCGCTGGACTTTCTGGCCATTTTTGGTCTGGAAGGCATTCAAAATGAACTGGCTAAAAACCTGCCGTACGGTCAGCAAAGGCGGGTGGAAATTGCTCGCGCTCTAGCAGCCAATCCCAAACTCCTGTTGTTGGATGAGCCGGCTGCCGGCATGAATCCCAAAGAGATCATCGAACTGATGGATCTGATTCACTTTATCCACGACCGCTTTAACCTGACCATCCTGCTGATCGAGCACCAGATGCGAGTGGTCATGGGTATCTGCCGGCACATTACGGTGATGGACTTCGGGCAGGTCATTGCTCGCGGTAATCCCAAAGAAATCCAGGCAAATGAACGTGTGGTAGAAGCTTACCTGGGAAAAGGAGCCGGCCATGCTGCTTGAAGTTGCTGACCTCAATGTGTATTACGGCGCGATCCATGCCTTGCAAGGTGTGTCGTTCAATATGGAGGAAGGTGAAATCGTCACGTTGATCGGCGCCAACGGCGCTGGCAAGTCGACCACCCTGCGCACCATTTCCGGGCTGCTGCGTTCACGAGGCGGGTATGTCAAGTTCAAGGGAATGGACATTTCCATGTTGCCAGCACAGCAAATTGTGCGGCTGGGAGCCAGTCACGTGCCGGAAGGGCGCAAAATCTTTGCGCCATTGACGGTAAAAGAGAATTTAATGATGGGTGCTTTTACGCGAACTGACCCGGCTGAAATTCAACGCTCCATGGACCGGGTGTTCTCCAGCTTTCCGCGGCTTAAAGAACGCATCGGTCAGTTGGGAGGAACGTTGTCCGGTGGTGAACAGCAAATGCTGGCAACGGGTCGCGGCATGATGAGCCGGCCTACGCTGCTGATGATGGATGAGCCATCCATGGGACTCAGTCCGATTCTGGTGGAAGAGATTTTCTCGATCATCAAGGAGATCAATGCACAGGGGACCAGTATTTTGCTGGTTGAGCAGAACGCTTCGATGGCATTGTCGATCTCGCATCGGGCATATGTGCTGGAGACCGGACGGATTGTGCTTTCGGGTAGCGCGAAAGAGATTGCGGAAAATCCGCAGGTTAAGACAGCGTATTTGGGGATTTAGAGCGCCAAGGATGCACGGGTATGAGGGACGGGTTGCGACCCGTCCCTTTTTTTGGTGGGGTGTCCGCGTAGTTAATCAAGATGCGGCGCACAAACCGCGAATCTAATGTGCCATTCAAGGTGTTGGGTTTCGGGGTTGCCCAGAGTCTTTTTTACAAGCAATTGTGCATCACCCCTCAACCCAACCTACAAAAAATGCATGGAGCGTGAAAATTAACCAAACGCCGATGGGGTTTTTCCTGGGTAATGAAGTGGCGGACCTTGTCTGCGGCTACGGACCTTTCTGTTTTCTTGTGATTCAGTAAACGCATGCAATTTCAATTGGAATATCTCGGGAGGGCACAGAGGCCCTCCCATACAAGGATCGGCATGCGTTCTCGTGAAACAGGGGGTTTGGATTACACAAAAAGAAATAGCGGACAATGTCCGCCGCTACAAATACAAACAAAGGTGCTCAGGTTGGTCGATAAGCCGCATTTTGTCCTTGCGAGGGTATCCGCGAACGGACGGTCTCGCGAGGGACGGTCATCTCTCTAGGCGGACTGTTACCAGTCCGCTCGTGCAGCCTACCCGGGATTCAAATGGAACGGGCAGTTCCTTATCCCTGCTTGGCCTTGCTCCCGACGGGGGTTGCCCAGCCGCCGCATTACTGCGGACGCTGGTGGTCTTTTACACCACCATTTCACCCGTGCCTGCCGTAAACGACAGGCGGTTTGTTTCTGTGGCCCGATCCCGCAAGTTTCCTCGCCCCGGGGTTTCCCCGGCGTCGTGCCCTGTGGAGTGCGGACTTTCCTCGATCTTGCATGCAAGACCGCGACCGTCTGACCAACCTGAGCACTCTGATGATACCGTGTTCAGCGCGTTCCGTCAATTAAGCCAATTCAAACGGTCAATGACCGCCTTGGATGTATAATTGGCCCATCATTGAGAATTATTTCACGGGGAGATGCTTTATGCGAACACTGCTTGTGGCTGGAAATTGGAAAATGAATAAGACAATCGAGGAAGCCCGCGGATTGGTAGCTGAGATGCTGCCGGGCTTGCTGGAGTGCAAAACGGTGGAACGGGTTTTGTGCCCACCATTTATGGCATTGATGCCAGTTTCTGCCATGCTGGTGGGGACGGATGTCGGACTGGGCGCGCAAAACTTGCACTGGGAAGAGAAAGGCGCCTTTACCGGCGAGGTTTCAGCGGGAATGGTGAAGGAATTCTGCAATTATGTGATTATTGGACATTCCGAACGCCGTACTTATTTTGGCGAGACGGATGAGACGGTAAATAAACGCACGCTGACGGCTCTCGGTAAAGGGCTGATTGCCATCGTATGCATTGGTGAGACATTGAGTGAAAATGAAGCCGGCCAGACCGCCGCGGTGATCGAGCGGCAGGTACGCGATGGTCTGAAAAACATCCCGGCAGAGCAACTGATCAACCTGGTGATTGCATATGAGCCGGTGTGGGCGATTGGAACTGGGCGGGCTGCCAGTGGTCCAGATGCAAACCGGGTTGTGGCGGCGATGATTCGCCCATCTCTGCGCGAGCTTTATGGGAAACAGGTGGCCGAGGCTACCCGGGTCCTATACGGCGGCTCGGTGACGGGCGCCAACGCTGCGGAATTTTTCTCGCAACCCGAAATCGATGGCGCACTGGTAGGCGGCGCCAGTCTAAAGCCGGCTGATTTTATCGAAATTGTGCGAGCCGCGGCCGGGTGACCCGGCTGCCATTTGACGGGGTGCTTTTGCTGGCAGCCTGTCTTGCGGGATTCATATTGGTTCAGCGCTGGCTGCACCGCGAACTGCAAGCCGTCTTCTTATTGTTAACGCGCCGACCGGTCACAGCGCTGGGTTTGTTTTCCCTGTTATTCTTTCCAGGCGTATTCCTGCATGAACTGAGCCATTACGTTATGGCGCGTCTGTTGGGCGTGCGTACGGGCCGTTTTTCTTTGATCCCCAAGGTTCTGACTAATGGCACATTGCGGCTAGGATTTGTGGAAACAGCCGCGACAGACCCGCTGCGGGATACTCTTATTGGCGCAGCCCCGTTGATCAGCGGAATGGCGGTTGTATCTTTTTTGGGATTAAAGCCGCTGGGTATATTACCTCTGGCCAACTTTCTCATCGCATCCGAATGGTCCGCATTGTGGAAAGAGGCAGCCCTGCTACCGTCTCGGCCCGACTTCTGGCTGTGGTTTTACCTAGCCTTTGCCGTCAGCAGTACCATGCTGCCGAGTGCTTCAGACCGGCGCACCTGGTGGTCGATGGCTCTGGTATTTGGCATCATACTGATTGTGGCGATTCTACCAGGGGTCAGTGATTGGATGTTGGAGAACCTGGCGCCAGCGGTCAATCAAGGATTAAGAACCTTGGCAGCGGTGTTTGCGACCAGCGGGATTATTCACCTGGTGTTGGCTCCGCCAGCCTGGCTGGCGAAGATCCTGCTATCCAGGATCACAGGACTGCGTGTAGTCTAAAGTCCATGACAATCAACCCCGGAATCCACCCTGGTCTCTGGTAAAATTGTCTTACAACCTCCCGTCGGTAGAGAATTTTCAATGTTAATTGATTCCTGGGGACGTCAAATCACCTATTTGCGCATTTCCGTAACGGATCGCTGTAATTTCCGCTGCGTATATTGCATGCCACCTGAAGGGTTGACCTGGCAGCCGCACGAGTCGATCATGCGCTACGAGGAAATTGTCGAGGTGGCGAAAGCGGCAGCCGAGCAAGGGGTGAGCCAGATCCGGCTGACCGGCGGCGAGCCGCTGGTGCGGGCAGATTTGCCGGTATTGGTTAAAATGCTGGCGGAAATTCCCGGAATAGACGATATCAGTTTGACGACCAATGCCATGCTGTTGGAAAAGATGGCCGAAAAGCTGAAAGATGCCGGTCTGACTCGCGTTAACGTTAGTCTGGATACACTGGACGCCGATAAATTCAGCAAAATCACGCGCGGCGGAGCACTCGAGCGAGTGCTGAAGGGTATCGAAGCTGCCGAAGCAGCCGGTCTGACGCCCATCAAAATCAATGTGGTTGCCATGCGCGGAGTCAATGACGAAGAGTTCCTGGAGTTGGCACAGCTGACTTTGCAGCACCCGTGGCATATCCGCTTCATCGAATTGATGCCAATTGGTAACCAGCAACCGTGGGGAGAAGGATTTCCACTGCCGCAAGACGCGTATATTTCAATTCAGGAAATTTTCGAAAAGCTGAAACCGCTGAGTTTGATTTCACAAGATGATGCTATTGGTTTTGGTCCAGCTATTGAGTACCGGGTATCAGGCGGTAAAGGCAAAATCGGGTTTATCTCACCATTGAGTGAGCACCAATTTTGCCAGCGTTGTAACCGGCTTCGTTTGACAGCCGATGGCTACCTGCGTCCGTGTCTGATGTCTAGCATGGAAGTACCGGTGTTATCCGCGCTGCGAGCCGGGCAACCGGCATTACCTATAATCCAGCAGGCGGTTAACGCCAAACCCGAGAGTCATAAACTAGCCAGCGAATCAGCGCCGGAGGGCCGGCGCATGATTCAAATCGGCGGGTAAGGATACAGATGAAGATAAAAAAACTCCGAGGTGTTCACCCTCGGAGTTTGTGATTAACCTGTCCCGAACTGCCGGTCGCCGGCGTCACCTAACCCGGGAACGATGTATCCCACCTCGTTGAGGTGGTCATCGACGGCTGCCAGATAAATGGGCACATCCGGATGATGGCTTTGCATGGCCTTGATCCCTTCGGGTGCGCCGATCAACCCGACGAATTTAATGCGTTTCACGCCCCAGGCTTTGAGAATATCAACGGTGGCTACCGCTGAGCCTCCAGTCGCCAGCATCGGATCGAGGATCAGGCAGACTGAGACGGTCGGCTCGGTTGGCAGCTTGTTGTAGTACTGCACCGGCTTGAGGGTTTTCTCGTCTCGGTAGATGCCGATGTGCCAGACTTCAGCCGAGGGCATGAGTTCCCAAATGCCTTCGACCATGCCAAGCCCAGCGCGTAAAATTGGTACGAGGCCGATTTTTTCTTCCAGTTCGGCGGCTGGAGCGAAACCCAGCGGGGTATCCACTGTTTTCGGCGAGATTCTTAAGTCAGATGTGGCTTCATAAGCCAAAAGACCGGTGATTTCCCGAACCAATTCACGGAATTTTTTGGGTTCGGTGGAAGTGGAGCGCAACTTACCCAATTTGTGGGCGATCAGAGGGTGCTGAGAGACCAGAACCGGTGACATACATGCTCCTTACCTGAGGATTTCACGTATTATAAATCAAAATAGCCGTTTGAAAGCAGGTATAATCGTGTCCATGAGCGATTCACCCAGCCGACTAATCAACTCTGACGCTCGCCCCGATGACCGCCTGGATCAGGCATTACGTCCCCGCCAACTAAACGATATTATCGGCCAGGAACAGGTGAAGGAAAACCTGTCCATTCTCATCGCCGCGGCGCGCAAGCGGCAGGAACCGCTGGATCACGTTCTGTTTTACGGCCCGCCGGGTTTGGGGAAGACCACCTTCTCGCATGTGCTGGCGAATGAGATGGGGGTCTCGATCAAAATTACCGCTGGACCAGCCGTCGAACGTGCCGGCGACCTGGCGGCGATTTTAACCAATTTACACGCTGGCGATATTCTGTTCATCGACGAAATCCACCGGCTGGGTCGAGCAGTGGAAGAAGTGTTATACCCGGCAATGGAAGATTATGCGCTGGATATTGTGATCGGCAAAGGACCGTCGGCGCGATCCATTCGGCTTAAGCTGCCGCGGTTTACGGTGATTGGTGCGACTACGCGGCTGGCATTGGTAAGCGCCCCGCTGCGAGCCCGGTTTGGCGCGGTATATCGCCTGGACTACTATGATCTGCCGGCAATGGGCACGATCGTGCAGCGCGCAGCCAATTTATTAAAAGTTTCAACGGATCAGAGCGGCATCGATGAAGTAGCCAGGCGCGCTCGCGGAACACCCCGGGTAGCGCTGCGCCTCTTGCGCCGGGTGCGGGATTTTGCCCAGGTACGAGCGGACGGCAAGATCAACAGCGAAGTGGCGCACGAGGCCCTCAATCTGCTCAACGTAGACCCTTTAGGGCTGGATGAAGTTGACAGGCGGGTGCTGCTGACCATCATCGAAAAGTACAGCGGCGGTCCGGTAGGGTTAAACACCATTGCGGCGTCCATTGGCGAGGAGCCAGACACGATCATGGATGTGGTTGAGCCATATCTGCTGCAGTTGGGCTTCCTTGACCGCACACCGCAAGGACGCGTGGCAACAAAATTGGCTTACGAGCACCTCAGACTGCCTTTCAGCGCGGTAAATCAACAACAGCGGCTAATTTAGCGGGGGCATCTTTCAAAGGATGGTAGATAAACTACCACTCTGTCTTATTGGGTTTACCTTTACGCATACCAATGAAAACCTCCGATTTCGACTACGATCTGCCACTGGAACGCATTGCTCAAACCCCAACCGAGCCACGGCATGCATCCCGACTCTTGGTTTTGGATCGCAGCAAGACTGATCTTGAGCATAAAACCTTCTGGCAAGTCGCGGATTACCTGAAACCCGGTGATTTGGTGGTTATCAACCAAACGCGGGTGATTCCTGCGCGCATATTTGGTCAAAAATCGACCGGGGGGAAAGTTGAGCTGCTGCTGCTGCGCCGGGTGGATCTGACGACCTGGGAAGCCTTGGTTGGCGGCAAGAAGGTGCGAGCCGGCACCACCCTGAGATTGGATGGCGGTCCATCGGCTGAAGTGGTCATTGAACTGGATGGTCCGCGGCGGCTGGTGCGGTTTGCTGAACCTGTTGAAGCTTATCTGGCGGCAGCCGGACAAATGCCGCTGCCTCCTTACATTCACGAGCGGCTCAAGGACCCGGAACGCTACCAAACGGTTTACGCCCGGGAGAGCGGATCCGCAGCGGCGCCGACAGCCGGTCTCCATTTCACGCCGGAATTGATGGCGCAGCTGGAAAACAGCGGGGTTGAATTCGCCCGGGTAACGCTGCATGTTGGGTTGGACACTTTTGCGCCAGTCACTGAAGATGACCCGCTGGAGCATACAATCCACACTGAATGGTGCGAGCTTAGCGCGGATACTGCCGCGCAAATTAATCGGGTACGGGCGCGAGGGGGCCGAGTTATAGCGGTCGGCACGACATCGGTTCGGACATTGGAAAGCGCAGTCCGGAGTGCCAGCGCCTGGGAACTGGTTGGTCCTTATTCAGGGCCCACCGACCTGTTCATCCTGCCCGGTTATTCTTTTCAGGTGGTGGATGTGATGATCACCAATTTTCATCTGCCCAAATCGACTCTGCTGATGCTGGTCAGCGCTTTTGCCGGGCGCGAGCGAATTCTGGCTGCCTATGCTGAGGCTGTACGATTGAATTACCGCTTCTTTTCTTTTGGGGATGCAATGTTAATCTTGTAAATCCGCGTCAGAACCAGCCGCAATCTTGGAATTCACGCCTGGCCTTTGGTACAATCAAGGCCGTATCAACTTCAATCCCACTGAAAGGGTAAATGTGAACGCCATGCAATTCAATAAAGCCCCTGATTTTGAACTTAATTTGAAAAAAACTTATACAGCCACCCTTACCACCGACAAGGGCGACATTGCCGTTCATTTGTTCGCCGACAAAGTCCCCAACACGGTGAACAATTTTGTATTTTTGGCGCGTCAGGGATACTATGACAACACCACCTTCCACCGGGTAATCGAGAATTTCATGGTGCAGGGCGGTGATCCCACCGGAACCGGCAGAGGCGGACCAGGCTACCAGTTCAAAGATGAGTTCCACAAGGATCTGCGTCACGATAAGCCTGGCATCTTATCCATGGCGAATGCCGGTCCACATACCAACGGCTCTCAATTCTTTATCACCCACGTGCCAACACCCCATCTGGATAACAAGCACGCTGTTTTTGGCGAAGTAACCAATGGCATGGACGTAGTCCTGGCAATCCCTCTACGCGACCTCATGCGCGGCGGTCCGGCGGGCAAACTGCTCAAGGTGACGATCAGCGAAAGCTAATGAGCGCGGAAAGCTTGAGCTACCCGCCAAAATTTGCATTGCACAAAGCTGCGTTGGGTCAAGTCTCCCGGCAGCAATGGGAGGAACTGGAGCAACGCATCACAACCTGCCGACTCTGCCCACGGCTGACCCAATACCGGGAAGAGGTTGCCAGGGTGAAGAAACGCGCTTACCGTGAATGGGAATACTGGGGAAAGCCAGTGCCTGGCTTTGGCGATCCCCAGGCGCGGCTGCTGGTGGTCGGTTTAGCCCCAGGCGCGCATGGCTCCAATCGTACCGGGCGAATGTTCACGGGCGATTCATCAGGTGAATTTCTATACGGCGCGCTGCACCGGGTTGGGATGGCCAATCAGCCAACCACCATACAGCGTGGGGATGGATTGACCTTGCAGGATGTCTTCATCACAGCCATCTGCCGCTGCGCACCGCCAGACAATAAGCCAACGAATGAGGAAATCCGCCAGTGCCAGCCGTATCTGGAAGCGGAAATGGAATTGCTGAAGGGTTACCAGGGGATTGTGGCATTGGGGAGTCTGGCATTTCAGCAGATCATAGCTATTCTCCGCACGCAAGGGCACTCTGTTGGGCGGCTGGAATTTGGACACAATGCCTTTTTCGAATTGGGCGAAGGTCTGCCCTGGCTGCTGGCATCTTATCATCCGAGCCGGCAAAACACCCAGACCGGCCGTTTGACGCGCGATATGTTCGATGCTGTCTGGCAGCGGGCTAAAGACTTGTTGACGGGCTGAACTGCTCATAAGATAAGAGAGGGGAAGATTTTTATGCACCCGCTGCGGTTTTTTGGTTTTATTTTTATCCTGGTGTTACTGGTCGTGCTGGTGGGGCCATTGGTGATTCCATTCCCGCCTTTACTCGAACCGCTTAGCGTTTCGGAATTAGCTGATCCTGATGGTCAGTTTATCGAAGTGAACGGGATTCAAGTGCACTACAAAATGGCTGGCACCGGCGAACCGGTGATGATTTTACTGCACGGCTTTGGTGCCAGCACCTATACCTGGCATAAAGTAATGGAGCCGCTAGCAGACCGGGGAACCGTCATCGCCTTTGACCGGCCGGCTTTCGGGCTGACCGAGCGACCGGCACCGGGGAGTTGGACGGACGAAAACCCATACACGAGCGACTTCGCGGTCAAGTTGACCATTGGTTTGATGGATCAATTGGATGTGGAAAAGGCTATTCTGATTGGCCATTCTGCAGGAGCAGGAATAGCCGTACAAACCGCTCTGACCATACCGGAGCGGGTGAATGGATTGGTGTTGGTGGATCCGGCAATGAGTGGTCGGCCAGGTATGCCGGATTGGCTGGAGAATACCCCGCAAATGAAGCGGTTGGGCCCGTATCTGGCGAGATCACTGGCTGGCAAAGAAGGCGACGCCTTCCAGGAAGCATCCTGGCATGATTTCAGCAAATTCACGGAGGCGGATAAAGAAGCCTACCGCAAACCGTTGCAGGTGGAGAACTGGGATGTGGCGCTGTGGGAGTTCACCAAAGCCAACCAGACCACAGATATGACCCCGCGGTTGAGTGAGATCAAAGTGACGGTGCTGGTGATCAGCGGGGACGATGACCGAATTATCCCTATTACAGAAAGTGAACGAATTGCCGAAGCGCTGCCTGATGCCCGACTGGAGGTAGTTCCAGCTTGCGGTCACCTGCCGCAGGAAGAATGTCCGGATGCGTTTCTGGTTGCGATCGATAAATACCTGCAACAATAATTTAATTATCCCAATCCTTACACCCAGCTAATAATCGAAAAACTATGGGGGAGAATGATTTGTTAGGAAATGATAGTAACATCCAAGAAGATCATCAACTGAAGCAGTACAAAAGTGATAATT
>DATMXL010000143.1:0-19907 GCA_035561555.1 Bellilinea sp.
GTCCAAAATATAGGAATTGGTCATCGCCAGGGATTAGAGTTTATTAATGTAAACAACCCCCGTTTCCTGGCAGATTTAACCAGGAATTGGGGGTTGGAAACAGCCGTTCGGATTAGTGTTTTCTAAAGATTCCGAAGAGTATCGCTACACCCAACAGGATGAGCAGGGTAGGACCCAGAATTTCCCACCGGATGCCGAGCAGAGCAATCACGCCGACTGCCAGAGTCATCAGCCCGAAAATCATCAGACCAAAGGCTGCTCCGGCACGCTTTCCGCGCGCCATGCCGACCAATCCGCCCAGCAACGCTCCAACACCCGGAATTAAGATCGCGACAGCCCACCAGCGGTATGGCTCGAAGGTGGCGGCTAGATCGTAGATTCCAAGGTTTTTTGCCAGAAAGCCGCCGCCTAGATACATCAGACCAAGCCCGATCCACAGGCCGATGTTCAGCACGCCGCCGACGCCGGCTGGTTGTTCGGTGCCGAAACCCTCAAGGAAAATGGTGAAGCCGGGTACGAATACCATCAAAGGCCACCATACAGACCAATCCAGGCCGAAGAGGAATATGAATGCAACCGTCAACAGAACCAAGCCTCCGCCAAGGCCAGCCCGTACCGCGGCCCCAAATTTACCGGTTTTTTGCAGCACGCTGATACCGGCGCCCAGGCTGGCAAGTGCAGGTGCCAGGATGAACAATGCCCACCAGTTATAGCGCGGACCCAGCCAACCCAACTGTTGAGCGATTAATATTATTCCCCCGATGATGAAAATTAATCCCCAAAAATAACCGGATCTTTTTTCCTTCTTTACCGGTGCTGGGGATGGTGTGACAACGGGCTCATTTACCATCGTAACCTCCTTCGATCTATCCCTCGCTTAAAAATCATCATACCTTGAATTAAATACGAGTTCAAGCCGGAAAAGGTTGCTTTAAATGTCAAACGCCCGGGTGAGGGGGGCACCCAAACGTTTGACAGGAATATTCTAGCACGAATAAACCGCAATAGTATTGCAATTGTTTGTCACTTTTGTAAACAGTCGTTCTACAACCGTATTTTTCCCTTGTTCTTAAAAAACCCTAAATAATTGAAATTGATTTATCAGCATGTTATAGTATTTTTACGCTTGATGAAGCGTATTTTTATGTGACCTGGCGTTGCAAAAAGGCACTCACGGGGTTGTTTATGGCGTATTCGTTCCCTGCCTTTGCCGCAAAGCCTTTTCTTGCCTCAACGGCTTTCCGCCACAGGTTTTGATGACCGACGTCTCACCGCTCATTGTCGAAGGTCTTTCTTTTCGTTATCGCAGCCGGGAACAACCGGCGATCCAGGATATTAACCTCACGCTGGAGCCGGGCCAGGTGGTACTGCTGGCAGGCGCCAGCGGTTGCGGCAAAACGACACTGATCCGCTGCATTAACGGCTTGATTCCGCGCAGCTATAAAGGCGAATTGACCGGCAAAGTGCTGCTGCAAGGCCAGGAGGTCAGCGACCTGCCGCTGGCGCGCATTTCGCAACTGGTTGGTACGGTGCTGCAAGATCCTGAGCGCCAGATTCTTGGCTCGATTGTCATGAACGAGGTGGCTTTCGGTTTGGAAAATCTCGGCTGGCAGCGCGATGAAATCCACACGGTTGTTGATGAGACCCTGAAACGCCTTAATATCAATCATCTGCGCGAACGGCAAACATTTTCCATCTCTGGCGGCGAGAAGCAAAAAGTGGCGCTGGCTGGAGTTTTGGCCATGCGCCCAAGTGTTTTGGTTCTCGACGAACCGCTGGCTTCGCTGGATCCTGCCAGTGCCCAGGAGGCGCTCAATTTGGTGCGCACGCTGGCAGACGAGGGCATGACTGTCTTTTTGGTTGAGCACCGCGTGGAGGATGTACTGCGAATTGCCCCGGAGCGCGTGCTGTTTATGCAAGATGGGCACATTCGCTTTGATGGCAAAGCCGCTGATATTCAAAAAAACGTGGACTACCATGAAGTCAAGCTGCCGGCGCCTATGATCCTGGCGGCTGCCCGCGAGGAATTGCCACCGCCGGAACTCCAACCGCTGCCAGCTGCCTCCGCCGGCGCTCAAACGCCGCTGGTGGAGTTCAAGCATGTAACTTTTAGCTACGAGAGCGGTCAGGAAGTGCTCCACGGCATTGACCTGCAAATCAACCGCGGAGATGTGATCGCCGTGCTCGGTCCAAACGGCGCCGGCAAGACCACCCTGGTCAAGCACGCCATTGGGCTGCTCAAACCGAGCGGTGGACAGGTGCTGGTCAACGGACGGGACACACATCAACTGAGTGTCGCGGAGATCGCCAACACGCTCGGCTATGTCTTTCAAAGTCCGAGCCACATGTTATTTGCTCCGACGGTGCGTGAGGAACTGGCTTTTGGGCCAACCAACCTCAAACATCCGCCGGCGCAAATTCGAGAGGAGGTGAGCCAGGCAGTCGAGATCGTCAACCTGACGGGGTTTGAGGAGACCCCGCCGCTTTCGATGTCATTTGGCCAGCAGAAAAGGGTCAGTATCGCTGCCATCCTGGCCATGCGTTCCCGTATTCTGGTAATGGATGAACCAACTGCCGGGCAGGATTATAAAAACTACATGGCCTTTATGAATTCCATATTGCAACTGCCCAGCTTTGAAGCCATTCTGTTCATTACCCATGACATCGATTTGGCCGTAATTTACGCCAACCGGGTGTGGATGGTTAACCAGGGGAGGCTGGTGGCTGATGGACCTCCGGCTGAAGTCCTGCGCGATCAACAGCGGTTGCGCGATAACCGGCTGGTGCCAACCAGTCTGCTTCAGGCCAATCTCGACTTTTATCCTATGACCCAGAAATTTTACAGCGCAGAAAGTCTGGCTCATCGCGTCCCTTTGACCGATTGAGCAGGCTCCATTAATTCATCCAGGTCTTTTCTGAATTGCCAAAGGAGGATTTCATGGATCGTAAGTTGGTTTCAGTAATTGTTTCGCTGGTGGCTGTTTTGGCCTTTTTCCTGTTAATCGTCTGGATTGGCGGGATGCTCAATGATTCCCTCAAGCTGGATGAAACCGGTGTGCTGCGCTTTGCCTTTGTTGGCATAGGGCTGCTCATTGTTTTTGTAGTCTACCTGCTTACCCGCCAGAGTAAAATCTGGGAGGTTGGCACCCGTGAGGTGGTCTACATGGCTATCGGCGCGGCGTTGTATGCCGTGCTCTCCTTCCTGTTCAACGGCACCGTATTCGCCGTGCCCTCGGTCAGTCAGGTGGCGCTACGCCCAGCAGTCGCCATCCCCATGTTCTTCGGTTATGCCTTCGGGCCGTCGGTGGGCCTATTCACCGGCGCTGTCGGCAACATGTTTGGCGATGCGCTGACCGGTTTTGGTCTATCGCCGCAGTGGTCGGTGGGCAACGGCTTGATCGGAATAGTTGCCGGTATGGCGCGGCTGTTCGCGGATCAGAAAAAGGGCATAAATACCGTGCTCTGGATTTCAGCGATCCTGTCATTGATCGTCACGGTTCTCTTCTTCCTGAATCGCACTTCCCCCAATATGATGTTCTTCGACCCTGAGAATAATGTCTTCGGGGATGCTGCCATTTCGATCTTTGCCGGTCTCTCGATCATCGTCGGCTTTATCCTTGTGCTGCTGGTGCGCTTCTTGTTCAGAACCAATGTCGATGTCGCCGCGGCGGTCACCTGGAGCCTGCTGGGTAACTTCATCGGCATCGGTTTTGCCGCCCTCTCCGACATCTGGATCAACGGCTACCCGCCCGCGGTCGCCATCGTGGGTGAGTTCATCCCGGCAGCCGGCCCCAACGCCATCTTCGCTGCCATCCTGGTGCCATTGCTGGTAGGTGCATACGCTTCGGTGCGCCGCCAAACCGGACGTTGATTCTTGTACTTTTCGTGCGGGAGGCAGACCATTGGTGACTGTCTCCCGCACCTGAAGGCTCCCCATGCTGGTCACCTGGCGTTATAAACCGCGAAAATCCCTCATCCAGAGCTTTGATCCGCGCGCCTGGCTGATTTTCTATGCCTGTTTTTTGGCGTGCACGGTTCTATTCTGGGATTTGCGTTATCAGGCGGCGCTTTTTTTCATCACACTGGTCACCATTCTGACATCAGGCATCAAATTCAACGAAATGAAGCGTGCCTGGATATTTATTATCGGCTTCGTGATTTTCTTCTCGCTGCTGACCTTTCTCACCGGTCGCGGCGGCGTCGAACTGTATTCCGAAGAACATGTCATCACCCGCCTGGCAGCCAACTTCACAATTCTGGGTTGGCGCCCAACGCTGACCATCAGCGCCGAGAAAATCATGTATGCTTTGAGCATGCTGGTGCGGGTTTTCAGTCTGGCCAGCATGACCATCCTCATTCCGTATTCGCTAAACCCGGCGCATTACGGCATCACCTTTCGCGGCCTGGGTCTGCCGGATAAAGTCTCGTACGGCATGGACCTGACCATGCGCTTTATCCCCTCATTTGGCCGTGATTTTATGCTCACCCGGGACGCACAACGAGCTCGCGGCTATGAGCTGGAGAAAATTACCGGCGGGTTGTTTGCCACCGTGCGGAAACTGGCGCCGCTCATCGTGCCGGTGACCATCCATGCCATCGTCAGTAGCGAGGACATTATCGATGCCATGGATCTGCGTGCCTTTGGCGTCGGCCCGCGCACCTGGCTGGAGCAGTTAAAATACCGCAAACGCGACCAGTACTTGATCGCGTTTGGAATTGGATTATTAGCTGTCAGCGTCGGACTGTCGCTGCTCAGTTTTGGCAAGTTCTGGGTGCCGCAGTTCCTGCTCGATCTGGCAGGTTGAACTACATCACTTTGGAGACTTCCAGCCGGCCACTCTGATTGAGCTGGCTATTCTGCACCGCTTCGGACGACCCCAGTACCACAACGGAGCTCTCCGGACGCGCAGCTGCCAGAGTTTCGGCAAAGGCGTGGAAATCTGCCGGTGAGGTACACAGCATTTCATCGCGCAGGCGTTGACGCTCTTCATCTGTGACGCCCAGCAGGTAACGCACCATGGAGGTATAGCCTTTGGCATCCGGCAGCTGGTAGGCGTCCACTTCCCCAATCGCGCCGATAATGGCCTTGGTTAATTCCGAATCACTGATTTCCAGGCTGTGCAAAAATTCAGCCGCCTGGTCGTACACAGCTAGTGATTGATCCAGATTCGGATCCCGGTAGGAGATGTAATTAAAAGCACCCGAGTGCTGGTCAAAGAGGCAGAAACCGCCGTAAGCGCCTCCCTGGACGCGAATTTTGTCCCACAGGTACGTGCCGCGCAGGTAAGGCGCGATCACGAACGCCGATCCATGCAGTTTATACCCGGCTGTATATAAATTAGTGCCTTTACCTACAAAATTGACCTGGGATGGCAGCGTCAAGCCTTCTTCAACCGGCAGTGCAACTGGCTGCCAATTCGCAGAAGATTCGGAATTAGCTGGGAAAGACGCTAGAAAATCGACGACCTGACCGCGCGTCACATTCCAGCTGTCGCTGTCAACGGTGGCATTGCACAGCAAGGCTGGCTGGCGGACGAGCAACGTGCGCATCCCTTCCAGTGCAGCCTGGACTGCCTGCCAGTCGTTATCGATTTGCTGCAGCAGATCGCGCAGGAAAAACAGCTGGCTGATGCCATCCATCTCCTCGGCAGCCCAGTCGGCGCTGCTGTGACGCGCTTTTAGCCGCGAATTGACCACCCGGTGCCCGGCATTCGTCAGCCCGGCTTCCAGGCCGGCTTTCTCTTCCAGCACAATCTGGCGAATCCGCTCACGGTCGTCCAGATTGGCACCGGTCAACACATCCTTAAGGATCCCCAACAGGTCGGATGTCTGGCTGACCATGGTTTTCCCGCGGATGACCAGCCAGATTGCGCCATCCGGATAATGTCTGGAGGCCGAAGTGAAGGTACTGGGATAAATACCGCCGGTGCGCTGCCCAATCCGCTGGCTCAGTTGGACAAAGTCTTCCTCCGCGCTGCCGGTTTCCAGCAGCGCCCGGCTAAATACCGGCACGTACGGCAGCCATTCCTGGCGCAATACGCGCAAGTTGAATCCCAAGTCAAGATACAGGATGCCGTTGGTGAACAGGTCATGGAACAGCAGTGTGCTTTCGCCGGCTTTCTGCTCTTCGATTGGAATAACCTTGACGGCTTTTTCCAGGTCGCTGAGTGCCAGCATGGGGAGGGTTGCCAACGATTCTGGCGTGTTCGGGGTTTCCTGGATGCGGTGCAATTCGGCAGTGTCCGCGATCAGCTGCTGGATCTGGTCCGGCGTCATGGCAGCGCGAGCTTTTTGCAGGCGCTCTTGTTCCGCAGCTGCGCGGCGTTCCGCCAGTTGCGCATCCGGACGTAACAAAAGCGTCAGACGGTGGCGGTTGGTCAGCAGGTGGGTACGGATCAGGTTCTCGAAGTAGCGCTCGCCGGCATTGACACGGCGCTTGATGGCGTTCAAAGGCGCTTCGAACTTAAGCGCATCGATTGGGTCGCGGTCATAATTCCAATCGGTCATGACGCCCATCATCAGCGCCAGCCCGCGCGGGAAGGACCCAGTGTTATTTTCTCGCAAGGCGAATTCGACCGTATTCAATGAGGCGGCAACCGTTTGCGGATCGATTCCACGGCGTGCTAAATCTTGCAGCGTTTCCAGCACCAGCGCTTCGACTTTGGCTGAATCGGCTTCGACAATTCCCTTCAGACCGGTCGAAAATTGCATTTGCCGCAGGTTGCTTTCCAAACCAGTACCGGCCAGATCCTCTCCCAACCCAGAATCAATCAGTGCTTTTCGCAGTGGTGCGGCTGGTGTACCTATCAATACGTGCTCCAGAATGCGCACCCCCAGCGCTTCTTCCATGTTGACAATTTCCGGCAGCATCCAGTTGATGGTCGCCTGAGCTTTGGCGTCCGGGTCGTCGGAGCTTTCGTAAACCTCCACCGCGGACTTGGTATCGCTGAACATAGGCTGAAGCGGCACCTGCGAGTTGACCTGAATAGCGCTGTAGCCCTGGAAGGCGGCATCGATAATGCGCAGCCGTTCCTCGGGGTTGTCGTCGCCGTAGAAGAAGATTTTTGCATTCGACGGATGGTAAAAAGTCTCGTAAAAGCTTTTGAATCCAGTGTACGTCAGGTCGGGTATGTTTTCCGGATTTCCACCCGAATCATGATGGTAAGGGGTGTTCGGATACAAGTAGGAGCGGCTTTTCTCCTCCATCACACCATCTGGTGAGGAATAAGCGCCCTTCATTTCGTTGAAGACTACACCCTTGTAGCTGATCTCGCCGTTCGCCTTCTCCAATTCATAGTGCCAGCCTTCTTGCATCAGCGTGTATGGACTGATCAGCGGATGCAGCACGGCGTCCAGATAGACGTCGATCAAATTGTAAAAGTCCTTCAGATTCGTGCTGGCGACCGGATACAGGGTTTTATCCGGAAAGGTCAGGGCGTTGAGAAAAGTGTTGAGCGAGCCCTTGAGAAGTTCAACGAATGGTTCCTTGACCGGGTACTTCTGCGAGCCGCCCAACACGGAATGCTCCATGATATGCGCCACTCCGCTCGAGTCATTCCAGGGTGTGCGGAAGTTTATGCTGAAGCATTTGTTTTCATCCTCGTTTTCCAGAGAAAGGAGCTGCGCACCAGTGGCAGCATGCCGCCACAGCCGGGCGCGGGTGTTCAATTCTGTGATGGTGACATCTTGCAAAAGTTCAAAACCATGAACCAGGTTCATATTTCCTCCAAAGTAGATCAATGGGCGCTGAATTTCTTCTGTTTCCCTTTAGGCAGCTTTAATACGAATGGCAGTCCTACCAAAGCCAAGCCGGCACTGATGTAGTATGCCGTCTGCAAGCCGGAGAGATCGCCGATAGCGCCCACCATCACTGAGACCAATGAGCTGCTGACGAAACTGACTGCCATGTACACACCATTCGCCAGCGCGCGGCTTTCCGGAAAACTTTCCTGCACAACAGCCATAATGATCGGTGCCACCGACAACAGTGAAAAGCCGAGCGCCAACAGCAGCGGAAACAGTACCCAACCATCCAACGAGGTAAAGGCGAATAATGCAGCAGCAGATAACGCCATGGCGGTGATCAACACCGGGCGGCGGCCTAAGCGGTCCGAGAGTGTGCCGCCAAGGAAGGCGCCCGCCACGCCAGCTGCCTGCATTACCGACAGAGAAGCGCCCGCCATAACCAGGTTGGCACCGCGTTCAGTCAAATAGGTGGGTAAAAAGGTGGAAACGCTGACGAAAGCAAAAGCCCGCGACAGAATGATGGCGATCACCGGCAGCAGCACCGGGCGCATTCCTTTGAGCGCTTCCCGCCAGGGAGGAGGGGCTTCACGTACCGTCGCCAAACTGGTGAAGTTGCGCAATTGAAAATATAAAAATACCGAGGTCAAAATGCCGACGACCGACAGCCACGGCGTGTTCTGAGGCTGGAGGTATTCCACCGCCCCCACAATCACCAGCGGGCCGAGTACCCGGCCGATCTCGCCGCCGACCATCCAGAAACTCATGCCTAACCCCAGTCGCTCTGCTGACAGCCTCCCGGCGATCACCGGACCGGTCGAATGGATGCTGGCGGAACTGATGCCGGTGACCAGCAATAGAATTGCCGCGACGGCATAGGTCGGCGCCACGCCCAGAAAGCTCATCATAATGGCGGTGACCGCTGGCGCCAGGATCACAAAATAGCGCGGTCCGGTTCTATCTGCCAGATAGCCAATAACCGGTTGCAACAGCGATGGCAGATTGGCAAAGACGGACAGCAGCCCGGCTTCGGTTTTGATGAGTGCAAATTTCTCGATCAGAATGGGTAGCAGTGGTGGAAGGAATGCCTGATAGGTATCCTGCACACTATGCCCTGCCGAAATGATCGCGACTTTGTCAGCCTGGAATTTATTTTGTTCGATGGTTTGTTCGATGGTCATGAAACTTCCTGAGGATGACATCTAAGAATGCCGCAGCGATGATCAAGCTGACGGGGGATTAACTACCGCGGTGGATATTTCCTTCGGCCATAAAGGAAAGCGGCTGTATCTCGCGGTCTGTATATTCAGTCAGATCCTCTAAGCGAATCCGCAGGTGCAAGGTTTCAAGATTGGGGTGATTCAACAGGTGTTCGACAATTGCAGTATCTGCCTGAACGCCAAAAGTTTTCAGCAGCCGCCGAATATCCATTTGTGCAGTCTCATCGTGCATGGCTCACACTCCTTGATCAACCGATAAAACTATGTTTCGAGTATACCGCATCCATTCCTGATGTTTAAGCCTTTGTTGGCAACTTGATGCTGGAAACGAAAATCCGTCCCATTGTTATGGAACGGATATGGGTTTACGACAAGCGTCCTTCAAATCAACTGGTCTCGGGATTGAAAGTATACCCATCTGGAGTGATGAGCAAAATTTTTGGCTCGGTTGGATCTTCTTCCAGTTTGACCTGCATCCCCTTGACGGTGCCGAGAACGCGTTCTTCAAGCACGGCTGAAGGTACTACACCATTACCCCAGCCGGCCTCGTAGAGAGTGGAATCGGTTAATTCCTGATAAGGAGACTCCATTAGTTTTTGCAGCAGCTGGCACTCGATGGACGAAAGGTTGATGGCGGTGCCATTGTGGACCAGGATATTGTTGGCAGTATCCAGCCAGTAACGCGAGGTCCAGGTTGCGGCAGGGGTTGGTGTTGCACCTGCCACCCGGTCAGCTAACCGGTAAATCCGGTCGAGGAGTTTTTCACGGGTAAACGGTTTGACAACATAATCATCGGCACCCATCACATAAGCTTGCTGCATGATCTCCGCATGCGATACGGCAGTAAGCATCAATACCGGTGCCTCCGAAGTCAGGCGAATGGTTTCCAGCAGGCTCAGTCCATCCATTTCCGGCATCAAAATATCCAGCAGGATGACATCCATTTTTTTGCGGGTGAGTAACGCCAGAGCATCGATGCCGCTGGCAGTGGTATGCACTTCGTGACCGGCCTTTTCTACCATCATGGTTACCATTTGACGGGTGTCGGCATCGTCATCCACCAGCAAAATTTTTAAAATGCGTTGGGTTGGATTGGACATCAGTGCTCATCCTTTTCTAGCTAAAGAGCGGTTTCTCCCCCGCGTTTATTGTAGATTAATTTACTATTTTGTTACAAGTGCAATAACTAACCAAACCAATTTATTGCCCCTCGATTTTTATTCGATCTGACCAAAAACCGCGCGACTGGATTTGGGATTTGCGCACTTTCAGTCCGCCGTGTACAATGGTGGCAACCGCGCTAAGACAAGGGGTAAGGGGGTCGAGTGCAGATTTTTGGGAGGTATTTATGAATTCGCGCGCATTGCCGCTGATCTCCGTATCCGGCAGCCATCGGGAAATGGGACGTCAGCTAGGCGAAGCTTGCCGCAGCCAGGTGACCAGAAGCATCGAAAATTCCCGTCAACTACTGAAACAATCTTACGATACCTTGCAGCTGGACTGGGTCGGTGCTTTGATCCAGGCGCGCAAATACCTGCCATTTGCCGAGGAGCGCTACCCTCAGTACGTGGACGAACTGCGCGGCATGGCTGAAGGCGCAAATGTATCCTTTGACGATCTAACGGTTGTGAATGCCATGGAAGCGGTGACCATGGACGCGCTGCATCTGGTCAAATGCACCAGCATGGCTGTCAATCAGGAGCGCACCAGCAACGGCACCGTCCTGGTCGCGCACAATGAAGACTGGGTCCCCGAAGATGAACCGGATGTGTACCTGGTGCAGGCTCGCCCGGAAAAGGAGCCGTCTTTTTTGGCCATGACCTATGGAGGATTGCTGCCCAATATCGGCTTTAATGCCTATGGCATGGCACAATGCTGTGACTCCGTCTACCCGACCGACAGTCGCATCGGCATCCCGCGTGTCATCGTCTCGCGCGCAGTATTGGCAGCCACCACACCCAGTGAAGCCATTCGGCGTATGCTGATTCCTCAACGCGCCGCCGGTTACAACCACCTCCTGGTGCATGAGAGCGGCGAAATCTATTCTGTCGAAGTCTCCGCGCGGCAATTTGCCATTTTATACGCTCATGATGGCATGATGGTGCATACCAACCATTACCTGGATGAGCAAATGCGCCGCATCGAAAGCGAGCCTGATGAGCTGATCGCCACCCGGATTCGCTATTTCCGCGCACTGCGGTTGCTCAATCAATCTGAACAACACTCTATTCGCACGCTGCAGGCTATCCAGAAGGACCATATCAATTATCCTGATTCGATTTGCAATCATGCCACCGATGGCGACCCGCTCGACCGTGAAAAAACCGTCACTGCGTTAACGATGGACCTGACCAACCGCCGCATGTGCGCGACCTGGGGTAACCCGTGCGAAAATATGTTTACCACCTACCAGTTGGAAAGTTAATCAACTGGCTGATAAGTGAGGGATCCAATGCCTGCTTCACTAAACCGTTTTCCATTCGCCCATACCTTCTCCATCGTTGCCCGTGACCCGCTGACCGGCCATATGGGGGTAGCAGTACAGTCCCACTGGTTTTCGGTTGGGTCGGTGGTAGCCTGGGGAGAACCTGGCGTTGGGGTGGTCGCGACTCAATCCATGGTTGAAAAAAGTTATGGCCCGCAAGGCCTGACCTTGATGCGCTCTGGCGTCTCGGCGCTGACTGCGCTGCCAGCGCTGCTGCAGGCAGATCAAAACCGTGAAGTGCGCCAGGTCGCCATGCTGGACCATTTTGGCCAGGTGGCCGTGCATACCGGCAGCCGCTGTATTGCGTGCGCCGGTGACGTGCGCGGGGATGGTTTCTCGGTACAGGCCAACATGATGCTGAATGACACGGTTTGGCCATCCATGGACCAGGCTTTTCGTGCCGCAACTGGACCGCTGGCTGAGCGCATGATGGCTGCATTGGAGGCGGCTCAGACAGCTGGCGGCGACATTCGCGGTCAGCAGAGTGCGGCGCTGCTGGTCGTCAGCGGGATTGCCGGCGAACATCCGTGGGAAGGGTTATTAGTCGATTTACGGGTGGAGGACCATCCGCAGCCCGTGGTTGAACTGAAGCGCCTGTTGGCTGTTCATCGAGCCTATGATTGGATGAACCAGGGAGATGAATTCCTGGCAAACGGCGAAGTTGAACAGGCTTTACAGGCTTACCGCTCGGCGGCTGAGTTAGCGCCGGATATGGATGAACTTCCCTTCTGGCATGCCTTGACCCTGGCAGAATTGGACCGCATGAACGAAGCTGCACCGATATTCAAGGCTGTCTTTCAAACCAACCCCAACTGGGCAGAACTGGTCAAACGCCTGCCGGTTGCCGGTTTGCTCAAGGACGACCCTGAGTTGATGCGGCAGATTTTAGCGCTGGTCAATCCAGGATCAGATCAGAAGCTTTCCTAATTGTCCGCCGCTCCGGCGGCGACCCAGGACACGATTAGACCGATCTCTTTTTGCGAGAGCAGCTTACCCGGAGGCATGGCACCGCCAATGGTTTGGGTGCCGAGCAGCTTCTGCACCAACAGGCTGCCTTGCAGATCTTTGGCGATGATCACGGGTGCATTGTCCCCGCTCTCCATCACAGACTTATAGCTGCTTGCATCCCATCCTCCCAGCGTTCCATGGCAGACGGCACAGCTCTCTTTGAAAATCGGCAGCACGTCTCTGGAGAAGGAAACAACCGAAGATCCACCCGACGAGGTTGTATCCTTCGCGAAACTGCGGATTACATCCACCAGTTGGGCAATCTGTTCCGCGCTGAGGATATCGCCCCAACCGATCATGGCAGTCGAAACGTGGCCAGTATTGATCGAGTCGAAAATTTTGAGGTCGGTCCGGTCGTCTTGGAATTCGCCGCTTTGAAATTCAGGTCCAACCCCACCTTCACCAGCCGCTCCGTGGCATTGAGCGCACACGAACGCGTAAAGCTGGGCTGGTTGTTCATTGAGCACCGGGAGGACGACTTCCGGCGGGAATTCAACCGGTGGACGGTCTTCCCAGGCGCGGATAAATCCGACGATGGATTCGATGTCATCATCATCCAGCGGACCGCCGTTGGAAGTTCCGAATGGCGACATGCCAAAGTTGGGTTGCCCCTGCGAAATGATCGACATTAAAGTGATGTCATCTCGCGTTTTCAAATATTCCGCGGTGCTGATGGGGGCAATGATATCTCCGGCACGGGTAGGGTTGGGGCCCCCTTCGCCCAGCGCGCCGTGGCAGGTAGCGCAGTATTGCGAAAACAAATTTTGACCCACGGCCACAGAATTACCTTCCATCGATTGTCGGGTGAAACCTACCAGAGCATCCAGTTGCTCGGTGGTTAAAAATTCACCCCAAACCGGCATGGTGCGGTGCGGTCCTCCGCTCGCGATGATCTGACGGGCGGCTTCAAGGCTCTCGGCTCGCGGGACCCGCTGTCCATGACAGGTACTGCACAACTGTTGAAAAACTTCCTGGGATTGGGGTTCGTTACCTGGATCGACCACATAGCGAGAGAGCTGATCCAGCTGCTCAGCGGTAACCTGCTCCTTCCAGCCCGGCATGTCCAGGTGCTTTCCTCCCTGGCTGATCAGTTGGCGCAATTCTTCGTCGCTGCCGGCAAAGGATACTGAATTCCCATGACAGGTGGAGCAGTTGACCTCAAACAGACGTTGTCCATCTGGCGCAACCAGGAAGTTCAGTAAGGAGGTGCGGTTTTCAAGGGCGAGGGTAACTGTCCAATCCGCTGTGTTCGATTCAGCGTGCGGAGGAAAATTAATGCCGCCTTCCAACGCTTGTTTTAATTCCAGCGGCGATCCTTCGACGAGTTCCTCCACCGCATGACATTCCCCGCAATTTTGGTCGAAGAGTTGAGAACCGCCAGGGGAGGTGATGAAACCTGCCAGTGCATCGATCTGGTCTGAGGTGAGATCGGCGCTCCAGGCAGGCATCCCTTCATGATTCCCTTTGGCAATAATTTCATGTAAATTGGTGCCTGGGGCGACTTCAATTGATGTACCGTGACAGCCGGAGCAGTTGCCGGCATACAAACTGGCAACGCTATCCCCTTGTTTGGCAATTGCCGGTGGCGGCGCTTCCCGCACCGAAAGTACAGTAAGGCCGATAATTCCAGCCACGATAGCAGTTGTGGCCAGGGTGACGGGCAGCCGGTTAAGGAAATGACGCCTGGGGTTCCGGTCGATCAATGGCAAAATAAACAGGAAAACCAATACAACGGTGGGGATTAACACCACGCCAAAAACTTCCAACTTACCCGGAAAATATTTCAGCAATTGGAACAAGAAAAGAAAATACCATTCTGGTCGCGGCGTATACTCCGTGTTTGCCGGATTCGCTTTGGCCTCCAAAGGGGCTCCGAAGAAGTAGGCCAGGCCAACCAGAATCACGAAAACCAGAAAAGATACGACAGCATCTTTAAACAGAACATCGGGGAAAAATGGCACCCCTTTTTCTTTCGCTTTTTTATACTCTTCCAGATATTCCTCTTTTTCGCTGTCTTTCATGTTATTTTTCCCCGCGTTTTGGAGCAGTGCTAATCCCATGCTTGATTACGAGAAAAAGATGCAGCCCAACCAAAGATAACAATACAGCGGGTAGTACCCAAATATGAATTCCGTAAAAGCGTGCCAGGGTCAAAGCGGTTAATTCCTGACCGCCGCGTAATATCCTCAATGCCAGATCACCAATCAATGGTGGCACTCCGGCAATTTGCGTCCCGACAGTCGTTGCCCAGTAGGCTTTTTCATCCCAGGGCAATAAATAACCGGTAAATCCAAAGCCGATTACCGTCAATAGCAAAATGACACCGCTAAACCAGGTCACTTCACGGGGAAATTTGTAACTGCCAAAATAGATAACGCGTAACATATGCAAAAACACGAGCACTACCAACGCACTCGCACCCCAGTGATGCAATCCTCGAATGAGCCAGCCGGCGGCTACCTGTGTGGTGATAAATTGAATGCTGTCATAGGCATGGTCTGGCGTGGGCACATAATAAAAAGTTAACAAAATCCCGGTCACCATCTGGTTCACCACCACAAATAGGGACGCGCTGCCCAGGGTGTATGCCCAATTTACTTTCGGTACTTTTCGTAAGAAAATGCCGTTCCAAACATCACGCCAGCCGGTGCGTACATCGAGCCAGTTGGAAAGTCGAGATGCCATGGTCAGCCTACCTTTATGAAAAGATCATCAGCTTCAATTTTGACCTCATAGCGGTCCAAAGGTCGGGGTGGTGGGCCAGCCAGTACACTTCCCTGCTTGTCATAGACCCCATTATGGCAGGGACAGAAGAACTCCTGGCGCTCCTCAATCCAGCGGACCCGGCAGGCAAGGTGGGTGCAGATATTCGACATGACCGCATAATCGCGCCCATCTTCGGTATAGGCATACACCATGATTTCGTCCTCATCCGTGATCCATCCCGTTTCGCGCTGAATTTTCAACGAAAACAGTGTAGGAATCCCGGGTGTAACTTTTGACGCGGATCCAAGGCGCATCCAGTCGCTGGTCTGCTCCTTTTTTAGCGCTGGTTGAATCACGAAAATTGCTGCTGGGATCCCAAAAAGGGCGGTCAGAACACCCCCAATCCCAACTGTGACTTTTTCTAAAAATTTTCGCCGGCTAAAAGTAGTTTCCTCGCTCACAAGTTATCTCCTCGAAGCCTATTATTTCGGGTGGGTACCAGACGGTTTGGTTATCGTGAAACCCTGTGGATAAATATAAATTTGATGGATGGAGGGCGACGGGCAATCGCCCTCCATTGAAGGGTCGTCGAAACCGTTAATGGATTTTCGAGACAACCCAATCCCCCGAAAAAGGAAGGCTTACCACCAACAAGCTTTTAAGGAACTGGCGTGCAGTGAACCCATTGATTCCTGGAATTTCAGGTCTATTTGGCGGTCAACCTGGTGCCACTCGTCAGGTTGACCGCCTGTCGGAAAAATTAAAGTGCAGGGCGGTTTCTAAACGCTCCATAAGCGGCTTTATTTCAAGGCATCCAGAGCTTGCTGTAGCAAAGCCCGGGTGTAATCCGAGTTGTGTACGCCCATGCTCTTGTCATAAACCACGAACTTGTAGTTCCACATGGCGTTAGCGACCTCTTCGGTAACCGTCAGAGGAACATCTGCCGACGGAGCACTCCATTTGGCAGTCGCCGCATCATAAATACCCCAAAGATCGGTATCCGGATCCAACAACTTCTTATCGACAAATAGTGTGTGGAGTTCTTCGACCATCGCTGTGATTTCGGTCTGCACGCCATTCACGTCGAAATCCTCTACATCTCCATGGCAGGATTGGCAGCGAGTCACGATGGGATTGTATGTGTGGTTTCTCTCCTCTCCCATGTGGCAGTTCACGCAGGTGTTCTCAACCGCCAGATAGTGAACGCTGGGGGTACCGGTCACACCCAGCCCACCTTCACCGAGTAACATTGGGGCTGGAATACCGTAGTGGGGGCCGTAGCGAGATGAGGTAATGGCGACATTTCCAGCCTCGACTTCAGGCGCAGCGTTACGAACCTGGTGGCATTGGGCGCACAGGTTGCCTTGACCACCATCAAAAGTGCCGCCCGTCATTTCCATTACCGCTGGTTTATCACCGCCGGTCAGAGAGAAGTCGCCCCTGGTGTAAGTGGTGTGGATGTTGTGGCAGGTGCGGCAGTTAAACGGCGAAACATTTACCACGCCAACAACCGATGCATCGTGTGGAAGCAGACCGGCATTGATGCGGTCCTTGGCTCCTTCACTGCCGTGACAACCAGCGCAGTCTGTAGATTCACCTCTGAGGAAGGCCTGGCCAGTCCCGTGCACCGAACTCTCTTTGAACTGTGCTTGTTTAGAAACGATCAGGGTGGTGTCATCGTGGCATTCTGTGCAGGATAGATCGGCAGCGTTAATCTCGGCAGCTGAACCAGCCGGCCCTGCCGGACCAGCCGGGCCTGCCGGACCAGCTGGCCCAGCGGCCCCGGCGCAGGCTGCCAAAGCCACCCCCCCTAATACAATTAAAGGTATGAACCAGATCAGTTTTTTAGCCATACTTCTTCCTCCTTGAATAAAGCGGATGGGTAAGTTTAGGAAATGTGCGAACCAAATGATTTTTTCAAATAACCTCCATAAATCCTGAGATAGCGAATGGGATTCTATTGTTTGTGAGGGAAAACCCAGCCTGCTAAATGTCACAAACGCTTACCCAAGTACATATTGGAGCAGGTCCCCAGCCTCAACTACCGCCTGCTGCTCGCGGTGATAAAGACTAACTTTGTTGTCCTCAAGGCTCAGGCCAATGAGGCGCATGTCCCATGCATCCATCCCCATGAGCCTGATCAAGTATTCCGGAATTGGTTGAGATGTCCTTTCGAATAAAATCGTATCGGGTCGAAGTTTTAGGATTTCTTCATGAACCATCGTTGGGTTCTGGGCTGCACCTACCAGATCCACGTCTGGATGCTCAAGCAGCAAGCGCGTAGATTCGTGAAAAAGGGGATTTGTCCATACCACGAACACTCGGCGCACGGCCAATGGTTTGCTCACTTTCCTGCATATTATTAAAATAATATTAATAAGATAAGCTTCCGTTTGATATCGCATGAACTGCCAACATCCAATAAAAAACGCCAAATATTTTGGCGTTTTTTACAAGTACCATGTGACATTAATCTATTGGCAGCTGTATGTTTATTTATCCTGGATCAATCCGCGTTGACGGGCATATTGGATCAGTTCACGCCGGTTGTTCAACCCAAGCTTCGTCATCAAATTGCTATGGTGGGAGTGCACTGTGCTTGGACTGATGACTAATTTTTCCGCTATTTCTTTGGTGCTGCAGCCTTCGCCGATCAAGCTTAAAATCTCTTTCTCGCGCCGGCTTAAACTCATCCCGGCACCTTCCTCCCATTGAGTAGAGTTCAAATAATCCTTGACCAGCATTTGCGCCATGGTTGGATAAAGATAGACTTCTCCCTTTCCCACCACCTGAACGGCATGAATGAGATCGCCGGTTTCAGCACCTTTTAGGATATAACCGGATGCACCACTTTTGAGCATTTCAAAAAAGTATTCATCCGAGCGGTGCATCGTGAGTACCAGCACTTTAACTTCAGGCCAACTGGCTTTAATTTGACGGGTGGATTCCAGACCATCCATCAAAGGCATGGTTATATCCATCAAAACGACATCCGGATGGTGGACTTCGACTAATTTCAGCGCATCCAGACCGTTCAAAGCCTCACCCACCACCGAAATATCCTGCTCGGATTCCAATAACAAGCGTAAACCGGTTCGAACGATCGTGTGATCGTCCACAATCAGGACCCGAATTTGATCATTCATGATTACTCTCCCCAAGGGGAATTTTAATGGAAATACGGGTGCCCTCTCCTGGTCTTGACCTGATTTCTAAGGTTCCACCCACCTGCGCGACCCGTTCCTGCATGCCAAGAATACCCAAACCGCGTGGACTGTCCTTCTCCAGATTACCGGTTTCCGGATCGATCCCCTTACCGTTATCACTGATTTCCCCCTCGAACACTCCATCCCGCTGCGACAGGGTGATATTGACCCGGTCTGCCGCGGAGTGCCTGACGATATTGCTCATCGCCTCTTGAAAGATGCGGTAGAGGGCTGTTTCAATGGAAGGTTGAAGTCGTTCCTTTAATTGGTCCGACTCGAGCGTAAAGACAAACCGCTCAGGCGGCAGCACCCGCCTTGCGAGCGAACGCAGCGCCGCTGCCAGACCAAGATCATCCAGTACAGAAGGGCGCAATGCCAATATCAATTCATACATTTGTTGGGTGGTCGTATTGACCATCTCGCGGGTTAGAGAAAGCTGCTCCAGGGCGCGTTCCGGATCCGTTTCAACAAATTGCTGTGCGGCTTCAAGATGCAATGCCAGTCCGGAGAGGGATTGGCCTAATTCATCGTGCAGCTCGCGGGCAACCCGCTTTCGCTCATCCTCATGAGCCGTAATCAGGCCTTTAAGCAGGTCCTGCTGCCGGGCGGTTTGGTGCTGCAAATCTTGCGATAAAGCTAGATTGGTCGATTCTTCCGCCTGAATTTGCTGCACCATTTCATCAAAATCGCTCTCAAGTTGACCAATCTCGTCGACCCGGTTCCCTTTCAAGTGAATATTCCGCTTTCCGCTGCCAAATGATCCCAATGCTTCAGTAACTTTTACCACCGGCGTAATGACAAGATAACTGATCGCCAGGTTAACCACAATTAACGTGATGAGGATCATGATGATAGCCCAGATCAGGTTGCCTCGCAGGTCAGCCGATAGCGAAGCTTCAAATGGAGTGGTATAGATATCCGTTAGCAGCAGGCCAATCAATGGTTCCTTTGGATCATGGCAGGTTGAACATTCCGGTCCATTCACGATCGGCTGCATGCTGCGGAAAACCTGCTCCCCACCCTCGCTGTTCACAACGATGCCAGAGGGTCTTTCTGCAGCAGCCAGATTATGGCAGGGGCGGCAGGATGGATTGCTGTTGTCCAGCTTGATTCCGATTCCCTCCTTGTTCGGTGCAAAGATCACGGTTCCGTTCGTGTCCAACAGGTAGACAATGCGAAAGTTTTCGTTCCTTCCGATCATGTCCAACATGGCTTGCACATCGTCAAAATTAGAGGTCAGCATGGCATGTTGCAGCGTCCCAACAATCAATTGCGCGTTATAGGAAGCCATGGTTGAAAGGTGGCGCAACAGATCGGATCGATAACTTGAGTATTCAACGGCAGTAAAACTACCCAGTATAACGATCAATGGAATAGCGATGCCAATGGTAACTTTGGCACGCAAACTGCGATCGATGGATTTGGGGGACAACCAACCAAACAAACGCTTTAGCATATTGCCTGGGTTCAACTATCTATTGGATCGATCATTCAATGAATCAGGAGGATTATAAAATTTTATCCGCTTTGCTTATATAT
>DATMXL010000144.1:0-2938 GCA_035561555.1 Bellilinea sp.
ACGCGGCTCGCTGCGCGAGTACAACACCTTATTGCTGCTGGCTTACCTCGTACTTGGATTTTCGGTATTCACCCGGGCGGTCACAATATGGGCGCTGCTGGCGCTGCTCTCCGCGCCTCGCGCCTGGATGCTGACGCGGCAGGTCGCCGCCAACCGCGGACGGGCGTTAAATAAATCACTGGCGGATACCGGTCAGCTGGTGCTGCTATTTGGCGTGCTATACAGCCTGGGGCTGGTGATCAGCCGCCTGGTGCAGTGATCAACTGACGAACAGCCAGGGGCACAACTTGCGCTCCAGCCAATCCACCGCGAAGTACAGCCCCAGCCCGAGCAAACTCATGGCAACCACACCGGCATACATTGCCGGGTAGTTGAACAGGGTATTTCCGTTTAAATAGATGTAATACCCCAGACCCTTCTGGGTGGCGAACAATTCAGCGATGTACAACACCGCCACCGCCGTGCCCACCGATTGCCGCAGCGCGGTCAAGATGCCGGGGATGCTGGCGGGCAGATAGACAAAGCGAAACAGCGCCATACGCCCGGCCCCCAGACTGCGGACGCTGCGAATCAATTCCGGACGCAGACTGGCAGCCTGGTCGCGCACCAGCACCAGAATCTGAAAAAACAAGATCAGGAAGATGATCACGATTTTCGGCAGGTCGCCGATGCCCAGAAACAGCAGCACGATCGGCACAAAAACCACTTTTGGAATGGGGTACAGGATGTAGATCAGCGGCGCGAAGAAGTCGTTGGCACGTTTGGACTGACCCAGCGCCAAGCCAGCCGGGGCCGCCAGTAAAATGGCCAGTAACGTGCTGGCGATCACCCGCCACAGACTGGCCAAAAAATGTCCGACCAATCCACGGCCTAATTCCTTGACGAACGTGCCTGCTACCTGGATCGGTGTTGGCAGAATCGGCTGGTTGACCAGCATGGCGATGACCTGCCACAGACCGATCAACGCCAGGGTAGCCAGCAGCAGATCGCGGCGTTTCATGCCGTCTCCATCCTGGCGCGCAGGCTGCGGCACAACGCCACATATTCATCCGACTCGCGGTAGCCTGGCTGCAGCAGATTGGGATTCTCGATAACCAGGGGTTGGGTATTGGGAGGCATGTTGAGCAGCAAGATTCGTTGACCCAGCACCGCTGCTTCTTCAATGGCATGGGTGACGGTCACCAGAGTCAGCTTAGTCTCATGCCACAATTCCAGCGCCAGGTGTTGCAGGCTTTCGCGGGTGGGGGCATCCAGCGAGGAAAAAGGCTCATCCATCAGCAGCAGGTCGGGTTGGAGGGCTAAGGTACGCGCGATGGCGGTGCGCTGGCGCTGACCGCCGGAAAGCTGACCGGGGAACTGAGCCGCCTGCGGCAGCAGTCCCAGGCGTTCAAGCCAGGGTTCCACGTCCAGGGTGCGGACATAGCCGTTTGGTGCGTGGACGCCGTCCGGACCGTAATAATTGCGCACCCGCAGTCCCAGGCGGGCATTCTCGCGCACGGTGGCCCAGGGTAGCAGGCCGTAATCCTGGATGATCAGGCCGGTTTGCGGTCTCGGACGCGTCAGTGGTTGACCGTCGATTCGCACCGAACCGCCGGTCGGCTGCACCAGGCCGGCCAAAATATTCAGCAGGGTGCTCTTGCCGCAGCCGGAGGGTCCGAGCACAGCCCAGGCCTCGCCGCGCGCCGCCTGCCAGGTAAAATCCTGGAATACTGGCGTACCGCCGCCGTAGCCAAAAGTCAGGCGCTCAAGCTCGATCATGAATGTCAGGGAAGCAGGCTGCCGTTGACGTTGTCTTCGTAATTCAAATCAACCGAAAGGTAACCTTTGGTTTTGACCCATTCCAGCACGTCCGAAAATTGCGCCTCGGATGGCACACCTTTGGTGGGGTAGGTGGGGACGGTGAAAGTCTCTGCCAGGGGAGCCGGCACCATCTTCTGGTCGACCATGGTGGCGGCGTACTTTTGCGGATTTTTGTTGATCAGCTCGACAGCGTCTTCTACCGCGGTCAGGAAGGCTGTGACGGCTGCCGGATTGGCGTTGATGAAGGCTTTGCTAAAAGTGATGACGCTGTAACTGAATTCCGGGTGGACGGTGTCATCCAATGCAACGACCGCACCCGCCTGTTTAGCCAGGGTGACAAACGGCTCTGGCAGGGTGGCGGCTTTTAACTCGCCGCTGGAAAGCAGCGACATGCGGTCCGGGATTTTGGGGACAGCCACAAAGTTCATGTCTGCCGGGTTGAAGCCTTCGGCAGTCAGCAAGCGGTCAGTCAGATATTCGATGATGGTAGCCTGAGAAATGCCGATCGATGCACCTTTCAAGTCCTGGACGTCGATGATCCCGGCATGTTGGCCAGCCATAATCGAGAACAAGGCCTGGTCAACTGTTGCGGTGCGGGCGTAGCGCACGGCCTGCACCTGGATTTTTTCCTGGTTGAGGAACATGACCGAGGTCAGTTCATTCATAATGGCGTCAGCCTGGCCGGCAGCGATCAACTGGTCGCGCTCGGGCGCCGAAGCCACCGGGATAATCTCAACGGCCAGGTTGTATTGGGTGTAAAGGCCTTCCTGCTGCGCCACCACCATGGGCAGCACGTCGAGCGTGGGCAGCAGGGCTAATTTGATGGCGGTCGGAGCAGCCGGAGTGACGGCTTCTTTCGGACCGCAGGCAGCCAGCGCCTGGCTGGCAAGCAGAATGATCAGCATCACAGTGGAGACGGGTTTTTTGACCATGGAACACCTTAAAGTGGGAAGAATTGGAAAATTCACCCTGATTATACCTGTGGGAAGTGAAATTCGGGTCATGAGCAGAGATTTTGTAGGTTGGGTTGAGGGGGAATATCAAAATTTTCAAAAATTTTAAATTTTATCCCCCGAAACCCAACACTCGATTCGTTGGGTTTCGCTTACGTTTTAATAGATTTCATGCAGCTCCGAAT
>DATMXL010000145.1:0-24659 GCA_035561555.1 Bellilinea sp.
TCTTCGAGGAATACCACCAGCAGTTTCAGCCGCCGTCGAGACGGCGGCGGCTGAAGACCAGAGCCCTTCCAGCATATCCATGGGATTGCCGCCGGGTTTTCCGCTTCAACCAGCCTACTTGATCCGCATATTCGAAACCAATCAGCAAAACTGGACCCAAAATAGTCCCGACCCGGCTGGAATTGATTTCAATCCAGCCATTGGCCAATTGATTATCGTTGACAGCGAGGTAGACGAAATCGGGACACCTCTCTCTAAACCGAATGTTTTCTATGCGTCAACTGAGGGTGATTTAATTTCAGTTCAGGATACCTATACAACCACCAATCCTATTGCCAATCCAATCACCAAAGAAACATCCGGGGTTGCCATTAATCCAAACAACCAACATATCTTTTTCGCGGATGATGATAACGGAAAAATTTTGGAACTAGAGCACGGTTCAGATGGCAATTTATGGACCGAGGATGATGTATGGACTGTGAAAACTGTAGGGACAGATGCGGAAGATGTAGCTTACGGAAACAACATGATTTTCGTCGCCGGAGGCGGTGAAAATGAATTTCTGGTGATTAATCTCGGTACCGATGGCGTTATTAGCCCGGATGATGGACTTATTAACGCCTATGATACTGAAATGGAGGGTTTTTCCGATGTAGAAGGGATCACCTTTAACGAAGTAACCGGGACGCTATTTTTGGTAAGCACGACTGCCACAGAACCCTACCTAGGTGAATTTTCGCTGATTGGAGAATTGTTGAATGCCTGGGATCTCAGTTTCATGGGAACTGATGCAAATATTCGTTCCGGATTAACTTTCGCCCCGGCGAGTGCGGACCCGTCGGTAGATCACATCTACATCGTCAGCCGCGGGATTGACAACGATTATGGCGTGGATCCGGATCCTGAGGAAGATGACGGGAAGGTATGGGAGATAGCGTTGGTAGAGCCGGCCACACCCACCCCAACAGATACGCCGACGCCGTCTGATACACCAACTGATACACCTACGCCGACTCCCACCGATACGCCTACGTCGACTGATACTCCAACTGAAACCCCAACGGAAACGTCAACGACGCCTCCACTGGAATACCACGTATTTCTCCCTTACGTCGTAAATTAGCCTTCGGTAGTTTCGAATACATGACTAAACCTTGAGAGCCTTCGCCTGGTTGGTTTCCCATGAATTTTAGATACAGGTGCCGATAGTCGCTATAATAAACCATGGTGATGTAGGACTGTCTTAAGATTCATCAACTATCTACGGCTGGGATTCCTGACAATATTGAATTTGTCCAATCGAAATCGTCAGGTAAACCATTAAAGTTCGTTCGAAAAAGGTGGATGTGGATGAAGTTGGGTTTATGGCTTTACAGAAGATTGCTAATCACTGCGCTGCTGGTTCTCCTCATAACTGGCTGCAATTCGCTTCCAACCCAGCCGAGCACTCCGGAGCCGGTTCGAACTCGACCCCATAAAATCCTTCAAACGCTCCATACAACCGAATATAAACTGGGTCTCCCGACTGGAATGGTCTACCTGCCAAATCCGGATGGGATCCTGGTATGGAATGAGCTCTCAAACCCGAGCGAAGTGAGTCTACTCGGAAAAAACGGTCAAATTCAGAAAATTGCAGTATTTCCTGACGCCATGAAAGGTGTGATCGGTGCTGTTTATGATCCGCTTTCGAGCCAACTCCTGCTGATGAAAACTGGTCAGATTCTAATTCTGGGGTTATCTGTCGACAATACCGAAAGGGTAAATATTACTGATAATGGCTCTCAGCCAATCGATATCAGTGAACTGGACCTGAACGATCCGACTGGTTTCACACGCAACCCAGCCAATGGCGACCTGTACATCCTGGATAACCAACCGACCAGGATACTGCGCTTAAGTCTCGGCGCAGACAATTCTCAAACCGCTCTGGTCTCCGATGAGCTCAGGCTTTCGAAGGAATTGCTCAACCATCTCGAAAACCAAGTTCTCAATACTTTAGCCTTCAATCCGGAATCTTACAGCATGTTTACTGTTGCGCAGGATCAACAGGTCATTTACGAGATTTCGATGACCGGTAGTCTGTTATCCACATTAACACTTAATGATCCACCACTGGATAATATCAGATCGCTCATGTTTGCTCCCGGCGTAAACCAATCGGATGACCCGCTGGCGCACAACCTTTTCATCCTGGACAGCGGTGTTCCAGTCAACGGCAGTGTCCAGCCCGCGACTGGACGGATCGTCGAAATTACGCTCCATCCAACCAAACTGCCCATTGGGATCGTTCTGCGGCCAAGTTACCTGGTGAAATCATTCTCCACCAACAAGAGTGTCTGGATAGAGAATAGCCCTGACCCATCCGGTATCGCGTACTTACCGGAGACGGGTGAACTCATCCTGGTGGATAGCGAAGTGGATGAATTCCCGCCGCTGGACACGCTGCCGAATGTATTTTATCTATCTACCAACGGTGACCTTAATCGCACTGCCAACACCTATAAATTCGCCACCGAAACCTCCGGCATCGCTGTAAATCCGTTTAACAACCATTACTTTTTCTCGGACGATAATGTATATAAAGTCTTCGAACTCTACTCTGGAGCTGACAACACATTCTGGACAGAGGATGATATCCGTATTGACAAGCCCATTGAAATCGACATAGAAGATATCACCTTTGGGAACAACACTATTTTCGTGGCTGGCGGGAACCAGGGAGAAATCCTGAGTTTCAGCCTGGGTGCTGACGGCATCATCAGCGCGGATGACGATGATCCGAAATCTTTCAACACAGACGTATACGGGTTTTCCGATGTGGAAGGCATTGCGTTCAATGAAGAGACCGGAACTTTGTTCATTATCAGTACTGCCAGTAATGACACTTACCTGGGTGAATTCAGTCTCACCGGTCGGTTGTTGAATGCCTGGGATCTGGCTTACATCGGCGGCTCATCCAACCTGCGGTCTGGGTTGACTTTCGCCCCCGCCAGCGAAGATCCATCCATCACCCATTTATATATCGTCAGCCGGGGGGTCGATAATAACGTCGACCCAGATGAAGACGATGGCAAGGTTACGGAAATTTCATTGATTGAGCCTGATAACTAATCACGTATCCGGGAACTATCCGGATTTCGACGATTCACACAATCTAAAAGTTATTGCATGATGCTTCTCGGCCTGTATTGCAGCGCTTCAGCCAGATGCTGGGGTGCAATTGCTTCTATACCCGCCAGGTCTGCGATGGTGCGTGCCAGCTTGAGGATGCGGTGGTAGGCTCGTGCCGAGAGCTGGTACTGGTTCATAGCCGCCCGCATCAGGCTCATACCGGTTTCGTCCAAAACGCAATGCCTGCGGATGTCCGCTGGTCGCATATCTGCGTTGGATGCGATGCCATTTTCAGCAAAGCGCTGCCGTTGGACAGTTCGCGCAGCTTCGACGCGTGCGCGCACCACCTGGGATGCTTCGCCCAGGCGCTTATCCGAGAGTTTGTCATACTCGACCCGCGGCACCTCGATGTAAATATCAATGCGGTCGAGCAATGGCCCGGAAATTCGTTTTTGATATTTGGTAACGGTTGAGTTGGAACAGGTGCACGGCTTCACCGGGTCGCCGTAATAGCCGCATGGACATGGATTCATGGCAGCAATCAGTTGAAAATTTGCCGGGAAGGACATCGATCCGGATGCCCGGCTGATGGTCACAATTTTATCTTCGATGGGTTGGCGCAGAACTTCCAGTACCCGCGGTCCAAACTCCGGCAGCTCATCCAGGAACAACACGCCGCGGTGTGCCAGCGAGATCTCGCCCGGATGCGGATTATTCCCGCCGCCAACCAAGCCGGCATGGCTGATGGTGTGATGCGGCGAGCGGAAGGGTCGGGAGCGAATCAGTGGCACATCTGGCGGTAACTGGTCTGCCACCGAATAGATGCGGGTCACATCCAGCGCTTCCTCGATGGTCAAGCGCGGCAGGATAGCCGGCAGCGCACGCGCCATGAGCGTTTTTCCAGCGCCTGGCGGTCCAGACATCATCAGGTTGTGCCCGCCAGCCGCCGCTACTTCAAGCGCGCGTTTTACGTGCTCCTGACCTTTGATGTCGCGAAAATCAGTTTGGACGATAATTTCCAGATCGTTTACTTCGACTGGCGGCTGCGGTTTTATGGGAGTGTAGCCGCGTAAATGCTCTGTGAGATCGCTCAGTGATCTCACCGGAATTACTTCCACACCCGGAATGAGTGCAGCTTCTGGCGCATCCTCGACAGGCACAAAGATCCGTTTGAACCCGTTCTGCTGCGCAGTGGCTGCCATGGGCAGGACGCCGCGGATATGGCGCACATTTCCGTCCAGAGATAGTTCCCCCATCACCAGTGACTCTGCCAGACACTGTGGAGGGAGCTGACGGTTAGCCAGCAAGATTCCAAGAGCAATCGGCAAGTCGTAAACCGGGCCGCCTTTGCGTACCGAGGCTGGCGCCAGGTTGACCCTTACTTTATTGCGCGGGTATTCCAATCCGGTGTTGTGGATAGCGGATTGAACCCGCTCTTTGCTTTCCTGCACGCTGGCGTCTGGCAATCCGACAATGACAATCGGCGGAGCAAAACCAGGCGCCAAATCAACCTCGACATCCACGATGATTCCGTCGAGTCCGATCACGGCGCAGGCGTTTACTTTAGCTAGCATGAAGTTAGTGTATGGTTGCTTGTTGGAAATGTCAAACCAGAAAAGCCCTGTAAAAATAATTTACTTTCGCGGCTTGAGCTTCGGTCCCTCGGGTGTATCCATCAGCTCCCAGCCGGCGGCAGTGATCTGCTCGCGTAGGGCATCAGCATCCTGCCAGCGTTTCTCGGCACGCGCTTGCTGGCGATCTGCCAACAACTGCTGAACTTCGGCTGGAGCCTCGGCAACTTCGGCCGGTTTCCACTCCGCCAGACCCAAGCCCAGCACTTCATCGAATTTCCACAGGGTAGCCTTGCGGACAGCCTCGGGCAGGTCAGCCCGCACCAGTTCCCAGGTAAGGGCAATGGCGCGCGGCATATTCAAATCATCGTTGATCATCTCGGTGAAGCGGTCCAGGTAACCAGCATCCACGGATCCGGGCTCGCCCAACTCATGGCTGATGGTGTGCAGCTTGTCGAGTGACTTTTCAGCAGCGTCCAGACCGTCCATGGAGAAATTCAATTTCTGGCGGTAGCTGGCGTTCAGGCAGAACATGCGGTAAGCCAGCGGGTCGTAACCCTGCTCCACCAACGTCTCGACCCGCAGAAAATCGCCGCTGGATTTAGACATGCGCACGCTGTCATCCACCTGGAGGAAGTAGGCGTGCATCCAGAAGTTCGCCAATCGGGTGCCGTAGCAGGCTTCGGTTTGAGCGATCTCGTTGGTGTGGTGGACGGTAATATGATCCTCACCGCCGCAGTGAATATCGAAGTAGGAGCCAAGGTATTTGGCGGACATGGCGGAGCACTCGATATGCCAGCCGGGGAAACCCACTCCCCACGGGCTGTCCCATTCCATTTGGCGTTTTTGATCTGCCGGGCTGAATTTCCAAAGGGCAAAATCAGTCGGGTTGAGCTTCTCGCCCATGTCAATCCGCGTGCCAGCCTGCAAGCCTTCGATGTCCAAACGGCCAAGGTAGCCGTAGGATGGCAGCTTGCTGGTGTCAAAATAAACGCCGTCTGAGGTGGTGTAAGTAAAGCCAGCCGCTTCAATGCATTTGATGAAGTCGATCTGTTCGGCTATGTGATCGGTAGCCCGCGACCAGATGGTCGGCTCCAGAATGTTCAAACGCGCCATATCCTTGCGGAACTCAGCTGTGTAATATTCAGCGATCTGCCAGGCGGAAACACCCATGCGGCGCGAACCGGTTTCCATCTTATCTTCGCCGGTATCCCCGTCAGAAACCAGATGGCCCACATCGGTGATGTTCATCACGTGCTTGATCTGATAGCCGTTAAATGCCAGGGTTCGACGCAGGATGTCTTCAAAAATATAAGTGCGCATATTACCCAGGTGAGCGTAGTTGTACACAGTCGGACCGCAGGTGTAAAGTCCGACTTCACCCGGTTTGAGTGGTTGGAATTCGCGTACCTGACGTGTATAGGTATCGTAGAAATAAAGCTTTGCCATAAGAATACTCGCCTGACGTGTAGATTGACCCTGATTATACAGGCGTTCAGGGTTCAAACAAAGGGATTAAGAAAACGCGCCCAGTTTTTAACCGGTAGTTATCAGTGCGATCCCGCCGACCGTCATGGCTATGCCAATCGCAGTTTTTACCGTCAACGGTTCCCCGCCGAAGGCCAAACCCATCAGCGCGCCAAAAAGTGGCGAGGTAAAAGCGATCGGCATCACCTTGTTGAGCGGTGCTCCCTTGATGGCGGTGTAAAAACACAGCATTCCCACAGCGCCTGCCACGACCCCGCCGCCAATGATCATATAAAGGAGGGACTTGGAGCCAGCCTGAGGGATGGTCTTCCATTGCGGGTAGCTGACGATGCCCAAAATGACAAGTGCTACCGCGGTGCGGATGGTAATTCCCATGGTCGGGCTGAGGTTGCCAAGGTGCAAGCCCTTCTTTTCAAAATATCCCCCGACTCCCCAACAAATAGCTGTGATTAAGGCAAAAAGCTGCGGTTTCATTTCTATGTTGTCCTTAATTGTAATGAATATGCGAATTAAACTTAAAAAATCGCAAAATCGCTTGAATTATGGGGAGAAATCTTGTATCATGTGGAGGAATGTGGAGATAAGTGGGTGGAAGTGGTAGGGAACGCCGGTTTTACCGGCGTTCCACCATTAAGGGAGACTTAGAACTTATGTTCCTGGGGCAGTACGAGCATACCGTTGACGAAAAAGGCCGCATGACTATCCCTTCCGGGTATCGGGATTTGCTGGATGGCAGCGCCTATGTCACACGCGGATTCGATCAGAACCTGCTGGTGCTGCCGCCGGACAAGTTCCACCAACTCGCTGAGAGTATCTCCGATGCCAGCATGACCGGATCAGACGGCCGCGATTTCCGCCGGTGGATCTTCTCCTCCGCCAGCCGGGTCGATGTCGACAAAGCCGGCCGCATCCTCATCCCGCAGTTTTTGCGGACGTTCGCCGGACTGGAAAGCGATGCTGTCGTGGTAGGCAATGGCACCTACTTCGAAATCTGGTCAGCAGACCAGTGGACGCAACATGAAGCAGCCAATGACCCGGCGAAACAGACTGACCGTTACTCAGACATCAGTATTCGTTTGTAACCAGATGAAGGCAGCCAACTTTGCAGCCACAGCCTCCACATCTGCCCGTACTTTACCATGAAATTATAACTGCTTTGATGCCACGAAGCCCAGGCAAATACATTGATGCAACCGTCGGGGCAGGTGGACACGCCTGGGGGATTTTGGAAAATAGTGCACCTGATGGACTTTTATTGGCACTTGACCGAGACCCGCAGGCGCTGGCAATTGCAAGTCAGCGCCTTTTGGTCTTCAAAGACCGGGTATCTCTTGTCCACGCTTCCTACGTGCAGCTATTGGATGAAATGCTAAAGCTTGGCTGGCAATCGGTTGATGGGATCGTCTTCGACCTTGGGCTTTCCTCCATGCAGCTGGATACACCTCAGCGCGGATTCTCGTTCCAAAGCCAGGGGCCGCTTGACATGCGCTTCGACCCGACCCAACCGCTGGATGCTGCCGAGCTTGTCAATAATTTGCCTGAAAACGACCTGGCAGACCTGATCTGGCGTTACGGAGAAGAACGCGGATCCAGGCGCATCGCCGCCGCCATTGTTCGACAGCGGCCGGTGACAACTACTGAGCAGCTGGCAGAAATTGTCAGCAAGGCGATGGGCGGTCAGCGCAGTCGAATCCACCCGGCTACCCGCACCTTTCAGGCGCTGCGGATCGCGGTCAACCAGGAACTGCAGGCGGTGGAAAAAGTTCTACCCCAGATTGTGACAGCTCTCAGGCCTGGCGGACGAGTGGCCATCATCGCCTTCCACTCGATGGAAGACCGCCTCGTGAAACATTTTTTCAGGAACGAAAGCCGGGATTGCATTTGCCCACCAGAGCAGCCGGAATGTAATTGTGAACATAAAGCAACCCTTCGAGTCATCACCAGACACCCCATCGTACCCACCGAAGAAGAAACGTTAACAAATCCCCGCGCGCGCAGCGCCCGACTGAGAGTCGCCGAAAGACTCGAAATGGCATAACCCTTGCATACAACCGGATACCAGAACTGCCAATAAACCAACAAGAGGAGCACCAACCAGTGTTTGACCAGCGAATAGTCCAAGCCTACCGACAAGCCCCCTGGCGCGTACAGCTCCAGTGGATTGGTGCGCTGCTGCTGGTGCTGGTGGTTGGCATGCTGATCGCCGGGGTATACCTGTATTTGACGGCCGAAGCCACTGCTGCCGGCACACACATTCGCGAACTTGAATTGGAGCGCGAAGACCTGCAGATCCGCATTGCTGACCAGAGCACCCAGCTGGCGTTTTTACGCTCGGCTGCTTTTATGCAAGGCCGCGCCGAAGCGCTCGGATATAAAAATGCCCGCCAGGAAGATATTGTTTACATCCCAGTGCCTGGTTATTCCGGAAGACAAGTTGTCTTTTTAGCGCCACCGCCAGGGAATGAATCGGCGGATGCCTCCATTATTAAACCTGCCTACAAAGAATCGCTGTGGGAGTGGCTGTACCAGGGAACCTTCGACTTGATCGAAAGCCGAGGGATACAACCATGAGCAGCAGCAACGGACGTATGCGCTTAATTGGCGCAATTTTCATCATCGCCGGATTGGCGATCATTTTTCAAATTGTGCGGGTGCAGAACAGCCCGCAGGCTAAAGAATTAATTTCCTTCCTGGAAAAAACCTATAACCAGGAAGTGCGGGTACTTAAACCTGAACGCGGCAATATTTATGACCGTTGGGGCAATCTGCTGGCTGGAAATACCGAGGTTTACGAAATCGGTATTGCTCCCCCGCAGGTGATTAACTCAGACACGGTCGCTCAGGATCTTTCCTCCATTCTCGGGCTGGATTTCAGCGAGATCAAGAAGATCGCCCGTTCCTATGTCGAGGAAGGCAACGAAAGGTACATGGTCGTTGCCGATTTCGTTTCAGCAGATAAGGTTCAACTGCTGGAGAAAAAACTGGCGGAATACGAAACTGCCGAAAAGCCGAAAAAAGGTGCGACTCCTTCCCTCAACGGGGTGCACTGGGTGGCACATCTGCGCCGCAGCTACCCGGAAAATGCTCTGGCTGCCAACATCCTGGGATTTTATAACTATTATGACCGGGTAGACGGGCGCGGAATTTTGGGTTTGGAAGAACAGTATAATAACCTTCTGGCTGGCACCGATACACAGGTGGTGCTGCCAATGAATCCAACCGAAATTCAGGAGATTCCCTCGGTTCCACCGGGTTCCAGCCTGATCTTGACCATTGATCGTGGCATTCAGGCAGCCATGGAACGCATTGCTCAAAAGGCACTGGAAGACAGCGGAGCCGAGGCTGCCACAATATTGGTAATGGATCCAGAGACTGGTGAGATGCTGGCAATGGCAACTACGCCGGCTTTCAACCCGAACGAGTATCAAAAATACGGCGACGTCTTCCCCCTTGGCAGTCATTACGACCGGGCGATCAGCCAGTTGTACGAACCTGGCTCGGTCTTCAAGGTGCTGACCATGGCAGCTGCGCTCGATTCCGGTGCTGTGACGCCCACCACTCCATTTGTTGATACGGGTGCCATTGAAGTCGGCGGGTTGTGGATTTACAACTGGGACCGCGGCGCCTGGGGTCCTCAGGATATGACCGGCTGCCTGCAGCACTCGCTCAACGTGTGTCTAGCCTGGATTGCCACAGAAATGGGTCCGACGACCTTTTACACCTACATCCAAAATTTCGGCCTGGGCAAATACACTGGCATCGACCTGGCTGGCGAGCAAGTCTATCCCCTCAGCCTGCCCGGTGACCAGAACTGGTACCCTGTTAACCTTGGCACGAACTCCTTCGGTCAAGGTGTGGCTGCCACCCCCATCCAGATGATCACCGCCACCGCGGCGGTTGCCAACGACGGAAAAATGATGGCGCCCCATGTGGTCAAAGCCTACATCCAGGACGGTCACCAGTACGACATCAGCCCGCGGCTGGTGCGCCAGGTGATTACGCCTGAGACGGCTCATACCCTCACCGAGATGTTGGCGAACTCATTGGAAAATGAAGCTTCGGTCGCCCTGGTGGAAGGTTATCGCGTATCTGGCAAGACCGGAACAGCTGAAATCCCTGGTCCGCGAGGATATGAATCCAGCGTAACCAATGCTTCTTTTGTTGGCTGGGGTCCCACGGATGATCCTAAATTTATCGTCTACATCTGGCTGGAAAAACCAACCAGTTCTCCCTGGGGTTCAGTTGTAGCGGCCCCGGTTTTCAGCGAAGTGGTCAGAGAACTGACCGTCTTGATGAAACTGCCGCCCGATTCAGTTCGGCAGCAGTTGGCGCAACAATAAGGAAACGATTTGCTTACCTTTGCCGACGTACTCGAAGCCCTGACCGGTACCCGCCCCGAAGCCGCCTCCCTGCTTATCAGCGAGGCAGCCATCGATTCACGGCAGGTGATCCCGGCTGGCATGTTCGTGGCCTTAAAGGGTGAGCGGGTCGATGGCCACGACTACGTCGAGCAAGCCTTCGCCAAAGGCGCACATCTGGCATTGGTGCAGCGCGACCTGGACTTCAATTGTCCGGTGATTGATCTGCGCAAAGGAAACCTAGGTCCACAAATGACCATACCCGTGCCGCCCTTTGTCCTGCGGGTAGAAGACACGCTCAAAGCACTGCAAGATATCGCCCGTTACTGGCGGCGTAAACATGATTTACATGTGATTGGCATCACCGGCTCGGTAGGCAAATCAACCACGAAAGAGTTGATCGCCGAGGTGCTTAGCCAGCGCTATCGCGTATTGAATAATCCTGGCAACCTCAACAACGAAATCGGTTTGCCATTGACTCTGCTGCATCTCAGCCCGGGTCATCAGGTTGCGGTACTGGAAATGGGTTTCTATATCCCCGGTGAAATCACCTTCCTGTGCGATCTGGCGCTGCCCCAAATTGGTGTGATCACTAATGTGGGTACAGTCCATGCAGAACGCGCCGGCTCGCAGGAAATTATCGCCAAAGGCAAAGCCGAGCTGGTGCGGGCTCTGCCTCCGGCACCGGATGGGATCGCGATTCTGAATTATGACGATCCCTGGGTGCAGCCGATGGCTGAGCAGACCCGCGCGAATGTGTTTTATTACGGTCTCGATCCTCGCGCCGATTTATGGGCGGATAACATCGAAAGTCTCGGCCTTAAAGGCATCACCTTCCAGCTGCACTTCCAGAATGAAGTGCTTCACGTGCGCATCCCCTTAATCGGACGGCATTCGGTGCATACCGCGCTGCGGGCTGCCGCTGTCGGTGTGGTCGAAGGCATGACCTGGAGTGAGATTATGGCTGGATTACGCCACAGCCATACCCAATTACGACTGGTGGTGGTCAACACGATTAACGGTGCATTATTGGTGGATGACTCCTACAACTCATCTCCTGAATCCACGCTGGCGGCACTCAACCTGTTGGAGGAAATCGATGGACGCAAGGTGGCAGTCCTTGGCGATATGCTCGAGTTGGGACCCTACGAAGCCGAAGGGCATGAAATCGTCGGGCGGCGCGCGGCTGAAGTTGCCAACCTGCTGGTCACAGTCGGGGACCTGGGTAAAAAGATTGGCGAGGCTGCACGTGGATCAGGGTTGACCGATGATGCCATTATCAATTGCGACACGGTGCCGCAGGCGATAGAGAAATTACGAAAATTACTGGTGCAAGGGGATGTGGCGCTGATTAAAGGTTCGCACGGACTGCGGATGGATCGCATTGCCGCTGCGTTGGAGGTGCAGGAATGAGCAGTACTTCCGTTGCACTTTCATTAAGCGTGCTCGGTTTTGCCCTCGCCATCATTTGGGGTCCACCGCTTCTTCGCGTTCTGCGCAATTTCCGGATCGGTAAAATGATCCGGGTTGAAGGTCCGGAAAGCCACGTTTCCAAGATGGGTACTCCTACCATGGGTGGCGTGATGATCATTTTACCCGTCACGCTGGTGACCATTTTGTTGAACGGCGCCTCATTAATCGGTATGCCAGTTATGGGTCGATCAGTGCTGTTGCCGCTGTTAGCGCTGCTCGCTTTCGCATTATTAGGCGCTGTAGATGACTGGGAAGGCATTCGCGGACCACGGCGCGGCCTTGGCATGCGCATTCGCACCAAATTCCTCCTACAAATTGTTTTAGCGCTAGCCATTGCTTTTGCGCTTAAATACCTCCTGCAGGTGCCAGACATGTTCTGGCCTGGCGTCAATGTGGTGATTCCATTAGGCAATTGGTATATCCCGATCGCCACCTTTATCATTGTCGGCATGTCGAACGCGGTTAATTTTACGGATGGGTTGGATGGACTGGCGGGATTGATTGCCGCCACCGCCTTTGCGGCTTACGGCGGCATCGCGCTGATGCAGGATCAACTTTTTCTGGCGCGGTTCTGCTTCACCCTGGTCGGCGCCATCTTCGGCTTCTTGTGGTTCAACGTCCACCCGGCCGAATTGTTCATGGGTGACACAGGCTCGCTGGCACTCGGCGCGGTGCTTGGGGTGGTCGCTTTGATGACCAGTCAATGGCTGCTTTTACCCATAATTGCCGTCATCCCGGTATCCGAAGCCCTCAGCGATGTATTGCAGATTATCTATTTCCGCCGCACCAAAGGAAAAAGGTTATTCCGCATGGCGCCGCTTCACCACCACTTCGAACTGGGTGGCTGGAGTGAAACCCAGGTGGTGCAGCGTTTCTGGTTGATCGGCTTGTTATTCGCCATGCTCGGCGTGGCACTGGCGGCTGTATGACCATACGTAACTGGATGGATCAGCGCATTCTCATCATCGGCGCAGCCCGGCAAGGGTTGGCGCTGGCGCGCTATTTAGCCAGCCAGGGTGCTGTGGTAACGCTGAATGATCAACGCAGCAGCGAGCAGCTGATGAGCGCCATCGACGCCTTGCAGGGAGTTCCGGTGCAATGGTCTCCTGGCGGACATCCGCTCGAGCTTCTGGATCATGCCGACCTGGTTTGCCTTTCCGGCGGCGTTTCACCAGACATGCCGCTTGCTGTCGAAGCAGCCCGGCGCGGTATTCCTCTTTCGAATGACTCGCAGTTGTTCCTGGAAGCTGTCCCCTGCCCGGTGATCGGCATCACCGGCTCTGCCGGCAAGACCACCACCACCACACTGGTCGGACGGATGGCGGAGAAACACGTGCAGCTGCCGAACCGCGCCTGGGTTGGCGGCAACATCGGCACTCCGCTGATTGACCAACTGAATGAGATGCAGCCTGCCGACCTGGTGGTATTGGAGCTTTCCAGCTTCCAGCTGGAGTTGATGACGGAAGCGCCGCAAATCGCTGCCGTGTTGAACATCACTCCCAATCACCTGGACCGGCACGGCACCCTCGATGCCTATGCCGCCGCTAAAGCCCGGATTCTGGAATTTCAGCCGGTGGAAAGCATCAGTATCCTCAACCGGGATGACCCAGGCTCATGGGAACTGACCTCCAAAGTGCAGGGAAAGCTCATCAGCTTTGGTTTTGACCGTCCGGCTGCCGACGCAACCGGAACCTACATAAAAGATGGCAAGCTAATCTGGCAATCCAGCGGAAAGTCCAAAGCTTTCTTAGACAAATCGGAAATTAATCTACGCGGCGACCACAATTTGGCCAATGCACTGGCTGCCGGCGCTATCGGCTTCGCAGCCGGTTTCTCTCCCGAAGCGGTCGCTGCCGGGATCCGCGATTTTAACGGTGTGCCGCACCGTTTGCAGCTGGTGCGTGGACTGCGCGGCGTGAATTACTACAACGACTCGATTGCCACGGCACCTGAACGGACTTGCGCTGCTATCGGTTCCTTCACTGAACCAATCGTGCTGCTGCTCGGTGGACGCGATAAGAACCTGCCCTGGGAGGATCTGGCTGCCCTGGTGCACAAACGTGTCGACCACGTGGTGGTTTTCGGTGAAGCCAGCATCAAAATCCTGGCAGCTCTGGGTCCAGTTCGACCGGACCGCCGTCCTTACACTATTCAACACTGCGGCAATTTGGAAACTGCTGTACAGGCTGCTGCCGAGGTGGCTGAACCTGGCAGCGTGGTTTTACTCTCGCCTGGTGGTACCAGTTTTGACGAGTTTACAGACTTTGAGGAAAGAGGAGAGGCCTTCCAGTTATGGGTGAACAGGCTGCAGTAAATTCCAGAGTCAGTCCGGTCAAAGCCGGAACATCGCCGCGCCCGGTGCGTTTAGGGATCGACGTCCCTATGCTGTTGTCGGTGGCCTTTCTGCTCGGATTCGGCTTATTGATGGTCTATTCCGCCAGCTGGCAGCCCTCCATGCTGCGCGAAGAAGAACCGGCTTACTACCTGATCAACCAGTTGAAATGGGTGGTGATAGGTGTAGCCGGCGCGACCGCGTTAATGTACATCGATTACCGGCGCTGGCGGAAATTCATCGTGCCCATCATGTTGATCATGCTCGCCATGCTTTTGGCCGTGCTGATCTTCGGCGAGATGCGCTACAACTCCAAACGCACATTACTGGGAGGCTCGATCCAGCCCTCTGAATTGGCTAAAGTCGTCGTCATCATGTACCTGGCTTACTGGTTGACCTCCAAACGCGAAGTGATCAACGATATGAAGTTTGGTCTGTTCCCCATGGCGGTCATCCTCGGGTTGACGGCTGGGATGATCATCCTACAGCCCGACATCAGCGCCACCATTACCATCTGTGTGCTGGGAATGCTGCTTTTCTTCCTGGCTGGGGTTGAGATCAAACAAATCCTGTTAATTTTCCTCATCGTCGCGGTACTTGGCGCCTTGATCATTGCCGTTTCGGAAACTGGACAGATGCGCATTCAGCAATACGTGGCGGGACTGCAAAACCCGGCAACCGCTTCGATGCACATTCAGCGCTCGATTGAGGCGGTAGTCCGTGGTGGATTCTTCGGCACCGGCATTGGCAAAGGGTCCACCAAGTTCAGCCTGCCCGTTTCGCACACCGATTCCATCTTTGCGGTCATTGCGGAAGAAACGGGTCTATTTGGTGCGGCTGCCGTGGTACTACTCTATCTGGTATTCATGTGGCGCGGCTTGAAAATTGCTACACACGCCACGGATTTCACCGGCAAGTTATTGGCCTCTGGCCTGACTTGCTGGATTGTGATGGAAGCCATCATCAATATGGGCGTCATGGTCAATTTATTCCCCTTCGCGGGTAACGCCCTGCCCTTTATTAGCGCCGGCGGGTCCAGCCTGACCATGACCCTGGGTGCAGTTGGTTTGATTTTCTCCGTAGCGCGGGTTTCCTCGCGCGAAAAGCAGGAACAGGAAGGAAGGTCATACGGTGCGGTTGTTAATTTGCGCCGGGGGGACCGGAGGGGGCGTGTATCCCGCTCTCACGGTCCTGCAGGCATCAGGCAATGAAGCGAACCCGGTTCTCTGGGTTGGCGGGGAAAAAGGCATGGAAGCCGAATTGGTGACACGCCTGAATATCCCCTATACCAGCATTCCCACAGCTGGCGTGCACGGCGTCGGTCTGCGCGCTTTGCCGGGGAACCTGCTGCGCCTGATGCGTGGAACTGTGGCGTCCCGCCGCATCTTGAATGATTTCCAACCGGATGTGTTGTTGTTTACCGGCGGCTATGTAGCTGTGCCCATGGCGCTGGCAGCCCGGCGGTTCCCATCCTTGCTCTATGTGCCGGATATCGAGCCCGGTCTGGCGCTCAAAGTCCTGGCGCGCTTTGCAGATTGCATCGCTCTAACGGCTGAGGCTTCACATGTCTATTTTTCCAATAAGAAGAAACTGGTGGTCAGTGGTTACCCCACCCGTCCTGAATTCGCTGCCTGGTCTCCTGAGAACGCACGGCAATCCCTGGGGTTGAGCAACGATTTACCAGTTTTATTGGTCTTTGGCGGGTCCAAAGGGGCACGTTCGATCAACCGGGCGCTGATTTCGGCGCTCCCACAGCTGCTGCCGCACACCCAAATCGTCCATATCAGCGGTCAATTGGATTGGAACGAAGTGGATGCTGCTCGCCGCACTCTGACCAGTGATTTGCAGATCAATTACCACCCCTACCCGTACCTGCATGAGAATATGGGTGCGGCCTTGGCCAGTGCCGATCTGGCAGTGTCACGGGCTGGAGCTTCAAGCCTGGGCGAATATCCACTGTTCGGACTGCCCGCCATTTTAGTGCCATACCCGCATGCCTGGCGCTATCAAAAGGTAAATGCCGACTATCTGGAAAAACGCGGTGCAGCAAAAATCATTGAAGATCAGCAATTACCGGCTGTTTTAGCCGTGACCGTACTCGGTCTGTTGCAAAACTCTCAAAAGTTGAATGAGATGCGGCAGGCGATGCGTTCCATGGCAAAACCTGAGGCAGCCAGTACCATCGCCAGCCTGCTGCATGAACTGGCAGCTGCCGGAAAGCGAGGTCCTGCTCATGGTTAGTATAAATGCGGTGTTCTGGATTCTGGTAGCCCTGTTTGCACTGATCGGCGGTGTCCGCGGCTGGGCACGCGAAATTCTGGTCACCTTTGGCGTGATTTTGTCTATGTTTATCATGACCGTGTTGGAGCGCTTTGTCCCATTTATCAACAACACCCTGGCCATAAACGCACCAACTGAACTCTTCTGGCTGCGTGCAGTCATTCTGGCGCTGCTGGTTTTCTTCGGCTATCAGACACCCAACCTGCCACGCATTGCTGCCAGCGGACGCTTTGTGCGTGAACGGCTGCAGGACGTACTGCTGGGCTTCTTCCTGGGTGCCGTCAACGGCTTCATGATATGGGGTACAGTCTGGTTTTACCTGGACAACGCCGGCTATCCCTTCGACATCATCAGCCGGCCAGACACAACCACGGTAATGGGTCAAGCCGCCGAACGGTTGATGAACTTCCTGCCGCCATCCTGGTTGGGATCGCCAGCCATTTATTTTGCGGTGGCTATCGCATTCGTCTTTGTTATGGTGGTTTTCATCTGATGAAACACATTCACTTGATCGGCATTGGTGGAACTGGATTGTCGGCTATCGCGCTGCTGCTCAAACAGCGCGGATACATCGTTTCCGGCTCCGACCGCACGTTGTCCCCGCTGGCGCGTACATTGTCCGCGCAGGGGGTGACGGTGTATGCCGGTCATGATGCGCAAAATGTGCCCGCCGCCGACCTGGTTGTACGGTCATCCGCCATTCCGGATGATAACCCCGAAGTCCTGGCCGCCCTGGCCGCTGGAATTCCAGTCCTTAAGCGCGCCGAGTTTTTGGGTCAAATGATGGATGGGTACCGCACCATTGCCATTGCCGGAACCCATGGAAAAACCACCACCACAGCCATGGTCGCCTGGATATTTACCCGCCTGGACCAGGATCCTTCCTATATCATCGGCGGTGTTGCCAAGAATTTAGGCAACAATGCCCACGCTGGGAGCGGACCCCTCTTCGTTATTGAAGCCGACGAATATGACAACATGTTCCTGGGTCTGACGCCTCACCTTGAAGTGATTTGCACACTTGAACATGACCACCCGGACCTCTTCCCGACTCCCGAAAGCTACAACGAAGCTTTTATCCGCTTCGTGAATCGATTGGAACCCGAAGGCGTCTTGCTGGTTTGCGCTGATGATAAGGGCGCCAGCTGGCTGGGAAAAAATCACGGACGGGCAGATGTTCAATGCTTGACCTACGGCATCCGGGCTGATTCTGATTATCGGGCCGAAGGTCTGACATCGAATTCCCACGGCGGTTTCGACTTCGACGCGGTTTTCCATGACGAATTACTGGCGAAGGTCAGTCTGCAAGTCCCGGGCGAGCACAACGCTTTGAATGCAATGGCTGCCCTGGCCGTGGCTCATTCCCAAAATCTGTCCCTCGACCAGGTTGCCGAGGCCTTGGCAGAATTTGAGGGCACTGGCCGCCGTTTTGAGGTGTTAGGAGAAGCGCACCAAATCATCGTGGTCGATGACTATGCGCATCACCCGACTGAAGTACGAGCTACGCTGGCTGCCGCCCGTGCGCGTTACCCTGGTCACCGTATTTGGGCAGTCTGGCAGCCGCATACCTTCTCGCGCACCATCACATTGTTGGACGATTTTGTCGCAGCGCTTGCACTGGCTGACCGCGTCGTTGTCACAGAGGTATACGCCTCTCGTGAACATGGGCAAGGCTTCTCCTCCGCGGCTATTGTCGAAGCGATGGTGAACCCTTCAGCCTATTTCGCCCCCACCCTGCCTGCAGCCACAGAATATCTCCTCGAGCAGCTGCAACCAGGTGACGTGCTGCTGGTACTATCCGCCGGCGACGCTGATCAGATTAGCGCTGCAGTCTTCGCTGAACTCAGGAGTGTGGAGGACAGTCATGGGTAAATCACAAAAGTCAACCTACTCCATAACCGCAAAGAACTTGAAGAACCTGCGTCCAGAAATGTCAGAATCCCCTCTTGGGTATTTATCCAGCGTTACTCCTGGAACTCTGGCAGAGATTCTCAAACCACCGCAGACCAGCAATTTTATTCTGGCTCGCTTGATTGAAAGGATCAAGAACCTGTAAGCCTCGGACCATGGCCAAAACAATGACCCGCCTCCCAATAAAAGCACTGCGCGAGCAGCTGGGACCACATTTGCAGGAAAATGTGCCAATGTCCAGCTATACCACCGCGCGGGTTGGCGGCAATGCAGCCGCCTTGCTGGCAGTTGGCAGCGGGGAAGAGTTGGAAATGGCTGTTCGGGTGATGTGGCAGATGAATGTCCCCTTCTTCATCCTTGGCAGTGGCGCCAATCTACTGGTCAGCGACCAGGGCATCGACGGCGTGGTCATTTTGAACCGTGCGCACCAGATCAAAGTGGATGCCAGCGGCAACCCGCCGTCCGTCTGGGCAGAATCTGGCGCTATTCTTGGCACAATTGCCCGCCGGGCAGCTTTGCGGGGGTTGGGCGGCTTCGAATGGGCAGCCACCGTTCCCGGTACATTAGGCGGCGCGTTATACGGCAACGCCGGCGCTTTCGGCGGTGACATGCAGCATGCCCTGATTTTGGCAGAAATCTTGCATCCGGTAGAGGGACGACAGTTTTGGACCCCCGATAAGATGCAGTACGAATACCGCAGCAGTGTGCTCAAGCGAAACCCGGGCCAGGCTGTCATCCTGGCAGCCCGTTTGCGGCTGCAATCCAGCACTGAGGAAACCGTCAAAGCCGCCATAGCCGAGTTATCTGCCAAACGCCGCAGCACTCAACCTCCAGGCGCCAGCCTGGGCTCCATGTTCAAAAACCCAGCAGGTGATTATGCCGGGCGGCTCATTGAGGCAGCCGGGCTTAAGGGTACGCGAATTGGCGGAGTCCAGGTTAGCGAAATTCATGCAAATTTCTTTGTCAACAATGAATCTGCCACTGCCAGCGATTATTGGCAGCTCATCCAGCTGGTGCAGCGGATAGTTCACGAGAAATTCGGCATCAGACTGGAATTGGAAATAGAACCCGTAGGGGAATGGGACGGTGAAACACAATTGGTTGAAAAGAGGATCACTGAATGATGGCAAAAACACGGATTGGCGTACTTTTCGGCGGCCGCTCGGGCGAACATGAAGTTTCGCTCCAGTCGGCGCGTTCGATTCTCGCCAATCTCAATCCCGACACCTTTGACGTCATTCAGATTGCCATCGATCACCAGGGCAAGTGGTACGCCGGTGCCCAGGCTTTGATCGCGCTCGAGTCCGGCGACCTGAGCCAGCTGGAACGCGTCACATTGCTGCCTGAACCCGGTCATAACTGCCTGTACCGCTTGAATGCCATCCGAGGCTCAGCCGCGCTGGAAAAATATGCCGATTTGGATGTGGTTTTCCCGGCACTGCATGGCACTTTCGGCGAGGATGGGACCTTACAGGGTATGTTCGAACTGGCTGGCATCGCCTATATCGGCGCGGGAGTGCTTGGCAGCGCGGTCGGCATGGATAAGGGGGTATTCAAGTCGGTCATGCTGGCCAACAACCTGCCAGTCTTGCCCGCGTTGGTTGTTACCCGGCACCAGGTTGAAAGCGAAATCGAAAAAGTCATTGCTGACGCAGAGAGTATTTCGGCCTATCCATTATTTACTAAACCAGCCAACCTCGGCTCGTCTGTCGGCATCACCAAATGCCGCTCGCGTGCTGACCTCTATGAAGGGTTGATGGAAGCCGCCCGGTATGACCGCCGCATAATCATTGAAAAAGGTCTGTCCAACGCCCGCGAGATCGAAGTCAGCGTGTTGGGTAATGACCAGCCGGAGGCGTCGACCCCTGGCGAGGTGGTTCCGGGTGAGGATTTTTACACCTATTCCGCTAAGTATCTCTCCGATAACTCCAAATTGATTATCCCGGCTGCACTGCCCGCTGAAAAAGCCGCTGAAATTCAACAGATTGCGGTTGCAGCTTACCGCGCCATCGATTGCGCCGGAATGGCCCGAGTTGATTTTCTGGTCAACGCCGAAGACCTTTCAATCTTTATCAGTGAAGTCAACACTATTCCAGGATTTACTCGAATCAGCATGTATCCCAAGCTTTGGGAAGCCAGCAACCTAGCCTACCCGGCGCTCATCGAACGCCTGGTGGACCTGGCGCTGCAACGCAAAGCTGACCGCGACCACACTGAATTCGAGTACAGGAGGAACGCATGAGAGCCGAAAAAACAATGCCCTCGATTAACCGCTCCGATCTCGTGCGCCAACGCCGCTCCGAGCGCAGCACCTCGCGTGCAAGCCAGACGCGTCAGGCAGCCAGTCACCCCGTGCGTTCACAACCGGTGATTGTGCGCAGTGACGCTTTTGCGGCTGCCCGCCCGATGCAAGCCAACAGCCGCAGCCGGGTCAAACGCCAGTACTTTTACGCACTGGGTGCTTCCGGCGCAGAGTTGCGTCTGCCCGCTCTGCCCTTCATCAGCGCAGGGGGACGGTTCTTCTCCGCTATCATCGTTGTATTTGCTGCCCTGGTCATCTATGCCCTGGCATTCTCTCCAACATTTCAAATTTCCGAGGTCAGCGTGGATGGTATCTCGCGCCTGACTGCCGGCGATATCCAAGCGGTTTTGGATGTGCAAGGCGTCCAGATTGTAGCCTTTGACCCGCAAGCCGCCCGCACTACAATGGAAAATGCTTTCCCAGAGCTTGGCAGCGTCAAGGTTCAGGTTGGACTACCAGCCGAGGTTCACGTTAAGGTCACCGAATTACAGCCTGCGGTAGCCTGGAATGGCGGCGATGCTGTTTATTGGATCGACGCCAGCGGCGTCATTCTACCGCCGCGCGGGGAACCCGGCCAATTGCTGGCGATTGGTGCGGATGGGCTGCCCCCGCTGCTGCCGCTGGAGCAAAGTGTAACGGACTCGTCCATTTCCCTTATCGGTGAAAGCACCGGCGCAGTTGTCCCGGCTGCCCCGGTAGAAATTTGGGGCCGCCAGGTTGACCCGCAAATACTCAAACGCATGATTGACCTCCAATCCCTGATTCCCCCCGATGCCAAACTCGTCTATAATTCTCTGAATGGTCTAGGTTGGGAAGATCCTCGTGGTTGGGATGTCTACATTGGTCGAGATCTGACAGATTTTGATCTCAAGTTGTCCACCTACACTGCCATCATCACGCATCTGGAACAACAAGGCACCTTTCCGCAGGACATGATCAGCGTCGAATTCATCAATGCACCGTTTTATAGATAGCTGGAGCCCAACATGGACGAACCATTTGTAGTTGGTATTGATATCGGAACAACCAAGATTTGCACCCTGGTTGCCCGCGTGGAAAACGAACGCAACCTGCGCATTCTGGGTGTTGGCATTGAACCCTCGCAGGGCATTCGTAAAGGCACCATTGTTGACCTGGCTGCGGCTTCCACCTCCATCGCTCGCTCCATCGAAAAAGCGCAACGTACCTCGGGTCTGGAGATCACCTCCGGATTAGTCAGCCTGGCGGGTTCCCATGTTGCCTCAGTCAACAGCCGGGGCGTGGTGGGCATCTCGGGCGGTGTGATCGATGAACAGGATATTGCGCGTGCCCTGGAAGCTGCTCAAGCAGTTGCCATTCCGCATAACCGCCAGATCATTCATGTGATCCAGCGCAGTTTTGTGGTGGATGGTCAGGATGGCATCCGTACCCCGATCGGCATGCACGGCTATCGCATGGAAGTCGAGGCGCATATCATCACGGCAGCCGAATCGACCGTCGAAAATCTGCGCCAGTGTGTTCAGGCTGCCGGTGTGGAAGTCTCACAATTTGTACTCAATCCCCTGGCTTCGGCTGAAGTTGTCCTCTCCGAAACCGAACGGCAGATGGGCGCTATCGTGTGCGACATTGGCGGCGGCACCACCGATCTGGCCATTTATATTGACGGCGACATCTGGCACACTATGGTGCTGGCAGTCGGCGGCAATCACATCACCTCGGATATTGCTCACGGTCTGCGTCTGCCAATTGACCAGGCTGAAGAAGTAAAGAAGAAATACGGTCACGCGGTGGAAGCGGAAGTCGCTGAAGGCGACGTGCTCAACGTCCGGTCATTTGGCCAGGATGGCTCGGCACAGATGAACCGCCGTGAACTTGCACACATCATCGAAGCGCGTGTGGAGGAGATCTTCCAGTTGGTTTTACAGGAGATCAAGCGCTCGGGTTATGACGGCCTGCTCCCGGCAGGCATGGTATTGACTGGCGGATCGAGCTTGTTGCCTGGTATTCGCAACCTGGCCAGCTCGGTTATGGGACTCCCAGTCCGTGTGGCGCGCCCCGAGAACCTGGTTGGGCTGACCGACCAGCTGCACTCGCCGGCGTATTCCACCAGTGTTGGCCTGCTGCATTGGGCCATGCTGATGAGCGAAACCGGTTTGAGCCACGAGAGGCGGCGCACACCCAAAGGAGGATTATTGGACTCGGATAAGTTGAAAGACTTCTTACGTCGATTACTCCCTTAATGGTATTTGGAGTGTTACCCGAGAATATTGTTCATTCAACCCATCACACAAGACAGGTTAAAGCGGAGGAAGAAATGGAAATGTATGGTCAACAAGCAGAATCATTTGCACGGATCAAAGTAATTGGTGTAGGAGGCGGTGGTTGCAACGCCGTCAACCGTATGATCGATGAGGGGATGAGCGGAATTGAGTTCATCACCGTCAATACCGACGCTCAGGCGCTGCTGCTCTCCAAGGCGCCCACCCGCGTCCGTATTGGCGACAAAGGTACCCGCGGTCTGGGTGCTGGCGGTAATCCCGAGATTGGCCGTAAGGCTGCTGAAGAATCCGCTGAAGACTTGTATGAAGTCCTCAAGGGCTCCGACATGGTCTTCGTCACCTCAGGCCTCGGCGGCGGCACCGGAACCGGCGCAGCCCCCATCGTGGCACAAATTGCCAAAGAAGTTGGCGCGCTGACCATCGGCGTCGTTACCCGCCCCTTCACTTTTGAAGGGTCGCGCCGCCAGCAATCCGCTGAAATTGGCATCACCAAACTAAAAGAACACGCTGACACGCTGATCGTCATCCCCAATGACCGGCTGCTGCAAATCGTCGACAAGAAGGTCAGTTTGACGGAAGCCTTCAAAACTGCCGACGACGTGCTGCGCCAGGGTATTCAGGGAATTTCCGAACTGATCACTGTGCCTGGCATGATTAACCTCGACTTTGCCGACGTGCGCGCCATTATGTCTGAGGGCGGCGCTGCACTTATGGCTGTCGGACATGCCAGCGGTGAAGACCGTGCCCGCCTTGCAGCCGAAATGGCTATCTCCAGCCAGCTGCTGGACATCACCATCGACGGCGCCCGGGGTATCTTGTTCAACGTCACTGGCGGCAACAGCCTTACCCTGTTCGAGGTCAACCAGGCGGCTGCAATAATCAAGGAAACCGCTCACCCGGATGTCAATCTGATCTTTGGTGCAGTGATCGATCCCAACATGGGAGACGATGTGCGCATTACCGTCATCGCCACCGGGTTCGATCGACCGTCCAGCGGGCGTTCCCCTTTATTGGAGACGCGCCCCGCAGCGAGGGAAGCAACGCAGCCCATCGCGGCGAGCAGCCAAACCAATCGGGCTGAGCGGCAAGCGCAGACACCTACGCCGATCGAATTCCAGCCGCACGTCATCAATACCAGCGATCTCGACATTCCGGCTTTCCTGCGCAACCGCACTACCCGTTAGGTCAACTTTATTCGTCTGGTTTTATCGGATTTGCGGTAAAACGGGACGGCTGATTGCCGCAATGACTGGCCACAAGGCTGTCACTATCCCATAAAAGGGTCGTTTTCCAACCCTTTCATTAAACGTGCCAGCATCCGCGCATGACCGATACGGTTGTGCTGCCTTCGCCTGTTTCCTCCAAACAGGTAAGGCGGCTGCGCGGTGCCTTATTGGTAAGATCGAAACCTGTCTTGTGGGAGCCCCTGGCGAATTTGCCAGGGGCTCCCCAGGTTTTAACCGTGCCCATTGTCGAAAAAACCATGTTTCGGAGCAACTGAGAGGACCTGTTCAGTATTTAGCAGAATACTCTGCCCATTCACGATATTGACAAATATGAAAACCACTTTAA
>DATMXL010000146.1:0-2202 GCA_035561555.1 Bellilinea sp.
GAAACTCAATTCTGCCATCAACGCCTGGGGCGACGGAAATTTCGCGGTACGCATCCGCGATGATGCTGAAGACGAGGTGGCGCATTTGAGCCGGCAACTTAACCAGATGGCTGCAGAATTGGAAACCACTCTGCATACCAAACAGGAGTTAGCCGCATTGGATGAACGCAATCAATTGGCCCGCGACCTGCATGACTCGGTCAAACAGCAGCTGGCGGCGGCACGCCTGCAAATCAGCGCCGCGGAACTGATGGTCCATACTGACCCCGTCAATGCGCAAACGGCCCTGCAGCAAGCCGGGCTGCTGACTACCCAGGCGCAGCAAGAACTATCCAATATCATCCTCGAATTGCGTCCGGCAGCCCGGAGCCAACAAGGATTGGCCAGCACAGCTGCGACTTATCTGGACGAGTGGGGCAAACAGACCAATATTACCGTTCAGAGCAGTCTGAACGCCGTGACCGGTCTGAATTTCGATGGCGAACTGGCGCTGTTCCGTGTTTTACTGGAATCACTGGCCAACGTTGCCCGTCACAGCCAGGCTAGCAGCGTCAAAGTCAGCCTGCAGCCGGTTGAAAAGACGGTACTATTACAGATACAAGACGACAGCCGCGGTTTTAACCCTTCGGAAATAACAAACCCTGGATACGGCCTGCACAGCATGCCAGAACGCCTGTTTGAGTTAGGCGGCAGCTTGAAAGTGGAAACTGCACCCGGGCAGGGCGTGACAGTCACAATCCACCTGCCCCTGGAGAAACGGAAAATCATGCCGGAGAAAGTCAATGAGTGAAATAAAGCAACCGATCAGCGTATCTATTGTGGATGATCATGCCGTGGTAAGGCAGGGCATTCGGGCTCTCCTGCAGGCCTTACCGGACGTGGAAGTGGTCGGCGAAGCTGAAAAAGGAACGCAGGCAGTCGCATTGGCTTTGCAGACCGCCCCGGACGTGGTGCTGATGGATCTGGTGATGCCCGATATGGACGGCGTTGAAGCCACACGGCGGGTCAAATCCGCGTCTCCGCGCACCCAGGTGGTGATTTTCACTTCCTACTACCGTGATGAATACATCTTTCCAGCCATCCGCGCTGGAGCGCTGTCGTACATTCTCAAAGACGCCGACCCGGCAGAACTGGCTGAAGCCATCCGCAAGGCAGCTCATGGCGAGGCGATGATCAAGCCGCGGGTGGCAGCCCGGCTGGTGCAGGAGATACAGGGTGTACGTGAAGAGGATGCCAATCCGTTCGCCGAGCTAAGCGAGCGTGAACTGGAAGTGCTGCCTCTGATCGCCAATGGAGGAAATAACAAAGAGATCGCCGACCTATTGGTCATCAGCCAGAAGACAGTCAAAAGCCACGTCAGCAATATCCTATCCAAGTTGCATCTGGTTGACCGCACCCAGGCAGCAGCCTACGCCTGGAATAAGGGGATTGTGCGGCGGGATGACTGATTCCAATACCTTTGATGCGCTGCTGGCGCGCCTTAATCGCGAGATTCAAACATCCTATAAATACCGCGGGTTGGATCTGCCGCTGGAGACCCTGCACGACTTGCTCACTATGGAAATGGCTAAAGGACGCAGCGGTAACACCGCACTGCAAGCTGTGCGAGAAAAATTGCATAACATCGTGGCACCCTACCTGGGTGACCCGGATTACACCGCCGCACACGGAACGCTCGATGCAGCGGTTAACAGCGGAGACCCGGAAAACATCAAGGCCTGGTGCCGCGAGATGATGGAAAGCCACGCTTCCACCCGCGAACGCATCCCGCAGCTTGAAACGTTTTATGAGGAATTATGGGCGCTCACCGGGTGTCCGGAGAGCATTTTGGATCTGGCCTGTGCGTTGCATCCATTTGGCTTGCCCTGGATGAATCTGCCAGCGATTACCCGCTATTATGCCTATGACTTGCATGCACCGCGCATCACGCTGATCAATCGTTTTCTGGTGGCAATGGGTCATGAAGCCCTGGCCCGGGTGCAGGATATTCTGGTCAACCCGCCAGAGGTAGAGGCTGATGTGGCGTTGTTCTTTAAAGAGGCGCACCGCTTCGAGCAGCGGCAAAAGGGCTGCAACCGGCCGTTTTTTGAGGCTTTGCGCGTACGCTGGCTGCTGGTATCATTGCCTGCCGCCGATTTGAGCGGGCATCACAGCCTGGTTGAGCGGCAGCGCAACCTGATGGATTCGATACTGACCGGCTTG
>DATMXL010000147.1:0-4427 GCA_035561555.1 Bellilinea sp.
AATTAATCCATTGTTTACATTTGGCACCTTGACAAACCCGTTTTTGTGTCTATAATCAGACCTTAATTATGGGAATTATGATTAATTACCACACGTCAGGAAATCTGAATTGCATGTGTCTGGGGCGGGGTGAGCAAACCGCTGCCTGAGACAAATTGACCGATTAATTCGCCAGTAGATCAAAGCAGTGGACTGCAACCCCGCAGGCAGGTATTGCGCGGTAACCGCCCGCTGTTTTTTTTGTTTCTACTGGCTTTTTGTTTAATGACCAACCATCATTGAGGAGCTTATCATGAAAATCGCCAACAACGTCACCGACCTGATTGGTAACACCCCGCTCGTGCGCCTGAACCGCATCACCGAAGGCACCGTCGCCCAGGTCGTCGCAAAACTTGAATTCTATAACCCGGCACACTCGGTCAAGGACCGCATTGGTGTTTCGATGCTGGATGCTGCCGAACGCGATGGCAAGATCAAAGCAGACACCATCATCCTGGAACCCACCAGCGGCAATACCGGCATCGCGCTGGCTTTTGTAGCTGCCGCTCGCGGCATCCAAGCCACGCTGGTGATGCCAGAATCTGCCAGCAAGGAACGCCGCATCCTCATGCGCGCTTACGGCGCAAAATTGATCCTGACGCCAGCGGCAGACGGTATGGCAGGCGCCATTCGTAAAGCCGAAGAACTGGCTGCCAGCGACTCGCGCTACTTCATTCCGCAGCAGTTCCAAAACCCGGCCAACCCGGAAATTCACCGGCAAACCACGGCGGAAGAGATCTGGAACGACACCGACGGTAAAGTCGATATTCTGGTGGCAGGCGTTGGCACCGGCGGCACGATCACCGGGGTAGGCGAGGTCATCAAGGCACGTAAACCGTCCTTCCAGGTGGTAGCGGTTGAACCAGATGCCTCGGCAGTCCTTTCCGGGGCGCCTAAAGCCGCTCACCCCATCCAGGGCATTGGAGCCGGGTTTATTCCGGATGTATTGAACACCAGGATTTATGATGAGATCATCCGGGTCAAGAATGAAGATGCATTCCGTGTTGCCCGCGACGCAGCAGCCCGCGAGGGATTGCTGGTTGGGATTTCATCTGGTGCAGCCATTTGGGCAGCCTTGGAAGTGGCCAAGCGACCGGAAAATGCCGGTAAATTAATTGTAGTGATCATCCCCTCCTTCGGCGAGCGTTATCTGAGCACCGCTTTGTTCGCTGATCTGGTTGACTGACTCCTCTCGCACAGTTCATAGTATTGGTAGAGAGGCAGAAGGAAGGCACGTTATGGTAAAGTTTTTAATGAGTATAAAATCAGATATTCAATCCGCCTTTGACCGCGACCCGGCTGCCCGCCGTCCGCTCGAGGTGTTTTTTGCTTACCCGGGCTTGCATGCCGTGTGGGGGCACCGTATCAACCACTGGCTATGGCTGCACCATTTCAAATTGATCGCCCGCTGGTTTTCGCATGTGAACCGTTTTTTGACCGGTATCGAGATTCACCCCGGGGCGGTGATTGGCCAAAAATTATTCATCGACCATGGCATGGGCGTGGTGATTGGCGAGACAGCGGTGATCGGTAATAGCGTGACCCTCTATCATGGCGTCACACTCGGCGGCGTCAGCCTGGAAAAAGGTAAACGCCACCCCACCATCGAAGATGAGGTGGTCATTGGCGCTGGCGGTAAAGTTCTCGGCAATATCACCGTAGGACGCGGCAGCCGCATAGGCGCCAATGCGGTAGTAGTGCATTCTGTACCGGAGAATTCAGTGGTTGTAGGCGTTCCCGGGCAGGTGATGGTGCGGACCAAACCGCACCACCAGCCCGACCTGGATCATGACAAGATGCCGGATGCCATTGGGCAAACGCTTGGATCGGTTTTGGCACGCCTGGAAGCGCTCGAGCTGCAGGTCCACACCCGAGAGCTGGAAAGCAATGGCGGGAATGGTCACGGAAATGGCAAAAACGGCGCCGCCGAGCGGCATATTTTGGAGCATCCGGTGCTAATCCATGCGCCTGAAAATGGCGTATGGCGCGGGGACGATTTTTCGATCTAACCGCGGCTAAGACTTTTTCTGCAGGGAGGATACCACCAACATCAGCAGGCCAATCCCGCTGACGGCAATGATTCCGATTCCCAGCGTATTCCGCGACGCCCAGTCCGGCGGGGTGAAATTAAAAAGCGGACGCGGTGTAAGGGTCGGGGTGAGCGTCAATGTGGGGGTCACCGTCGGGGTCTTGGGTGTAGCGGTTGGAGTGGGGGTGCGGGTTGGCGGTCGCGGGGTGAGTGTGGTGGTAGGTGACACGGTTGGGGTAAATGCCGGCTGGATGATGATCTTTTGGCCTATCTGCAAAATCGGGTTGGCAGTCAGGGCGTTTAGTGATATCAACTCAGCTTGACTGACGCCGTATGTGTTGGCAATGGTCCACAAGGTCTGCCCCGTCTGAACCTCATGCACAATCGAGCCATCCTTGCCCGGGGTGGCGGTGATCACTGCCTGCATCACACCACTGGTTGCAGCCGGTTGGTTGGTCCCTGGTGCAGCGGTACTGACCGGCGACGAACTGTAGGAGCTGCCGGAAACATATGCCGCGTGGATCACAAAAAAGGTGCGACCGTCAACAACCGTTACCCCGCCTCCAATATGCGTGTACCTGGAGTCAGTCATTGGCATCATGTGGGTCGCGTCCGCCCAATACGTGTAGACAACCGACTCTACGGTCATAGTTTGACCGCAGGCGATGTTTTCGGTGGCAAACACGGTTCCACCACCGCCATAACCAGCCGCGGCGATTCGTCCGGTGGCGTTGCCAATGTGTGAGCAGCTGCCGTTGGCAGCCATTACATCCGAGGTAGCCTGTGCGGTGCCCATGAGGATGCCATCGATTTCGAGCGCAGGCAGCCCTTGCGCGCTGCGCACGGCGTTGACCGTCGCTACCAGGTCATAGGCTGTATTGCCCTGAGCCTGAACTGGCAAGACGCCTGGCAGGCAGGTTAGTCCGAGAATAACGAGTATCAATAAAAAACGGGGGATTAAAAAGTAACGGCGCATCGTGGTGATTATAATCGATGCACCGATGGCTAAAATTGTTTCGGAAAGCTAGTGCAGCGTTCGTTCGCCGTTGCCGTGCCCCAGCTGCTCAGCCACGATCAGGAAGTCGTTGGCAGAGATCATACCAACTACGGTCCCATTATCATCCGCAACAGGTAGATGGTGGATGCGGCGGTCTCTCATGACTACAGCACACTCAACAATGGTCATCGCTGTCGTGACGGTGATCAATGGGGTGCTCATGATCTCCCTGACCGTCACTTTGGAAGGATCCCGCCCTTGAGCAACGATCTTGTCGCAAATATCGATCGAGGTGATGATGCCATATTCTGGCGACTCTTTGGTCTTCTTGGCGATCAAATTGTTGACATACCTTCTGCGCATAATTCCCAATGCTTCAGTGATTGTACTGTTTGGATCGACGAAAACGACCAGGTCGTTCATCCAATCGCGCACGGTATTGGCCATGAAACGCTCTCCTTGAGAATTGGTTGTCATCTTCCATAGCACGCCTGGCTGCCAGACATGCACAGCTTGGTTTGTTAAAACCAGTATAGCATATCGAATTTAAAAGACAACCTGCCGAAAATCAGGGGATTGACCTTTTTTGTCAGGGTATTCGTGGGTACTTATTACCAGTTCCAGCCGCGGATGGTGTCAAGTGAGCGGTGAGCCGTAAAATCCAGTTGAACCGGGCAGATGGAAACGTAGTTACTTGCCAGCGCTCCGATATCTGTGCCTTCATCAGGCACACCTGTTGGAGCGTCACCGCCGATCCAGTAATATGGCTTACCGCGTGGGTCCTCGCGAGACACCAACACATCCCGATAGATGCGCAGCCCAAGGCGGGTAACCAGCAGCCCCTTGATCTCACTGGAGGGCAAGTTGGGTACGTTGACATTGAGAAATACATTTTGCGGCAACCCATTCTGTAGCGCTACTGCCACGATCTGAGCTGCAAATTGGGCTGCGCTATCATAGTACAGCAATGAAGGGCCGTTCTCGCGAGTGTCCAGCGAGAAAGAGAAGGATGGCAGCCCCCAGATGGCGCCTTCCATGGCAGCGGTAACAGTGCCAGAGTAGGTCACGTCATGTCCAACATTGGCGCCTGGGTTGATGCCAGAAACGATCAGATCCACCGGATCTTCCAATATGCCCAGGACCGCCAGCGCCACGCAGTCAGAAGGTGCGCCGTCGGTGCACAAGGCGGGGGAGCCGTCCGCGAGGAGAGTATGGTTAACCCGCAGAGGCCGGTGCAGCGTTTTGACGTGCCCGGAAGCGCTCCAGTTGCGGTCCGGCGCTAATACGGAGATCTTACCCAGCGGCTGAAGTGCCTGAGCCAGCGCTAACAAACCCGGTGCGTTGACCCCGTCGTCATTGGTG
>DATMXL010000148.1:0-6088 GCA_035561555.1 Bellilinea sp.
CTGGTAACCCAATAAGAGCAGAAGTCTCTTATTTGTATTCCGCTGACGGCTGTTATTTTAGCCGTCATTGTTTGTTAATGCGAAACCGCCAGGGCATCGAGCGCCACGGCTCGGGGACGTTATTGATCCCAACCCGCGGGCCAATGATCGCCTTCTCATCCGGCACCGCATCGCCAACCTCGATCCACAACCCGCCTGCCTGAGAAGTAAGATCCACCCCGTTCTGTCTGCCGTCAATGCCCAGTGCCTGAGTCAGCTTGGCCGGGCCATTCGTCCTTGACTCTGGCGGTCGACCGGGACGGCGCGCAGCCATCACCTCCAACCCATCCAATGGTTCAATCGCACGAATCAACACCGCTGCCGGGTAATCGACCGGAAGACACACCGCGTTCAAACACCAGTGCAGACCGTAGGTGAAGTACACATACGCCACACCCGGCATCCCGTACATGACCGCCGTGCGTGCCGTGCGCCCAACCCGAGCGTGGCAGGCCAGGTCTTCCTCGCCGCGATAGGCTTCAGTTTCGCTGATCACACCGCGCAGCACCTGCCCATCCAGCATTCGCACCAATTGCATTCCCAGCAATTCGCGGGCAACCACCAGCGGGTCCCGCTGGTACCAGTCACGCGGCAGGCAAGATGACAACCCCATGGTTGTATTGTACAATACCTGTAGTCCCCATTTTGCAGGTTGAGGTACGCAATGAGACTCCGTCCGGATACCGCTTTGACGTTCGATGATGTGCTGCTGGTGCCGCGCCATTCTTCGATTCGCTCCCGCCACGATGTGGACATGTCCACCCAGCTCACGCGTGACTTGCGCCTGCACCTGCCGATCATTTCCGCCAATATGGATACGGTTACCGAGGCGCCCATGGCGATTGCCATGGCACAACAGGGGGGCATGGGTGTGCTGCACCGCTTCATGAGCATCGAGCGTCAGGCGGAGCAGGTTCGTAAAGTCAAACGCGCCGAAAGCCTGGTCGTGCATTCCCCACTGACCATTGATCCGCAGGCAACCCTGGCTCAGGCGCGCCAGATGATGACTGAAGAAAATGTTGGCGGCCTGATCGTGGTGGACGCAGCCGGAAAACTGGCCGGTATGGTCACCACCCGGGACGTGCTGCTGGCGCCGGATCAGACAGCCCCCGTCCACACGGTCATGACACCGCGAGAGCGGCTGGTGGTTGCCGGAGAAAATGAGACCCTTGAAGCTGCCCGCGAGAAGCTGTACCAGGCGCGGGTGGAAAAACTGCCGCTGATTTCAGCGGATGGCAAATTGACCGGGCTGATCACGGCCCAGGATATTGTCAAAATTCAGGAGCATCCGCATGCCACCAAGGATCGGATGGGTCACCTGCGAGTAGGAGCCGCGCTTGGCGTCCGGGTTGACGACCTGGAACGCGCCGCCGCCTGCGTGGAAGCCGGTGTCGACATTCTGGTGGTGGATATCGCCCATGGGCATTCCGACCATACCATCGGCATGGTCAAAAAGTTAAAACAAGCCTTCCCAAACACCCCGGTCATGGCTGGCAATGTTGCCACCGGTGACGGTGTCCTCGAGCTGGCAGACGCCGGCGCTGATTCGATCAAAATTGGTGTGGGCGCCGGTTCAATCTGCGTTACCCGGGTGGTAACCGGCTTCGGCGTGCCGCAGCTGACCGCGGTGGCGGATTGCGCTGAGGTCAGCCGCAAACTGGGTATTCCAATCGTTGCTGACGGCGGTATGCGCACTTCTGGCGACTTGACCAAAGCCCTGGCAGCTGGCGCGAGCACGGCTATGCTGGGGTCGATGCTGGCTGGCACCGAGGAAGCGCCCGGCGCGGAAATCGTGCGCCAGGGCCGGCGCTACAAAGTGGTGCGCGGCATGGCTTCGCTTTCAGCCAATGTCGAGCGGCGCAAGCTGGATGATACCGAGATCGAGTTTACCGAAGAGGATTGGACCGAGGTGGTGCCGGAGGGCGTTGAAGCCTTTGTACCCTACCGCGGCGAAGTGGCGGACATTCTCACCCAGATTGCCGGTGGATTGCGCTCTGGTATGAGCTATGCCGGTGCACGCACCATCACCGAATTATGGGACAGAGCTGAGTTTGTGCGCGTCACCTCAGCCGGAATCAAAGAATCGGGGTCGCACGACGTCAATTTGATCTAGCCGTCAGGCTGACCCTTATAGAGGATAGAAGGAGCCGTACCATGGTGGAAGTTGTCATAGTAGATGCTGTTCGCACGCCGATTGGCGCGCTGGGCGGGTCGCTTTCCAGCGTGCGGCCGGATGATCTGGCAGCACATGTGATTCGCTCCCTGGTCGAGCGTACCGGTGTGCCTACGGATCAAATCGAGGAAGTGTATTTGGGCTGCGCCAACCAGGCCGGCGAGGATAATCGCAATGTGGCCCGCATGGCGCTGCTATTGGCCGGCTTGCCGGTTGAGGTTGGCGGTGTGACCATCAACCGACTGTGCGCCTCGGGCTTGAATGCTGTCAACATGGCGGCCCGGGCTATCCGCGCCGGTGAGGGCGATATTTTCATTGCCGGGGGGGTGGAGAGTATGTCGCGCGCGCCCTACGCTTTGCCCAAAGCTGAATCCGGCTACCCATTTGGCAACCTGACTGCGTATGACACCTCGCTCGGATCGCGCTTCCCCAATCCGCAAATGGAAACGTTGTACGGCACCGAATCCATGGGCGTTACCGCTGAAAATATTGTGGATATGACCGGTATTAGCCGTGCCGAGCAGGACGCCTTTGCGCTGCAGAGCAATCAGCGCGCGGTAGCCGCCACCGATTCCGGTCGTTTTGCCGCGGAAATTGTGCCGGTAACCGTCAAGCAGCGCAAAGGCGACCCGATCCTGGTCAGCCAGGACGAGCGCCCGCGGCGGGACTCCTCGCTGGAGTCACTGGCGCGGCTCAAACCGGCCTTCCGCAAGGACGGCTCAGTGACTGCCGGCAATTCTTCTGGCTTGAACGACGGCGCAGCCGCTCTGCTGGTGATGAGCGCTGAAAAGGCGGCAGAACTGGGTATGAAACCATTGGCCAGAGTTTTGAGTTCTGCCGCTTCCGGGGTCCTGCCGCGTATCATGGGGATTGGCCCGGTCACAGCAGCCCGTAAAGCGTTGCAGCGAGCCGGCATCAGCCTGGACCAATTGGGTCTGGTTGAATTAAATGAAGCTTTTGCCGTCCAGGCGCTGGCAGTTATCCGCGAATTGGGTTTGTCTGAAGACATTGTCAACGTCAACGGCGGCGCTGTGGCGTTGGGTCACCCCCTGGGCTGCTCCGGCGCGCGAATTCTCACCACGCTGGTGCACGAGATGACGCGCCGCGCACCGCAGTCCGCCAGACCCTATTATGGCATGGCAATGCTGTGCGTCGGCGTCGGGCAGGGCGAAGCCACGGTCATCGAGAGTCTGGCCTAAACCAATGCAGCGCAAGTTTTCAACTTGCGCACGCAAAATGGAATTTTGCGCTATAGAGCCAAATTTAATCTTTGGTGTAGCGCGAGTTGTCCAGCATGTCGCGCAGCTTTTCCTCTTCGCTTTTTTTCATGCTCGCCGTACCGGCCTGATCAGTTTTAATTTCCGCGATCTCGGCTGCCCGCAAAATTTCAATTGGAACGCGGCGCATAATGCTCCAATGGCCGCAGTTGTCGCAGCGGCTGAATTTGCCGACCAACAGATTCAACCCCAAAGGGTGGATCGGCGTGGGACGGTTACACTTCGGGCAAATCGAGCCGCCGCTAAATCCATAATTGCGCTGTGTGCCCGGCTCCGGGCCGCCCACTGGCTTGCCGCGCGCCGCCAGAAATTGCGACCCAACTCCCAGCACCGTGATCAGCAGCAGCACCCCCAGCAGCGGTAAGATGATTTCCTTCATGAAGGTACCTTCCTCTTCCGCCGTGGCGAACTGGTAGGTGCGCGCAGCTGTGGTCAGGGTAGTCCCGTCCTTCAACGTCACCTCAGCGGAAAGGGTATGGGTGCCAGCGGGATAACTGCTGGTGTTGAACTGGAATTTAAAAGGCGGCTGGGATAGTGCTGCCAGGTCTTGATCATCGATCTTGAAAACCACCGCTGACACAGCTTCTTCCGTGCCGACCAGCGAGATCGAAAAGGTGCCGCGGATTTGCGAGCCGTTGCCAAACCCGAAATCCCGGCTCATATGGATGGTGTAGCCATCCTGTGCGCTGACAGAGCCAAAGCTGGCCAAAATAAGGATCGCAGCCAGGGTCAAACCGGTAAAGAAACGAAACAGGGGAAGTGTTTTCATGATTTTGAGTTATTTCCAACGAGTGAGAATGGTCTCGCGCTGAAACAGCCGCGCACCAAGATAAACCAGTCCGATATCGATTACCACCAGCGCGGCGATGACAATCAACATCAACTGAAGGTTGATTACTATAAGGCCGGCGACCTGCCCGAACAATAGTGCCAACACCGGCACAATCAGGATCGCTGCCATTTGCTCGGCTACCCGTGGGTCATTGACCCTGGACGAGACCATGATGGCAAAATTGACTGCAGCTATCGCCATCAATGGACCGACCACAATCACAGCCAACAGCCAGGTCGGACCAAGCACATATTGCCGGACAGCCTCGGTGGCGCCTACCAGCGGCAAAAGCAGCAGAAAGATTACGAAACAGATCCAGGTGGCGGCAATCGCCGGGATGGCAGCTGCCAGTGCCTTGCCGGCCAGCAGCTCTTCGGTGGTCACCGGGGTAGCCAGCAGCGGTTCCAGGCTGCGGGTGGTCTTTTCGCCGACGATCGAGTACGCCGCGATGGTGATGGGGATGATCAGCGGCATCATCATGTACAGCACCAGGAACTGGTTGATCAAATAGATCTGCAGGCAGTCGCCGGCATTCATTTGACCGCACACCTGGGCAAACAGCGCCGGCACGTCCGCATTGGCACTTTCCGAGGCCGCGCCGGATGTGGTTCTCACCATGATTAATGGAATCGCGGTGAACAAGATCGGCATGAGTGCCGTGGTGAACAGCACCATTTTATTTTTAAATACTTCCATCCATTCTTTGGCGATGATGGTTCGAATATGTTTCATGATGTCCTTCCTACACCCCTTCGCCCTGGATGGTTTGCAGGTAAATATCTTCCAGTGAGTGGCGCAGTTCGCCGACGAACTGGATTTCTGCGCCCAGCTCCACCAAACGGCGGATGATCAGCGGATTCTGGCCTTCGGGGTCCGGCAGGCTGACCACCAGCCGGTTGTCCACTGACTGTACGTCCTGCACGAAGGGCAAAGCACGCAATGCTACCGGCCAGGCTGTGTTGACCTCCGCCAGGTGAAAAACCACCTTACGTCCGTAGAGTTTGGTGCGCAGATTCTCCGGTGTATCCACCGTGATCAGGCGGGATTTAAAAATGCCAATGCGGTCGCACAGGCGGTCGGCTTCGTCCAGGTTATGGGTGCACAGGAAAATGGTGCGTCCCAGCGACTTGAGTTCCTCGATGAAATCGCGCACCAATTTGGCCGCTTCCGGGTCCAGACCGCTGGTGGGTTCGTCCAGAAAGAGTGCCTGCGGCTCGTGCAGCAGTGCACGGGCGATAGCCAGTTTCTGCCGCATGCCTTTGGAAAAGCTGCCGACCTCGTCAAAGCGCCGGTTCCACAGGCCAAGCATGCGCAGGTATTTTTCCACCTGTCCGGGAACATCCGGCACATCGTAGAGGCTGGCGAAAATGGACAGATTGCGCTCAGCGCTCAGGCGCTCGTACATGCCGGGGGATTCGGTCAAGATACCGACGGAGCGGCGGATGTTCTGATCATCCTTGCCGATCTCCCAGCGTCCGATGAAGGCGCGCCCGGCGGTCGGTCCGATCAGGCTGGTGAGCATGCGCACGGTGGTGGTTTTACCGGCGCCGTTTGGCCCGAGGAAGCCGAAAACCTCACCCTCGCGCACCTCGAGCGTTAAATCCTGTACGGCGCGAATCGGTTGCTGATCCTTGCGGGTCGTGAAATACTTGGAAAGCTGTTCAGTTCGAATCATATTTGTCCTGAGTGTTTGTGAAACTGGATACATGTATTATACGCACACCAGGAAACACTCGATGTAGCCGAAAGTATAGGATTAACCTGCCT
>DATMXL010000149.1:0-14855 GCA_035561555.1 Bellilinea sp.
GAATATATCTAAACAGTATGATCCTAGTTTAGGATAAAACCGGCCTTTTTTCAACTACAGATTTGGACATGGAGAAAATAATGGATACTGTAACGAATATATCGGTGTTTCGCCGGGTGATTGACGAGGTTTTCAACCAGGGGAATTACAGTGTGTTGCCGCAGCTGTTCGAACCGAACTTCATCGAGCATCAATTTGGGCTGCACCCGACCCTGGCTGGCATACAGTCAGATGTGGAATTTTTACGGCGTTCTTTTCCAGATCTTCACCTGACCATTGAAGATCTGGTTACTGATGGCGATCAACTTTGGGCGCGCATGACCGCCCGGGGAACCAACAGCGTGGGTTTTATGGGTCCACCGAACGGAAAAAGCTTTGTCATTACGATATTTGACCAGTGCCGCTTTTCGAACGGAAAAATTGTCGAGCATTGGGGTGCGCCGGACCGCTTTGCTCAAATGGCGCAGCTGGATTTATTGCCAAAGCGTCAGTCTTGACCGGGCAGCCTACTTTTGCCGCAGAATCACGACCGCCACCAGCAGTCGCAATCCAACGGATAGCAGCAACGTCGCCATAATGCCTATGCCGCCAGCGATGGACGGAGTCAGCAGCCCGGACATCAACACTGAGGCATTGTTGGCCAGGTTGATCCAGGCCAGATGCGAGAAGCGGTCATCCACTGGCACCTTCTCCAGCATGTAGTTGACCATGCCGCCGTTCATCAGGGCAAATCCCATGCCGCCAATGAACTGGTGCAGCAAATAGATCCAGGTCTGGTAGCTGAAGGTGAAGATGGTCAAGGTGACGCTGGCAACCAGCAGCCCATAGGCGGTCATACGTTGAAAACCCCAGCGCTGGGCTAACCGGCGCACCTGCAGCGAGCCGACGAAGTTCATCACCCAGAATACGGCGCTGCCCAGGCTGATGGTGGCGTCGGTTAATTTTAAAGCATCCACCTGATAGCGCGGCACCACCGGACCGATCAGCGTGAGCGAAGTCTGGAATAAGAATGTGATCAAGATGATTGGCGCAAATGGACCGCGTAAAACGTCCATACGCAGCGCGTCCCAGCGAGAAGCACGTACCGGCACCCGGTCGCTGGCTTCAACTTCCTCCTTGACAGCGGCGGGGATATTTTCCGGTTTGGGTTCCATCACGGGCGGTCTGATCAGGAACAGATGTAGCGTGCTCATCATGGCGCCAAGAAAGCCGATGGCGAATACCACCTGGTAACCATTGGCGAAGGGCAGCTTTACCAACGCCAGGCCGCAAAGCAGCGAGGTGACCATGGTGGTAATGGCAAACAACGCATTACGCATGCCGACTACCTGCCCGCGCCACTCGGGCGGGGTCACCTCGGCGAAAAATCCGTTAAACATAATGCTGATGACCACACCGGGGATGTTCATCACCAGGGTAATAACGATGATGACCCACACCTGGGTATCTCCCGGCAGCAGCAGCGGCAGCGGGATCAGCATGAAGTAGAAAAGGCGCATCACCAAGGCGGACCAGCGCACGGCTTTGGCAGAGGTCCATTTGCGGGTGAGTCCGCCAGCCGGGAAGGTGAACAACAGGTTGACCAGCGCCGGTGAAGCGGTCAGCAGACCGAGTTGGGTGGTGGTGGCGCCTAACCGCGAGGCGTAGATATTTAAAAATACCAGAATGCTGCCGTTGAGCAGTCCCCACCAGGCGATATCCAGGTACAGGTGCAGAAAGTTGCGGCGGTGTTCCGGCGGAACGGGTTGCGGAGATGAAAACAGGCGGCGGATGGCAAGCATGGCGAAACCGGATAAATTATACGCCGATCCAATGCCTCCACGAAAAATATGGGCACTACCGACCTGTGCGATATAGAGAGCCGATATAATGATAAAGACCGAACAAATTTAGTCCATCCGATGTGTGGCATGATCAACACGGCTTCTGCGATCATCACCCGTCCGTGGGTGCGCGAGCTGTTAGCTCAGCCAGTATTGGCACGTCTGGCAACGTCTAATCCGACCACCCTGCAGCCGCATGTCGTGCCAGTGTGGTTTGAGTGGGTCGGAGAGGCAATCTGGATAAGTTCTTTCGATTCAACTCGCAAGATGCGGGATCTGATGGGTAATCCGCGGGTGTCGATCGTTATCGATACCGTGGATGAAAACGGCACTGGGCGCGGGGTGGTATTGGAAGGCAAGGCGGATGTGGTCAAAGACCCGGCTGTGGTTGTGCCGCGCTCCACTTCCATTTATGTGCGCTATTTAGGTGAGGACGGCGTCCGTCAACCGGACCCGGCTTCCTGGATTGTCGACCCGGAAAACCGTGTGATTTTGCTGCGGCCGGAAAAGGTGTAGGCCTGGGGTGAATAGATAACCCGGTGTAAAACGCCAAATTAGGATACTAAAGCGGATAAGACCGATGCGCCACTTTTTCATCCATCTCTTGCAGTATTTCAATTTTGCGTTTGGTGATGTAATTTTCCAGCCAGGCAGCCTGGTTAAGGGTCGGTTGTAAGCGCGCTCCCACCTGTATGATGGAATAACCCATCTGGCGGCAGCTGGCGATCATTCCCAGAATATGGAATTTATTTTGTTCGGTTAAGGTGAAACAAATCTCGATCGGTGATCTCGGGACCAGGTTGCGATCGGTATTCTCGCCCAGGTAGACCAGTAAACCGGCGCCGTGAAGCGACAGGTTGGTGAGGTTGGCGGGGAAGGATTGTTTCGCCACATTCAGAATGGCTTGAACCGGATGGGCTGGCTCGATGCGCTGCTCCTGGCGGTCGCGCCAATAGTCACCAGTGTAGGTGAAGTTGGTCAGGGTAATTTCACCACTGGCGCTGTGGATGGTTTGCAGCGTTGCCCGCACCGATTCCGGCAGAACCTGCGAATGCAGCCAGACTTGATAGCGCAATGCCAGACAGATTTGCGGTTTGGGGGCTTTGAACACGATGTAATTCGGACCTACTTTGAGGGGCGCGACCTTTTCCTCGAAGAACAGCCCTTTATAGGTACTGGTAACAGCCACCGGGATACGTTGAAATGCAAGGGATTTGACGGCCTGCATTGCGTCGCGGGAATGGGTGAGCATGTTCAATCCTTCTCTAAGGACCTGTTTGGACACTGTTCCCATTCGCCGATAAAAGAGCAGGAGCTACCATTAATTCTAGACACAGGCAGCGCTTGTGTTGGTTGAAAACAGTATAACAAAGGTGATTTATAAAAAGTATTCGTAAAGATACGTATGTTTGAGCGGCAGGAGTACGCATATACAGCGGGTCGAATGTAGCTGTTGAACTGGCACATTAAAAAAGGTGCGTTCCTCTCGGGAACGCACCTTTTGTGAACCAATGACTTAGGTGGACTTATATTATGGGACAGCAGCCAGAGCAGCGTCAGCGGTGATCAACCCGGCGCCGGTAGCATCCGCTTCCCAGCACGTATTGACAGCCGGACCGCTAGGACCTTGAACCAATCGACATCCGGGGTCTAACGTAATCGCCGCGCCCGTCAGGATATCCTCGACATCTTCCTGGTTCAGGGTGCCGTCTTTTTCCATCATTAATGCCGCAATCCCGGCCACATGCGGGGACGCCATGGAGGTGCCGCCCAGGTAATACCAGGATAACGTCATGCCACTGTTTACCTTGTAAGGACCAACCACCCATGAACCCGGAGCAGCAACATCTAAATCCTGCCCTGACAATTCGCGACTGGAGAAGTCGGTAATGTAGAAATCCAGGGGGTTCGTGGGATCAGGGACATCGAATAATCGCCACCAATTCGCGCCGGTCCATTCACCCACCCATCCGGAAGCAGCTACTGAGATGACCGGTTCATGCGCACCTGGGTAGCCCATGCCGGCCATGCCCTCGTTGCCGGCTGAGGCTACGATGATCACGCCGTTTTCAACCGCATAATCAATGGCAGCCTCCTCAATAGCATCCAAGGTCGATCCACCGAGGGACATATTGATCACCACCGGGTGACCAGCCAGCGGACCTATTTTCAAATTCGTCACATAGGTAATCCCTGCGGCGATCATCGATGACCAACCGGACCCGTTCTGGTTGAGGACTTTGACTGGGATAACGGTCGCCATAGGCGCGACGCCGTTAATCGTTCGCGCACCCATGTTGTAGCCAAGAATAGTACTGGTGACGTGGGTGCCGTGACTGTTCTGGTCATGTTCCCATTTATTTGGCTGTTCGGCTACATTGCCAGCTTCCATGCCGCCTCCAGTAAAGGATGTCGCATATTCTTCGGCAATGCGCTCCTCTGGGAAGTAGGCGCGCCAGGTGTCGACCAGGCCAGTATCCAGTACCGCTACGTAAACGCCAGCGCCATCAAATTCGGCAAGCCGACCTGCGCCAAGATCAGTCACGTTGATCGCATCCAGATCCCAACTGGAAACCCCGTCGCTGAAATCGGTAGCAGAAACCAGGTCGATTGGCGCGGCATGCCGCTCGGCATCCGGATTAGCGGATTCAACGTACGGCAATGTGCGAATCACTGCCAATTCACTGACGCGCACCTGCATGGTCAAAGCGCGGATCTCGGGCATGACAACTTTCACTTTACCGTGAGTGCCAATATCGGCCAGTAATTCGTCATTAATGTCGTAGCTCAAGGCCACATTGATGGCAATATTCTTGTTGGGAGCAGCCCCCAGCGTCGCAAACGAAAGCAGCAACATGCTGAGGATCAACACAATACTCAAGATTTTCTGTTTCACCGTTTAATCCTCCTGGTTGAACTGAATATAGAGATTTGTGTGGAACAGTCCCGACTGGAAGACCCCTCCTTTCTTTTGCCGGAGCCGTTGGTATTAAGACGCAAAACGGCCGTGGAAGCGGGAGATTCACGGCCGGTTACGCCACTCGCTCGCCCATTCCCTGGCGTCCAGTGGGTCAGAAATGGGGTCAACGCTTCCGATTAGATTTACAGCGGTTTGTTTTACAGTATAAAAATTATATACAGCCGCGAGCAATAATTCAAGAGGATTCCAGCCATTCTAAGAAAGTCGGAGCATCCTGTCTGAAACCAGGTTACACCTGGTCGAAGCGCTCGACGATATGCCCAACCAATCCGTAGGCTTTGGCTTCATCAGCGCTCATCCACAGATTGCGGTCAGTTTCGCGCTCTATCTTCTCCAGGGGTTGACCGGTCTGTTTGGCAAAAATCTCATTGAGGCGCCGCCGCATTTTCAAAATTTCCTGTGCTTCGATCGCCATATCCTGCGCGCTACCGCGGAAACCGCCTGCCGGTTGGTGCAGCAGGAAGCGGGTATTTGGCAGCGAGTAACGCTGCTTCACCGGAACAGCTGCGTAAATCAATGCGCCTGCGCTGGCAACCCAGCCGGTGCCGATGATTTTTACTTTTGGGGTCACAAAGCGAAGCATGTCGAAGATGGTATCGCCGGATTCAACGTGACCGCCTTGCGAATTGATGATGATTTTGATATCGTCCTGCGACAGGGTGGAAAGCAGGATCAGCTGTTGGGTAACGCGTTCCGCCATCTTCTGGTCAATCTCCCCGAAGATGAGGACCGTGCGGGTTTCCATCATTTTTTCCTGATAATTGACTTTAGGCTGTTCTTCAGCGGTTTTTTCTTCTTTTTCTTCAGTTTCGAACATAGTTAGCCTCCCTTGGCGGCTGAGGTGATAGACCAAATTATAAACGATGCGGGTATAGACTGCAAAAATGCAGGTTCAGATGGTCTTGATAGTGGGTTGAGTATAGCCAGCCCGGTTTTGATTCCCGTAAAAGGATGATAAGATATTTATAAGTATCGACTTTCTTTCCCATTTGAAACGGAGGAATATCATGCCAAAACTTGAAGGTGAAGACCTGAGCGCGGTCTACAAGAAACTTGCTGCCGATAAAAAAGCCGAGTTCGAGCGAAAAGCTGCCTTGCTGAAAACCAAAGCCGAATACACTGTAGTTGCCGGCGACACGCTTGGCGCGCTGGCGCTTAAATATTACGGCAAAGCATCCAAAGAGTATTGGATGTTGATCTATGAAGCCAACAAGGCTGTGATTGGTGACAATCCCAACGTCATCAAGGCTGGAACGGTATTGAAAGTCCCGCATTTGCCCGAGGAGTTGAAGTAATACCATGACAAGTTCCGACCTTGATCTCGCAACGATGTTCAAAGCGGCTACCAGGACGCTCAAAAAGAATCAGACCAATTTAAACCTGGCAGACGATTACAACCACAACCATGGCGACAACATGGTGGAAACCTTTAAGGTAATCACCAAAGCCGTGGAATCCAAAAAAGAAGCCGCTCCCTCTGATCAGCTGGCGTATGCCAGTCAGGTGCTGCGTCAAAAAGCCAACAGCGGTTCAGCCGTTGCCTATTCAGACGGATTGGAGCGGGCGGCGCAGCAGTTCAGAGGAAAACAGGTAACTCCTGAAAGTGCTGTCGATCTGATTTCAGCGTTGATGGGCGGCGGAGGGCAAACCCAAAGCAGCAGTGCGGCTGGTGGTTTACTCGGTTCCTTGATGGGCGGTAGCTCGGCATCGTCGCAAGGTGGTTCTGCCGGCGACCTGTTGGGATCGTTGTTAGGCGGCGGTAGTTCTGCGTCGTCGCAGCAAGGCAGTGCTGGTGGGGATATACTGGGATCGCTATTGGGCGGTTTGACCGGCGGCAGTTCCAGCCAGCAATCTCAGCAATCTTCTGGCGGAATTGACACCGGCGATTTGGTCAACATTGGCATGCAGCTGTTCCAAGCCTACCAGGCCAGCAGCGGTAAGCCTTCAAGCCAATCCAGCGGCGGCGGCATGGTCGGCGGTCTTTTGGATTCACTCCTGTCGAACAGTTCGATGGGTAGTTCATCGCACCGCAGCGAGTCCGGCAAGTTAGTGGTGGATACCCTGTTGAAAATCGCCAGCCAGTTTCTAAACAAGCGTAAGTAGCGGCGGTCATTGACCGCCAATTGTACCGGCTAACGATCGGATAGAGAACGACAAACTTGTGGGATTCGTCGTTCCCTATTTATTACGTTGGTGCTAAAACCTTCATTATTTCCACGTTCCCTTGCTGGCTGGCGCTGACCTGATTGCCGCGGATGCGGATGATGCGGCTGAAGCCACAGCGTGTCCAGAAACGCAGCGCGCGCCAGTTCTTCAACCCCACCACCACGCGCGCATCATGGAACCCAGCCTGCAGCACCAATTTCTCCAACTCGGTCACGATCACCCGGCCAAAGCCGCGTCCCTGCCAGGCCGGACGCAGATAAAAATTGCTAATGTAGATGGTTTCCGGGGTGGGGTAGCCGAAATAAACGGTTAAAAAGCCGATGGTATCGCGGCTTTCAATATCACGCACCAGGAACAGCTTTTCACGCCAGGGCACACCCCCGGGTGGCAGCACGGCATGACTCACTGCCCGTTGTGCCTGTTCGTTCGGATTGCCCGGCTTGCCGCTGATCTCCAACGCTTCGGCATTCTCCGCTAATATCATGGTCACCATGCCGGAAGCCTGGTCATCCGCCTCCACCATGAAGCACAAATTGGTTTCCCAGCGGCTGGGAAGGTATTGCGCCGGACGCCCTTCTTTACGCATCCAGTAGTGCACTTCCGTCTCGCCGATGACTTGAAATCCGAGCCGCTCGTACAATTGGCGCGCCGGAGTGTCTTTAAGCGTCCGCAGACTGACCGGTTGCCCCGTGGTTGCGGCTTTTTCCAGCAGGTCGCTGATCAACCGGCTGCCAATGCCCATTCCCTGGTATTTTGGCAGCAGCTCGATGGAAGAAAGGATGTACCCGAGTGGGGTTTCTTCGATTGCCAAGACGCCGGCATCCTCGCCGGCTACCTGAATCACCTGACTGTTCAACGTGCTGTAGTTTTCTAAATAATAGCGGCGCTGGAAGGCTTCGTCCCAGCCGTATACCGCGGATACATGCGGTTTGAGTGCCAGGACATGCAGCTCCCATAAAAAATTAGCATCTTCCTGCTCTGTCTGGCGCAGTTTAATTTCTTCCAAACTCATGATTCGTTCCTTCTGACGATCCCCATTATGGTCATGCCCCCGGTTTGCGCTGTGCCGCGCGCATCATGCGATTGGTCTTCAGAGTTATTTGCAAGAATTTTGCCAGGTGGCGCAGCGGGTGAATGTGGCTTTTCTCGCCGGCGTATATAGTGCGGATGGGTACCCAGTCCAGGCGGTAGCCTTTGAGCACACAGGTGACGATCATTTCCACCTCGAACTCAAAACCCCGTTCAGCATTGCCGGCGATCGCTTCCATTAAGCGGCGGCTGATTAATCGGTAGCCGGATTGGTTATCCGGCACGTGTTGCCCCAGCGCCCGGGAGAAGAGCAGCGTGCCAAGCGTATTGCTCAGGCGCCGCACAGGCGGCATGACTTTGAAATCGCGCTTTCCAATGATCAAGTCTGACTGGCATTCCTGGTAGGCAGTCAGAAAGGCAGGAATCTCAGCCGGGTCATGCTGACCGTCCGCGTCCAGTGTGATCACAGCCTGAAAACCGCGTTCGAGCGCCGCGGCAAATCCTGCCAGCAGAGCCGCACCCTTCCCCTGATTGGGTTGCTGCCGCAGCACTTCTGCGCCAGCCAGGAGGGCATATTGAGCCGTCTGGTCGGTCGACCCGTCATCCACCACCAACACCTGAAGATATACACTGGCAGCGCGCACGACAGGCGCGATGCGGTTACCCTCATTATAAGCCGGGATGAGGGCTAACACCTTTGCTTCGGCGGGATCAACCATGCTGGGGGGAAATCAACTCTCTAACCGACAACCTGCTGGATTACCCATTATTCCCGCACAAAATGCGGCATTTCAAAGGGGATTTCGAGCGAAAGCTCAACCAAACCAGAAAAGACGCCGTCAGCGTACCAGGGCGCCTGGTATATCAATTTTTTCACGCCATTTTTCTCGATGGTGTAAATATTGGGTTGTTCGGAGGCGATCATTTGACGTAATTTGACCTGCGAGGCAGGCGAGTGGCAGTCAAACAAGTTGGTGCCGATCAAGCTGGCGCTGCCTTCATTTTCGAAGGTTCCGATGGCTTTATCATTCATTTCGAGGACGATTCCCTCGCGGTCACAGACAGTGACGGCGCCAGGGAAATTTTTAATCCAGGCGTGTTGTTCCATTTAATCTCCAGGGAGTAAGGTTCAGCTTCCAGGTTCGATTCTAATACAAGCCTGTCATCGCTGTGTATTGAATTGTTTAGCTATTCATCCCATAAAATACCGTAGCGGAAAAATGGACTGTGATATGATTTTCGTGTTCACATCGACAACTCGCACGGCAGCCGAACACAGCAGTTATTTTGGTAATCACAGGCGCGATTTGATCGAAACTCTCAACGAACCCGTAGCCATTTTCCTGGTTATTATGGCGGTGATCCTGATCACCCCCATTCTGTCAGAGAAGATACGGCTGCCGGGGATTGTCGGGATTATCCTGGGGGGCATGCTAATCGGGCCGCACGGCATTAATTTGCTGAAAATCGAAGGCCCAATCGAATTCCTGGCGACTGCCGGGCTGGTGTATCTGATGTTCAGCGCCGGCCTGGAAGTGGATATAAACCAATTTAAACGCGTCCGCAACCGCGCCCTGATATTTGGCGTTTTGACCTATCTCATTCCGCAGCTACTGGGGCTGGGACTGGGTCGACTGCTGGGGTTAAGTTGGCTGGGTTCTATTCTGTTGGGGTCAGCCTTCTCCTCGCATACATTGATCGCCTTCCCGATCATCACCCACCTGGGTGTAGCCCGCAACGAAGCTGTGGCGGTGACTGCCGGCGCCACTGTGTTGACCGACATCAGCGCCTTTTTGGTGCTGGCAGTAGTCCTTGGCGTCAATTCTCAAAACCTGCAAGCCGGTTTTTTCATTCAATTGATCGGTCTGCTGGTAGTGTATACCTTACTATTATTGTTCGGCCTACCGCGCATTGGTAAATTTTTCTTTCGGCGTTTCACTGGCCGGGCAGCCGAATTTCAATTCGTGCTGGTGATTTTGTTTGTGGCAGCTCTGGCCGCCATGAAGATTGGCGTTCACGAAGTCGTCGGTGCGTTCCTGGCCGGGTTAGCCGTCAATGCTACCTTGCCGCACCGCAGCCCGGTGATCAACCATGTGCTGTTCATCGGCGAATCGCTGTTTATCCCGGTGTTTTTGCTTTACAGCGGCATGTTGACCGACCCCCTGGTATTCCTGAATGGCTGGGAGACTGTTCTGATCGGCATTGGCGTCACAGCAGTGGCTTACATATCCAAGTTTGTTGCCGCCTGGATTACCGCTCGGATTTTCCACTACACCCGTGACGAGTTTTGGACCGCCTTTGGCCTGTCTCACGCCCAGGCTGCGGTGACCATTCCCACGCTAGTGATCGGTCTGGAAATTGGTCTGTTTTCCACCGAGTTGTTCAACGCGGCCATTCTGATGATTTTGTTTACTTCCATCACCTCGCCCTTGGTGGTGCAGAAATTTGCTCCCCGATTACGAAGCGGACACGGGGAAGAGGAAGAATCCCCGCTGTTTAGCCGCATTCTGGTACCTATTGCCAATCCGCAGACGCAGGAGCATCTGGTCAGCCTGGGAGCGATTTTGGCCACAGCAGCCGGCGGGCAGTTGATGGTGGTGAATGTGGCGCACGAAGTGAATGGCAAGGTGCCGGACTTATCACTGCAGCGCGAGCTACTGGCCAAAGTACCCAGTTTGTTGGATGATCCGGATCTCAACCTGGCATTGCTGCCGCGGGTGGACCAGTCGTACTCCAGAGGAATTTTGCACGCTGCCATGGAGCATGATGCTTCGATCATTTTAATCGGCTGGCGCGGCAAAGCCACCCTGCAGCAAAGCCTGATGGGCACAATCTTGGATGAAGTGATCTGGAATTCGCATTTGCCGGTGCTGGTCGGAAAGCTTTCCATACCCATCAATAGCGTGCAGCGGGTGGTGGTGATCATTCCGCCCAATAGCCTGCTAAAGGTAACCGTTGGACGCACACTGGAATTGCTCGCCACCCTGTCCAACGCAGTCAATGTTCCGACATTAATTCTGGTGGATCCCAGTTACGCAGAAAAAATCGAAGAATTGGTCCACGAGATCGAAGGAGACCAGGTGGTTGAAATTATGCCTATCGAAGGCAACCTGCTGCGTTTTGTCTTGCAGCAGGTGGTGGGTTCCGATCTGATTGTTGTGCCCAGCAGCGGCTCGCGCCAACTGTTCCGCTCCAACCTGGGTGACCTGCCGGAACGGCTGACGCAAACTGTGGCTGGTGATGTGATGGTGCTGCACTTCCCGCAATAAACCGCTCGTTTATATAAAGCGTTTGACTTGCCCAGCCAAAAAGTGGGTAATTTCTGACGGGTCGAAGGGCCAGGCATAGATAAATTCAACTGCCGGGTAAGTCTGCTGCAGTGCTTTCATCTCGTCCGGAATTTCTTTTTCAGCGTGTTCGCCGCCGCGCGTCATCATGGGCGTCAATACCAGGATGCGTTCAGCCCCGCTCGCGATTGCAGTTGCGGTCGCATCTGCCAGACTGGGATCGCAGAATTCATTGAAGCAGAATAGCGTTTCAAAACCCGTCTCGGCAGCCAATAAATTCGCCATTTCCTGCGAGCTGAAGTAAAACGGGTCGTTTTCCAGGGTACGCGGGAAGGACCGCATCTTGTGGTTTAATTCGGCGTAGCGTTGGCGCGCAGCCTCGTCCATGCGCTGCGGCGCGTTTTCCATTTGCGTGTGCAGCCCGAAGTATTCGCCGATTTCGCGGCGCGGGAAGTCCTTGGGGGGAATGCCGTGCATGGTGAGAATCAGAATCGTTTTCATACTACTCCGCAGGAATCAATGTCAGGTTCAGTCGCTTATTTTAGCTTATTCAACAATAGCGGACCGTAACTCTTTGGCCATTTCGCCAAATTGGGCGCTGTAGCGCATATCCTCACAGCGCGGGCGCTCCAAATGCACATGGTAGTCCAACGCCAGTTGACCGGGGCGCGGCGTCAGCACCAGCACCCGATCGGAGAGCAGCAAGGCTTCCGAAACCGAGTGAGTCACCATCAGTACGGTATTGCGGCGCGCCTGCCATATATCCAGCAATTCTGCGCCCATGCGCTCGCGGGTCAGTTCGTCCAGCGAGCCGAAGGGTTCGTCCAGCAGCAGCAGATCGGGATCCTGGATCAGGGCGCGGGCAATGGCCACGCGCTGCGCCATACCGCCGGAAAGGTCGCGCGGCCAGGTGTCTTCGAAGCCTTTGAGCCCGGTTAAATCGATCAATTCAGCTGCCTGGCGGCGCGCTTCCTCTAGCGGGACATTTTGCATCTCCAACGGCAGCATGATATTCTCCATGGCGGTACGCCAGGGCATCAGGTTGGCTTGCTGAAATACGTAGCCAATCAGCGGTAAATGGTCAGCCATAAAGCGCACTTCGCCGCTGGTAGGCGGCAGCAACCCGGCCAGCACGCGCAGCAGGGTTGTCTTGCCCGAGCCGGACGGGCCGAGAATACAAATGAACTCGTTAGGGTACACCTCAAAGGACAGATCGACCAGGGTTCGCAGGCCGCCGTTTTCATTGGCATAGGTGACGTTGAGATGGGAAACCTGCAGCGCGGGCTGTGGCGCCGAAACATTCACGGGTTATTCTCCCTAAGGCAAGTAATCATTGGTATATGCCTGGCCTAAATCCAGGTCCTCGGTGATCAAGCCCATATCCAGCAGCACATCCTGCATATTCTGCCAGGCTTGACTGTCCGATTGGCCCCAGGGTTCGCGCTGGTACAGTTCTATGGAAGTGGCCAGCACTTCTTTTTGCACAGCAGCATCCGCCTGAGCCAAATTCTCGACGTACTTCTTCGAGATTTCGTAGGCTTCATCCGGATTGGCAACCGTGTCCTGAATGCCGCGGATCACAGCGCGTACCATCGCTTTTACTAACTCTGGATTTTCATCCAGCACCGTCTCGTTGGTGATCAGACCGTTGGAGACCAGCGACAGATAGTCGGCTACTTTGATCAGGTCAGTCTCGTACCCCAGGCTGCGCAGTTGCGCCGGCTCATTGGCAATGTAGATCACAGCGGCTTGTTCCTGCCCGGCGGATAACGCCTCGACCTGGTTAAATCCGATCGAATCCAGCGTCACATCTTTTTCGGTCAGGCCGCCAGACAGCAACAAAGCCCGCAGACCAATGTAGTTGGCGCCGTATAACCCGGGTAGCCCAATTTTCTTGCCGCGCAGGTCGGCCGGCTCTGTGATGCCCTCAGGTTTCAGGGACACAATGCCTACCGGATAATCCCGGTACCAGGCCATGACGTACACTACCGGCAGGTCCTGGGCGCGCCCCAGCAGCACCTGTTCGCCGGAGACAATGGCAAACGACAGCTGACCGGCGCCGACCAGCGCCACATTGTCGTTTTCCATGCTGTAATCCAGGGTCACATCCAGACCTTCAGCCTGGAAATAACCTTTATCCAGCGCCACATACAGCGGGGCGAACTGCACATTGGGGATGAAACCGACGGGCAGACGCACGGGCGTCAGTTGCGGGGCGGGGGTCTGGGTTGTGGCTGGTGTACAGGCTGTGATGAGCAGCAGGAGCAGGGTAATGACGAGGGCGGTCTGTCGAGTGGCGCGATTCATGCTTGTTCTCCGTAAGGTTTACTTGTGCGGTTCGTTCTGCCAGGAAAGCAGCCGTTTTTCGAGCAGCATTACCAGGCCGTAGAGTGCCAGAGCCAGTGTGACCAGGGTGAAGACAGCGACGAAAACCAGGGCGGTATCGAATTGACCACGACCGACGTTGATTAAAAATCCCAGACCGCGGTTCGAGCCAACCAGTTCGCCAATTACGCCGCCGATCACGGACAAAGTAGCGCCGATGCGCAACCCGCCCAGGAAGACAGGCAGAGCAGCTGGTATTTCCAAATATTTAAGCGCTTGCAGCCGGCTGGCGCGCAGCGAACGCATCAGCGTGCGCAGCTCCTCCGGTACGGCGCGCAGCCCGACCACAGTATTAACCAGCACCGGGAAAAACACGATCAGGGCGCAAATCAACACTTTTGTGCCCATTCCCGGGCCAAACCAAATGACCAGCAGCGGAGCGATCGCCACCACAGGAATCGCCTGGCTGGCAACCAGGTACGGCGCAATCAGTTTCTCAAACATGCGCGAGCGAGCAATCCAGTAGCCTGTAAAGGTCGCCAGCACTGTGCCGGCGATCAAGCCGAGAACGACCTCGAGCAGGGTTGCCAGGGTGTGGCGCAGAAGGGTGCCGTCGCCGGCAGCCTGGAGAAAACGGTCAAAGACCCGGCCGGGAGCAGGCAGGATGAAGGCGGGTAATTTGGCGGTTCGCGCCAGCACCTCCCACAAAACCAGGAACAGAATCAAAGAAAAGGGCGTGAGGAGCAGTCGCGCTCGACGCACCAGGCGGTTCGCTGCTGGTCGCAGTGCGTTTGGAATGCTTACCTCCATAGGATTTCCTCTCGTCCGACGGGTCATCCTTAAAAAACGAAAACCCGAAAACAGGTTGCTCTCGGGGTAATGTCCACACGGTGCGCGCAAAATGCGAATCACCGGTCTTCAACACCTTCTTTCATCCGGACTGTACCGTCGACCCTGGAGTTTCACCAGATCATGCGCAGTCTTACGCGCTCGTGGGTTATCACCACCGATCGGGAATTGGGATTTTCATCCCTCACCCTGCCCCGAAGGCTAAGTATTAATCTATAGCTAAGTATAGTCAGCGCTGAAAAGCCTGTCAAGATGCCGCATTGCCTCAAATCAAAAGTTACTTTAGTGGGATTCGTTGGCTCAAAATAGATGTTACCCTAACGCGGAATTCTCGATCCGCAGAGGGAGCCTATGATGAGTCAAAAGAGTAAACGGGAGTTGGTCGATTCCATTCGC
>DATMXL010000150.1:0-4384 GCA_035561555.1 Bellilinea sp.
GGCCTGCACCCCTACGATGTGGCTGCCGGTGCGCTGATCCTCCGAGAAGCCGGCGGCGTCGCCACCCGGTTTAATGGGGATCCCGACATCTTCACCCCGCCCTATACCATGGTCGCTGCCAATCCCAAATTGCACCAGCTCATGCTTGACATGATCGCACAGCGGTAGGGGCACAGGGGCCTTTTATTTTCCCCGTGCCCAATAAAATGTTACCGGTAAGGGACTTGCCGCACGCGGTTGTTGCGCCCCCCGCGAAAGTTGCGTCCCCTGGCAGGGACCGTCGCTCCGTCACTTCGGTCCCGCAAGGGCACGGGGGCCATTTGTTTTCCCCGTGCCCCATTTCTCACTCACAGGGATTGTTGCCCTTAACTATTATTTGGTTTACTTCGCGTTCTTTGCGTTCTCGCGAACTATGCGCCCCTGAGCGTAGCGAATGGGGTTGCGTTTAAATCTTGACTCTCCGCTACCCATAGCTTTGGTTCGCGCCTACCATGGCACTTGACACTTGGCACGTGACACGTTCTCTTCGTGTACAATTACCCTCATGGAATCCCCGGCGCTCCCCCTCGACCAGGTGCTCATCGGCGATTGTATCCAGGTCATGCAGCAACTGCCGCCTGAATCCGTTGATCTCGTCTTTGCCGACCCACCTTACAACCTGCAGCTGAGCCAGAACCTGTGGCGCCCCAATCTGACGCAGGTCAATGGGGTCAGCGACGTCTGGGACCAATTTACAGATTTCGCCGAATACGACGCCTTTACCACCGCCTGGTTGACCGCCTGCCGCCACGTCCTCAAACCGACCGGCACGCTGTGGGTTATTGGCACCTATCACAACATCTACCGCGTCGGCTACCTCCTGCAAAACCTGAATTACTGGATATTAAACAACATCGCCTGGGTCAAGACCAACCCCATGCCCAATTTTCACGGCGTGCGCTTTACCAATGCCCATGAATCGCTGATTTGGGCGCAGAAAGAGCGCGGTCAGCGCTACACCTTCAATCACCGGGCCATGAAAGCCCTCAATGATGGACTGCAAATGCGCTCCGACTGGCACCTGCCCCTGTGCAGCGGTCGCGAACGGCTGAAGATTAACGGTGTCAAAGCCCATTCGACTCAAAAACCGCTGGCTTTGCTGTACCGGGTATTATTAGCCTCCAGCAGCCCCGGTGATGTGGTGCTCGATCCGTTTTTCGGCACTGGCACCACCGGCGAAGCAGCCCGCCGGCTGGGACGCCATTGGATCGGTATCGAACGCGACCCGCAGTACGCCGAATTGGCCCAAAACCGCATCGAATCTCTCGATGCTGCGCCCTCGCCCAAATCGCTGTACACCTCCAACCCGCGGCGTGAACCGCGCTTGCCGTTTGGCGCTTTAGTGGAAAACGGCCTGCTATCCCCCGGTCAAACGCTCTATTTTGGCACCACTTCAACCACCAGTGCGCAAATTCTAGCCGACGGTCAGCTCGAGTACGACCTGAAGCGCGGCTCCATTCATCAAATTGCCCGCCTGATTCAACCCGGCCCATGTAACGGCTGGACGCTCTGGCATTATCAAGACCCGGTCAGCGGTCAGCGTATGCCGATTGACCACCTGCGCAAGCAGCTGCAGGAAACCCTTATTACACCCCTGGAGGAAGATGTATGAGCACGGAAACCAAAACCTATCAACAGGCTCGCTGGAGCCTTGCCGACCTGTATTCTACCCCCACTAGTCCCGATCTTGAAGCCGCTTTCAAAAACCTGGATGCGCTGGTGGCTGAATTTGAAACCTTGCGCCCCCAGCTCGCTTCGGACATCCCGGACAGCGCATTTATGGCCATTGTGCACAAGTTGGAAGCCATTCAAGACCTTGGCAGCCGGCTGTACGGTTTTTCCGGCTTGTTCTACACCGAGGATACCCAGAATCAGGTAGCCCAATCGCTGACCGCTCGCGTAGAGCAATTTGTGGCGGATCTGACCAACCGCACCCTGTTCTTCACCCTGTGGTGGCGCGACCTGGATGATAAAAATACCGCCCGGCTAATGGCGGCTGCAGGCGGTCTGCAATACTGGTTGGAAGCACTGCGCGCCTTCAAACCACACACCCTCACCGAGCCGGAAGAGAAAATTATCAATATCAAGAACGTGACCGGCAATGCCGCCATTAACCAACTATACAGCTCCATCACCAATCGCTATACCTTCAAAGTTAATGTTAATGGCGAAGCAAAGGAATTAACCCGCGGCGAGTTGATGGTTTATGTACGTCAGGCTGATCCTGACTTGCGCGCTCGCGCTTACCAGGAGTTATATCGAGTTTATGGCTACGACGGCCCCATTCTGGGTCAGATCTACCAGACCCTGGTACGCGACTGGCGCAACGAGCAGCTCAACTTGCGTAAATATGACAGCCCCATTTCAGCCCGCAACCTGATCAACGACCTGCCTGATTCGGTAGTTGATACTCTGTTGGAAGTTGCCAAACAGAATGTTGGGCTGTTCCAGCGCTTCTTCCGCCTCAAAGCCAAATGGCTGGGTGTCGATCACTTGCGCCGCTACGACATTTACGCCCCGGTGGTCAAATCGGACAAAAAGTATGATTTCGCTGCGGCTGCCGGCATTGTGCTCGACTCTTTCAACGACTTCGATCCGCAGTTTGCAGCGCTGGCGCAGCGCGTCTTTGATCAGAGTCACCTCGATAGCGAAGTGCGCAAGGGTAAACGCGGCGGAGCCTTCTGCTGGAGCACCACGCCGAAACTCACGCCCTGGGTTATGGTCAACTATCAGGGACGGGCTGATGACGTTGCCACGCTGGCACACGAATTGGGGCACGCCATCCACAGCATGTTGGCTGAAAAACACAGCATTTTGGACTTCCAGTCCAACCTGCCTTTGGCGGAGACAGCCTCCACCTTTGGCGAGATGATGCTGGTGGATAACCTGCTCAAGACCGAAGACGATGAATCCGTCCGCCGCGATCTGATCTTCCGCCAGGTCGACGATGCCTATGCCACCATCATGCGTCAGGTTTTCTTCGCGCTGTTTGAACGGGAAGCCCATGAAATGATCGACCAGGGAGCTTCGGTGGATGAACTGGCTGAAGCCTATCTTAAAAACCTGAAGACTCAGTTTGGTGATGTGGTGGAAGTGAGCGACGAATTCCGCTGGGAATGGGTTTCCATCCCCCACATCTATGAAGTTCCCTTCTATGTGTATGCCTATGCCTTCGGTCAGCTGCTGGTATTTGCACTATATAAGCAGTTCAAGGCAGAAGGCGCAGCCTTTAAACCGCGCTACGTTAAAATCCTGTCCACTGGCGGTTCGATGGCGCCGGTCAAACTGCTGGCAGAAGCCGGCATTGACGTCCACCAGGCATCCTTCTGGCAGGGCGGCTTTGATGTCATCGCTGAATTGGTCGATCAACTCGAATCCTTACCGGTGAAGGTTCAATAACTAATATCAATAATTCGCCATTGCGACGAAGAAACTCATTCGGAAGGGCACGGGGAAGGACGAAAATCCGTATGGATTTACACCCCCCGTGCCCTTACCTGACCCAGTGTATAATTCAGACAAAGTTGGTGTGATTTTTATATGACAATCGATCTGCACGGAAAAACAATCCTCGTCACCGGTGCCACCAGCGGCATCGGCTACATCACCGCAACCGAGTTAGCCCGCATGGGTGCTCAGGTCATCGTCGTGGGTCGAAACTCGGCCAAAACGCGCTCCGTAGTGAGTAAAATCCAGCACGACACCGGCAATTCCCAGGTTGCCATGTTGATCGGCGATCTGTCTGACCTGTCCGAGGTACGCTGCCTGGCGGAAGAATTCCACCAGCGCTTTGACCGCCTGGATGTTCTCATCAATAACGCCGGCGCAGTCTTCTCCAACCACCTTACCACGGCTGACGGCTATGAAATGACCCTGGCACTCAATCATCTATCCCCGTTTTTGCTCACTAACCTGCTGCTGGACCGGCTGACTGCCAGCGCCCCCGCGCGGGTGATCACAGTCTCTTCGGGGGCTCATTGGGGAGCCCACATAGATCCGGATCGATTAAACGGTCACCGGCACTACTGGGGCTGGCGTGCCTACAGCCAGTCCAAACTGATGAACATCCTCTTCACCCGGGAATTGGCGCGCCGCCTTCCCCCGACAGTGACCGCCAATGCCGTGCACCCGGGTTTCGTCGCCAGCAACTTTGGCAAGAGCAATGGCGGCATTTTCCGTCCGCTCTGGAGCTTATTTGAGCTGGCAGCCATCTCACCGGAACGAGGTGCCCAAACGTCTATTTACCTGGCTTCCTCGCCAGAAGTAGCTGGGGTGACAGGCGAGTATTTCGTCGATTGCAAACGGCAGCGTTCCTCTCTCGAATCGTACAATGAAAACATCGCGC
>DATMXL010000151.1:0-6714 GCA_035561555.1 Bellilinea sp.
ATCACCGACATGGCTTTCAGCCAGTCGATGTTCGAAGGTCTGAAAAAGGTCCAGACCGAGATGGGCGGCGAGACTGCTATGGAAATTGCCTATTCAGAAAATCTATTTAGCGTGCCGGATGCCGCGGCCGCCATCCGCGACTACGCCTCCAAGGGTTACAACCTGGTCATCGCCCACGGCTCACAGTACGGCACCTCGCTCGAGCAGGTTGCCCCGGATTTCCCCGAGACCTCGTTTGCCTGGGGTACTTCGTTAGACACCTTCCAGGCTTCCGGCATCAATAATGTCTTCGCCTACCAGGCAGAAGCTCAGCAGGGCGGTTACGTCCTGGGCACCATCGCTGCTTTGATGTCCAAAACCGGCATCATCGGCGAGACCGGCCCGGTAGATGCTGGCGACGCCAAGCTCTACATCGAAGGCTTCCAGAAGGGCGCTGAAGCAGCCAAACCCGGTACCCAGGTTTCTGTGACCTACACCGGTTCCTTCTCTGACGTTTCGCTGATGGCTACCGCCGCCGAGACGCACATCGCCGCCGGCGCTGATATGCTGACCGGTTCCTCCCAATCCGTGGTCGGCGCCATTGGCGTTGCCAAGGACAAGGGCGCCTTCTGGTTCGGCACCCAGTGGGATCAGACTTCACTGGCCCCCACAGCCGTTGTTGCCAGCCAGGTATATGACTGGACCGGCATCATCAAAGATATGATCGCCAGCGCTCAAAAGGGCGTCATGGGTGGCAAGTCTTACACCCTGACCTTCAAAAACGGCGGTCTGGTGATTGTCTACAACCCTGCCATCGAAGTTCCGGCGGATGTCAAAGCCGCTGCTGATGCCGCCATCGCCGGTATCAACGACGGCACCATCGTTCCGTAACAATTCCTCGCCCCGCTTGCGGGGAGAGGATAGGTGAGGGGCCCCACGTTTACCTCCCTCACCCTTCCCTCTCCCTCCTTATAAGGAGGGAGAGGGAAAAGGTCCCTAGCAACGCTGTCCAAGTCGGCCTACGACGATACCTATGATCTCGATGGGCGAGGCTAAAAACGTCATTGACCGATCGACTATTTTGCTCTTGCCTCGCCCCTACAACTAATAGAAGTCGGATTTCCGGGTGGACGTATTGAAAGCGAAAATTTTCCCTGAAACCACCCCTCAATCCGACCTAGGACTACGACTTAATGGAATGGGCGGACATCCGGTTTTTGGACCCCCTCGCGAGGCCGGTCCGCCCCTACGACACCCAATAATGGTTTTCTCTGTGATCTCTGTGTCTTGCGATTTTTGCACCCCCTAGTGGGGCAGTGGTGAAATTTTCATGACTCGATATTTACCGACCGGACAACCTGTCATTGAACAGATGCAGATGCTGGGAATCGTCAAGCGCTTCCCTGGCGTGCTGGCAAACGACCACGTTGACTTTGACGTGTGTTCTGGCGAGGTGCATGCCCTGCTGGGCGAGAACGGCGCTGGCAAATCAACGCTGATGCGCCAGCTGTACGGCCTGTATAAGCCCGACGAAGGCCAGATTCTGATCAATGGCGAGGAAAAACGCTTCAACTCACCGCTGGATGCCATCAACGCCGGTATCGGTATGATTCACCAGCATTTCATGTTGATCCCTAACCTGACTGTTGTTGAAAATATTGCGCTGGGGCTTAAATCCTCGCGCGGACCGGTGCTGGATCTCGACCGGGTGGAAAAGCGCGTCAACGACCTGAGCGACCAGTATGGCCTTAAGGTGGACACGCGCGCTTCGGTCTGGCAGCTGGCGGTCGGCGAACAGCAGCGCGTGGAAATTATTAAAGCGCTGTACCGCGGTGCAGCGCTGCTAGTGCTGGACGAGCCAACCGCCGTCCTGACTCCGCAAGAGGTGGACGACCTGTTCGTCACCTTCCGAAAGATGGCGTCCGATGGTCACGCGCTGATCTTCATCTCGCACAAGTTGAACGAGGTGCTGGCGATCAGCCATCGAATCACGGTACTGCGAGACGGGAAAATTTCCGGCACGGTGCCCAATAAAAATGTGACGCGGGTCGAACTGGCTAATATGATGGTGGGCCGGCAGGTGCTGCTGCAATACAATAAGCCGCCGGTCAAACCCGGCCCGGTACGCCTGAGCATTCAGGATTTGTACGTGCACGGCGACCGCGGCAAGGATGCCGTCAGCGGCGTCAGTCTGGAATTGCGCTCCGGCGAAATCCTGGGGCTGGCCGGCGTCTCCGGCAACGGTCAGCGTGAACTGGCTGAAGCGCTGGCGGGGATGCGTCCGGTGCGCTCTGGCTGCATCACCCTCAACGATAAAGTGGTCACCAACGGCTCGCCGCTGGTGCATATTGAACATGGACAGTCGTACATCCCCGAGGAGCGCATGAAAGAAGGCGCTATTCGCGAGTTCAGCGTCACCGACAACCTGATTCTGTCGGATCATGGTAAAGTGCCTTTCTCGAATCACAGTTTTTTGAACTTCAAGGCCATTCGCGAACAATGCGACAAGGTTGTGAAGGATTTCAACGTCAAAACGCCCAATCTGGATACCCCGGTCAAGAATTTATCTGGCGGTAACATCCAGAAGTTGATTTTAGGGCGTGAATTAAGCCGCCAGCCTCAGGTATTGATCGCCTCGCAGCCTACCCGCGGGGTTGACATTGGCGCGTCGGAATACATTCACCAACGGCTGCTGGAGCAGCGCCTGACAGGCACCGCCACGCTGCTGATTTCCGAAGATTTGGACGAAATCCGGGCGCTTTCGGACCGTATTGCAGTTATGTACGAAGGTCGTATAATAGGAATAGTAGATGCGAAGGAATCCACCCCCGCGCAGTTAGGCTTGATGATGGCGGGAGTGGAGCAGGACCCTCACCTGATCTCTCCCTAAAAGGGAGAGGATGACCCCTACCAATGTTCTCATTTTCTATTGGAAATGGTGAGAAGCGCTGCGAGGAACCACAGTATTATTGTCATCCTGAGGAGGTATATTCTGCCTCCGAAGGATCTCCGAGATGGTTCGGGCAGAAGACCTGCCCTCACCATGACAAATGAAAGTAAATGTAGGTTGGGTTGAGCGATAAATGAAACAGATTGGACATACAACCTGCAAGCGAAACCCAACACCGTAGGCTTATGTGATGACGTTGGGTTTCGGGACAAAAAGGTATTTGATGTAGAACAGGTTGAAAGTCCCTCAACCCAACCTACGAAATGCGGATTGAACTTTAAAAACGAGATCCTTCGGGGAACGATCACCCCCTCAGGATGACAAACAAATGTTGGGTTTCGGGACAAAAAGGTATTTCATGGAGAACAGGTTGAAAGTCCCTCAACCCAACCTACGAAATGCGGATTGAACTTTAAAAGAGAGATCCTTCGGGCGGTAACCCTTCCCTCAGGATGACACAAAAAGAATTGGTCGGCCAGGGTCTCCCCCTGCCGGCGTCGGGTTGATACCCGTCGAAAAGCGCCAGCAGATTCAAAGGAGAACGTGCGATGAAACTCTGGTCGAACTATATTTTAGCCGCAAGCGTCGCTGAGGCCGTACAGGCCCTGGCTGAAGGCGGCGGCAACGCCAAACCCGTGGCAGGCGGCACTGATCTACTGCTTGAATTGCAGCAAGGCCGCCAAAACCCGGTTCATACTCTGGTGGATGTTTCCGCCATTCCTGACCTGCAGCGTCTGGAAGTGCGCGGCGCTCAATTATTCGTGGGTGCCGGCGTGCCGGTCGCCCGCATCGTTGAGCACCCGTTGATGCGCCTGCATGCCCCGGCTGTAGTGGAGGCCTGCGGCCTGATTGGCGGTCCGCAGGTGCGCAACACTGCCACCCTCGGCGGCAATGTGGCGCACGCTCTGCCGGCTGCCGACGGCATGATTGCGCTGGCAGCCATGGACGCGGTGGCGGAGGTAGCTGGACCCGGCACCTTGCGCCTGGTGCCGCTGCTGCAGCTGTTCCGCGGCCTTGGCAAAAATGTATTGACCGAAAACCATGAGATTCTAGTGGGTTTTTACCTGCCACTGCGGCAAAAGGGCAACGCCTCGGTCTTTTCACGCATCATGCGCCCTCAGGGTGTGGCGCTGCCGATCCTCAACATGGCGATCTGGCTGCAGCGCTCCGGCGGGATGATCGATTGCATCCGGCTGGCAGTTGGACCGGCTGGTCCAACCCCTCAGCGCGCGTTGGCAGTCGAAGAATTTCTGTACCGCCAACCTTACACCCCGGCCATCGTTGACCAGGCAGTGGATTTGATCCGTTCTTCCTTGAAATTTCGCACCAACCCGCGCCGAGCTACGGCTGAATATCGCCAGCACCTGGTGGGAGTGCTTTTGATAGAGGTATTGGAAAAAGCCTGGCAGCGTGCCAGTGAATTGGAGGCAATTTAATGGTTGCTCAAAAGATCGAATTTGTGGTGAATGGTGAAGCGGTTTCTGTCGAGCCGCTGGAAGGCGAGATGCTGGCGGATCTGCTGCGCGACCGGCTGCGCCTGACCGGTGTCAAGGTCGGCTGCAATGAGGACGAATGCGGCGCCTGCACCGTCGTGATTGACGGACAGCCGGTGCTCTCCTGCAACTACCCGGCGGTCAAGGCGCATGGCAAGAACATCACCACCATCGAGGGGTTGGCAATCAAAGCCAACGGCAGCGCTGCGCACCTGCATCCCCTGCAGGATGCCTTCATCCAGTATGGCGCGGTGCAGTGCGGTTTCTGCATCCCCGGGCAGTTGATGACCTCATACGCGCTGCTGCAGCACAACCCGGATCCGAGCGAACAGGATATCAAATACGCGTTAAAAGACACTTTGTGCCGCTGCGCTGGTTACCCGGCTATCATTGGCGCCATTCAAGCCGCAGGCAAGTCGCTGCGGACGGGTGCGCCAGTGGAGGCGCCGCTGATTGCTCCTTCTACGCATGCCGGTAAAGTTGTTGGTAGAGTCAGCCCGCGGCCGGATGCCGTCCAGAAAGTCACCGGGACGGCCATCTACACTGACGACATTCAGTTTGACGGCATGCTGCATGCGCGCGTCAAGCGTGCCATGGTGCCCAGTGCCATCGTCACCCGCCTGGACGTAAGCCGCGCACGCGTCTTACCCGGCGTGTTGGCGGTGTTGACCGCTGCCGACATCCCCGGCGAACACCTGCATGGTCTGGTGATTGCCGATTGGCCCAGCCTGGTGGGGGTAGGGGAGCGCATCCGTACGGTAGGTGATTCAGTCGCCATTGTGGCTGCCGAAACCCGCGCTATCGCCAGTGAAGCCCTCGATTTAATCGAAGTCGAATTCGAAGCGCTGCCCGTGGTCAGTAATGCAGTGCAAGCCCGCCAGGAAGATGCGCCGCAAATCCACGCCAAAGGCAATTTACTCAAGCACATCAAGGTGCGCAAAGGCGATATGGACGCCGGTTTTGCAGAAGCCGATGTGATTCTTGAAGAGACTTTCAACACGCCCATGCACGACCATGCCTTCATCGAGCCGGAATGCGCCATCGCCCGGCCGCTGGAGAACGGTCGCATGGAAATCTGGGTCGGGTCGCAAATTCCATATCAAGACCGCGATCAGGTTGCCCGCGCCCTGGGTTGGCCGGAAGAACGGGTGCACATCATCGGTCAATTAATCGGCGGCGGATTCGGCGGCAAAGAAGATATTGCCGGACAGATCCACGCCGCGCTGCTAGCCAATGTCACCGGACGACCGGTAAAACTGCTGTATGACCGGCACGAGAGCCTGATCGCTCATCCCAAGCGGCATGCCACCCAGATTCGCGTCAAAGTTGGCGCCAAGAACGACGGGCGGTTGGTGGCTGTGCAAACAGAGCTATACGGCGACACGGGCGCGTACGCCTCGCTGGGTGAGAAGGTGATGACCCGCGCTACCACGCACTCGTCCGGGCCGTATGAAGTGCCCAATGTCCAGGCGGATTGTTATGCCATGTACACCAATAACCCGCCAGCCGGCGCTTTCCGCGGCTTTGGCGTGATGCAATCCGCCTTCGCGGTTGAGTCGGTGATGGATATGCTGGCGGAACGGCTGCAGCTGGACCGTGTCGAGCTTCGCCGCATGAACGCGCTCAAAGTCGGCAGCGTGACCAACACCGGGCAGGTGCTGCGTGACAGCGTCGGCCTGCTGGAATGTATCGACAAGGTGTCCGCCGAGGTCAAACGCCTGGGCGGTGACGAGCCGTTTACCGTTAAAGTTGACCCGGCTGAGCCATATAAACGGCGTGCCTGGGGCTTTGCTGTTGCTTACAAGAACACTGGTCTGGGTGGCGGCGCGCCGGATAAGGCTGGCGCCGAGGTGGAACTGCGCCGCGACGGCATGATCGAGGTGCGCACCTCGTCGGCTGAGCTGGGGCAGGGGCTGCCGACTGTCCTGGGGCTGATTGCCGCTGAAGAAATGTCGCAACCGCCGCAGGGTGTGCATGTACTGCTATCGGATACCGATTTGACGCCCGACGGCGGCCCAACCACTGCCTCACGCCAGACATTCGTCACCGGCAATGCGGTGCGGCATGCCGCCAAAGCGCTGCGCCAGTTGATCAACAGCGAGCTGGCGGAGGATTATGACGTCGATCCGGCTACGATACGCTACGAAGAGGGCCTGATCCACGTCAATGGCTCCAGTCTGACGCTGCCGCAGGTTGCGGATGTGCTGATGCAGCATCAACGCCAACCGCTGGCCAGCTATGAATACTGGGCGCCGGAGACCAAACCGTTGGGCACGTCCGGGGATATGCATG
>DATMXL010000152.1:0-17802 GCA_035561555.1 Bellilinea sp.
GTTGTGTCTGCGGACCTCGTTAAAGATCGCTCCACCGGAGAATCCAAAGGGTTTGCCTTCGTCGTCATGGGCTCACAAGCCGATGCTGTCAAAGCAACCCAGATGTTCAATGGTTATTCGCTGGATGATCGAGAAATCAGAGTCGGCACCGCACATGAACGCGATGCATCCCGGGGCGGTGGTTTCAACGACCGCAACGGCGGAAATAATGGATCACGCCGGCCTATCACGCATAAAAACCGTGGTGGTTCCAAGCGTTATTAATCAAATTTGCAAGCAAAAATAATACAGGAGTAACACGAAATGGCAGAACGAATTTCAGGAACAGTAAAATGGTTCAACAATACCAAGGGCTATGGCTTTCTTGCCCAGGATAATGGACCCGATGTATTTGTCCACCATTCAGCGATTGTTGGCGAAGGCTACCACTCACTTGAAGAAGGACAAAAAGTAGAGTTCACCGTAGAACAGGGCCCGAAAGGCCTGCAGGCTGCTTACGTAACAATCCTCTAAACAGGTTGTTCGCCTAAAAAGCAAATACACCACTCGTATTGACAATTCGCGAGTGGTGTTTTCTTTTAATAGGCAAGTATCCCGCCAACGGTAAATCATTCAGGTCCTCACGTAGCTGCGAGCATCGCGAGCCGCTCAGTTTCCAATGGTATCAGCACCGATAATAAAAAGCGCCGCCTGCCTGGACGACGCTTTTTAAATTTAACAAAACCAACAAACCTAAAGGTCAATGGAATTTAGGCCTGTTGATAGGCACGCTCAAGTTCGGCAACATCAAGTTTGACCATTTTTAACATTGCCTGCATGACTCGTCCTGCTTTTGACGGATCTGGATCGTTCAGCAACTCCCCCAGCCTGGTCGGTACAATTTGCCAGGAAAGACCAAATTTATCGGTCAACCAGCCGCACTGGTCGGGCTTGCCGCCTTCCAGCAGGCGGCTCCAATAGTAATCCACCTCTTCCTGCGATTTGCAGTCGACGAAAAACGAGATGGCCGGAGTGAATGCATAAGCCGGTCCGCCGTTCAAAACCATGAACTCCTGCCCCTCGATCTCGATGGTCCCGGTCATCACCGCGCCAGGAGTTCCAGGTCCGGCGTCTGGGTAGCGGGAAACCTGGTGGACTTTCGAGTTTTTAAAGATGGACGTGTAGAAATTAATGGCTTCTTCGGCATTGTCCTTGAACCAGAGGAAAGGTGTGATTTTTTGCATGATTTTTGCTCCTTCATTTTTGTGTTGGAAATGAAACCTGAAATCGGCAGGCGTCATTCCAAGAATACCATACGTTGATCGAAGGAGTCAATTTTAGAGTCAAGATGATCAACGAATATAAACGACCAGGATCGGCGGACCCCGATCCTGGTTTTGAATGCTCTGACTATTCGATTATCTCTCATCATCTCTATTGTTCAGCGAAGTATTTGGCAGCTAATCCACTCCATCGGGTGTGCAGCAATCCAACCGGCGCCGTGATCAACGCCGTTCGGGCGATTGTTGAAGGGAAATTCAGCGGCGGCATTCATGTCGGTACCCTGGCCAACGGCGGCGTCAGCCTGGCACCGTTCCATCAATTAGATCACCTGGTTTCAGCTCAGGTTAAAGCCGATCTGGAAGAAATCAAGGCTGGTATTATCTCCGGAGAAATTAAGACCTTACCCTAGTCGGCATCGCTACCCTTTTACAACTGCATCGATCCTGGCACGCAGCGCAGATAGGCTCTGGCGAATTTGTCCTATTGCCGTCTCAGTGTTTTCGATGCGATCCTGCTCTGCATGAACGTAGCGGGTATACGGTGCCACATTTTCCTTGAGCCGGCTGACGGCGTTGCCCGACTCATGCTTGAAAGAGGTGGTCAAAGTATCAAGCAGATTGGTTCGCAAGGCGGCCATTTTGGCTCGGAAATTTTCTTTGGCCTTTTTACGTTTATAAGGGATGACAAAAAAGCCTACGATCGCCAGCGTGCCGGCTGCAATCATCCCGGTAATGTCCAGCGCTGACGAGAGCACCGCGGTCGTCACCAGGGCACCCAACCCAACCGCGCCAGCTTCGAAAAGGGCGGTCTGGGCTACTGCAGCTTCCACCTGGGATGCCAGTTGGCTGGCTTCCTGGTTCCGGTCGTAGCTCTCGACGACGGAATTAGCGCTTTTGCCGATCGTGTCGATCAGATCACGGCGCCGGTTGGATTGCGGATTGGCACCAACCCCCACAATATGCTCAATATTGAGCGCCTGGCGGCGTTGCAAATAGGTCATCACTTGCTGCCACTCGTGTAAATCTTTATCGACCAGCCAGTCAATGACTCGCTGCACCTGGTCTTCGATCTGATGGGGTACATCGGCCAGCACTTCCTTCTCAAATAGCGCCCGCACCTTGTCGCCGCGTACCAGATTTTGGATATTAGTCAGGCGCATCTGGTTGTCGAAGAAATCCAATCCGCGTAGCTCAAGCCTTTGTAGCATGGTTTCCACTTCAGCCAAACGTGGGGGCAGTTCTACCTCCAGTTCGTGTTGATAAGCGTTGAGGTTGGTTTCCAGAGCCTGGACTGTGTCTTTGTCAGCTGTCAATTCAATGGCCTGGGAGGTAATCGAGGTTTCAGCCTGCGCAGCCAGTTTCTCTGCCACACCGATTGGATTGAGGAACTTAAGCCGCAATCTGGCGGAATCATCCAGAGTGCGGCTGATATAGTGCTCCAAAGCCTCGATGTTGCTGGCCTGGCGCAGCTGATCTCGCTTGGTCTCGTCCGTTTCTGACCAGGACCGTTGGGCCAGTCGGGCTGAAACCACGAATAAATCGGGCATACTGCCAAGCACGGCAGCGGCATGGTTGGCTACAAAATTGCGAACCTCTGCTACAGCCGGCTCACCTTCCAAAATATCCGCCTTATTGAGCACAAAGATAATTTTCTTGCCCCAGGCCAGAATGCGGTCCAAAAATTGACGCTCGCTTTCGGTCATGGGGCGGTCGGCGGAGGTAATAAACAGCACCAGGTCGCTGCGGGGAACATACTCGTCCGTCAACCGTTCATGCTGCCGGATGATGGCGTTGGTCCCGGGCGAATCGACAATGTTGAGTTCTTTGAGCAGCGGCAGGGGATAGGTTGTAATGGCATAGCCCTCATCGATCGGGTGCTCAGCCGCCTGTTCGCCCCATTTCACCAGGGTTACCCGCGAGGTAGTGGGCGTTGCGCCTTCCGGCAAGACTCTCTCGCCCAGGATGGCATTGATCAGTGCGCTTTTCCCGGCATTAAATTCGCCGACGACCACAATAAGGAACAGCTCATCCAGCTGCATGATGGCTTTCTGGTAGGTCGCCAGGGAGTCTTTGGGAGTATCGACTTCAGCCAGTTGAAGCAGGATTTTGGATAACTCTTCTTTTTCGTCGAGCAACAATTGACTTTGCTCTTCGGTTAGCAGGCCAGGTTGCATAGTAACTCCTCAGGAAGAAAAAAACGCTCGACTCTATTATAGCCGGGCGTTCGTCAGTTCGCCGAGTTCCGTCACATGACTGGAAATTTTATCCACCAAAGTGCCTTCGCAACCTACCTGCTTGCCACTTTTGACCGCTTTCTGGTCCTACCAGACCTCATCCGTATATCCATCGTTGAACATAAGCCAGGCCAGACTCCCTATAGACTAGTGATCGGACAGTCTGGCTTTAATTGAAAATATATAGGTGTGATGGTCACGAGAACTGGAATTGAACCCCAACGAATGAGTTTGGGTTGGATTACGCTACCGGTGAGCCGGGAACAATTATCCGAATTATTAATCCGTTAGGTAACCTGTTAAAAGCTTGGATAGTCCCGCCCTGTGATTCCACCAAATGTTTGGCAATCGCCAACCCTAAGCCCGATCCGCCGCTGGCTCGTGCCCTGGATTTTTCGCCGCGCCAGAAGCGGGTAAAAATGATCGCGAGATCCGCTTCTGCTACGCCTGGACCGTCATCCCGCACCTCAATCTCTATCCCAGCAGTTCCTTTCCGGATGATAATCTCGACCTGACCGCCAGACGGAGAATAGCGCAAGGCGTTATCAAGCAGATTGCTAATCACTTGCTCAAACCGCTGCGGGTCCACATGCACCCGTTGAAAGGGGTCTTCGATTTTTGAGCGGATCGTAATATTATTTTCGGCTGCCTGGGCTGAGAAAAGTTCAATGACATGCTGAAAGAGCGGACCAATCTCAACGTCCTGAATTTCAAAGTGAAGCTGGTGGGCTTCTGCCAGGGCCAGTAGGCGCAGGTCTTCCACCAGTCTTCCCAGCAGGTATGTTTCCTCAAGCGCTGGTGCGATCACTCCAACAGACGGCGGATAAACACCGTCAATTACCCCTTCCAGGCGGCCTCGTAAAATCGTCAGCGGGGTCCGAAGCTCATGGGCGATATCAGCAAACAGATTGCGCCGTTCGCGGTCATTTCGTTCCAAAGTCTCGGCCATGTGATTAAAACCCTCAGAGAGGGACTGCAGATCGTCGTTTCGCTCATGGACGGGCACACGCGCGCTCAGGTCTCCTCTGGCGACAGCTTGAGTTGCCCCGATGACCCGGGAGAGGGGTGTCAGCACCCGATTTAACATCAGCAACCCGACTACCAGAATGACGATGGCGGGAAGGATTGAAAACGCGAAGGTTGTCAGTAGAACCCTTGTCACCAAAGACCAATCTCTGGGCATGAAGGTCCGCTCAATATACAACTTGCCAACAGTCTGGTTATTCACGATCAAAGGTACCGCCAGGGCGCCTTCAACCGGTTGATAAATGGTTCCAATTTCGGGTGAAGCGGTCCCACCATGCTCCAGCAAAATACGACTGCTATTATCCACCAGTACTGTATTTTCCCAAATGGTGCGCGGGGGCGGGCCTGGAAACCCCGCGTCATTATTGAAAATTCCTTCCACACCCTTCCATGAACCGTTGCGCAGGAAATAGGCTTCCAAAATGGTTACCGGAGGCGAACTGACGTATGGATTGCTGCGTGATTCGCGGTTGAGCAGAATTGCCACCAACCCCAGGTTGATCAACAGGGTTAACAGGACCACAATACCGATAATTCGTAATGCGAATAATATCAGGCGGCGTTGAATCGTCTTGGCCGACCCAGCCACGTTGGTCATGATTTTCTCTCGATTAATTTATAGCCGACGCCATGCACGGTCTGAATGTAGCGAGGCGGTCCTTCGCCTGGTTCAATCTTTCGGCGCAAATTTCGGATGTGTGAGTCGACTGCCCGCTCGTAACTTTCGATACTTATGCCCCGTACCGCCGTCAAAAGCTGCGCACGTGAAAATATCCGCCCGGGATGGGTTGCCAGGGTAGCTAAGAGCTCAAATTCGGTGGGCGTCAGGCTGATCTCCCGGTCGGGCAGGGTGACCACGTAACGATTCCGATCCAGCGCCAGATCGCCGGCATGCAGGATTTCCGTCGCCGATATCCCGGAGACCCGGCGCAGCAAGGTCCGGACCCGTGCCACCAATTCCCGCGGGCTGAATGGTTTGGTGATATAGTCGTCTGCCCCAAGCTCCAGTCCGATGATTTTATCGGTTTCCTCGACCCGGGCAGTCAACATGATAATCGGCACATCACTGTCGCGGCGTAGCTCACGGCAAACATCATACCCGTCCATTCCCGGCAGCATAAGATCCAGCACGATCAAATCCGGATGCACCTGCCGGGCAGTGGTAAGTCCGCCTGGTCCATCAAAAGCTTGCACAACGTCGTAACCAGCCGCTTTTAAGTAATCCCGGCTGATTTCGACGATCTTGGGTTCATCGTCAATCACTAAAATTTTCTTTGGCACAATATTCACATTATTACACAGTTCATGGTAGCCAACCAAAGCCGCGCCCCACGATGCCTGATCAACGCCTGAGCGGGATGAATTAAGCTTTATGAGGGGGGTTTACTCATCATCTTCATCATCAATGGCTTCGACTGCCGCTGCCGGCCGAAAAACTTTACGGGATGATGGCAGAATTAACAAAACAACAACAGCAGCAGCCAGCACTAATTTGGCAATGGATTGAATCAAACTCAACGGCAGCATGATGCGGAAGAAACCGAACAAGCTGGACAATCCCAGCAAGATAGCCAGAATGATTGCCAGAACTGATCCCCATTTCTGTTGTTTAAATAACCCAATGACCGCCACGACCCCTATCAGTAATGCGGCAATGTTGAGTCCGATTCCCAGCCAGCGTACGACCCCGAACAGACCGGAGCCCCCCATGCGAGTTGGTGCTCCGTCAAAACCTCTTCCCCGAAAATTTTCCGGTGGTTGGAAGTTTTCCGGTGGTTGGATGTTTCCGTTATTCTGGAAATCGCCGCGAGGGAAATCTCCGTTCATACGGCCGGAAAGAATTTGTGTGGAGCCGAGCGCGCCTTCAAGTCTGATCAGGCCAAAGCTGGTTGCCAGTGACCATCCAGCGCTGATCAAAAGAAGGAGGATAAGGCATACACCTGCCACCTTTACGAATACACTACCATTTGAGTTCATCAGGCAATTTCTCCTTGATATACTCATTCATAGCGCAAGGCTTCGATTGGCCGTAAGCCGGCAGCCTGGTAAGCGGGATAAATACCAAAGAACAGGCCAACCAGCACCGCTGAGCCGAATGCAAGAAGGATCGTATCTGCCGTAATGAGCGTCGAGATCACCCCGGTGAGTGAGACCACCCATGCTATGCCTGCCCCCAATAGAATGCCAACGATACCGCCTATGATTGAAAGGGTGAGGGTCTCAGCCAGGAATTGGAGCAGGATGACATTTCGCCGGGCGCCGACCGCTTTCCGCAAACCGATCTCTCTCGTTCTTTCACGCACTGAAACGAGCGTGATATTCATGATTCCAATTCCGCCGACCAGCAGAGAGATCGCGGCAATGGCGCCGAGCAGCGCAGTCATCGTGCCGGTGATCGTGCTGAGGGTCGAAAGCATCTGAGTTTGGCTGCTCACAACAAAACCCAGGTCATTGCGCAGGGTTAAGCCGTGCTCGCGGCGCAGCGTATATTCCACCGTAGAGATGATATTGTCAGTTTGGGTGGAGTCATGCGCAGAAAGCGAAATGCCAGTCAGGGTTCGCTTGCCGCTGCTGAGCGCCCGGCCGCCGAACAAGCGTTCATATCCGGTTTCCAGCGGGATCAGGACAATGTCGTCTTGAGATGTAAAGCCACTGGTGCCTTTGGATTCCAACACGCCCACGACTTTAAACGTGGTGCCGTCGATCTGAATTTCCCGGCCAACAGGATTCAGGCTGGAAAACAGATCCTCGGCAGCCTGTGAACCTATGACCGCCACGCGTGACTGACCGGTGCCGTCCTGTTCGGTGATGAAGCGCCCGCGCGCCACGGTATAGGAGTTCACTGTTGTAAAGTTGGACTGTACCCCGGTTATGCTGTAATCGGATTGGCGGTCGCCATTGATGACATTGGCCATGATCTGGTAGGCAGGTGTAATTTCTGCCAGGCCGCCAACAGCTTTTTCAATTGCGATGTAATCAGAATAGAGCAGCGATTGTGTTTGCACGCCGGGTTGTTGAAAATTCCGACCGGATGAAACGGATACCAGGTTCGTCCCCAGGCCTTCCACCTGACTGGTGATCCCTCTGGTGGCGCCTTCGCCAACTGCCATCAACGCCACCACCGCAGCCACCCCGATGATGATCCCCAGCATGGTCAGGCCGGAACGCAGTTTATTGGCGGTTAAAGCACGTAGCGCGATACGGAAATTCTCGAAGATATTCATGAATCCTCAACCGCCTTTCGATCATCCGATTTCATCGGACCTAATAAATCATCCGACCGTGGCGTCCCGGCTTCGAATGGATGGAGAACGACCTCGTCGCCGACGATTTTTCCGTCTTCCAGTTTGATAATGCGATTGGTGTGCCGGGCAATAAACGGGTCGTGGGTGACGTAAATCACGGTTTGTCCGTGTTGGCGGTTGAGCCGCTGGAAAATTCCAACGATTTCAGCTCCGGTATGGGTGTCCAGGTTGCCTGTTGGCTCATCTGCCAGCAACACTGCCGGCTCATTGACCAACGAGCGCGCAATTGCTACTCTTTGCTGCTCGCCGCCTGAAAGCTGGTTAGAACGGTGATGTATGCGGTCCGATAGACCAACGATCTCCAAAGCAGCCAAAGCCCTTTCCTGGCGGATTTTCCCTTTCACGCCGTCGTAATACAATGGCATCATCACGTTTTCCAGCGCCGAGGTGCGCGCCAGCAGATTGAATTGCTGAAAAACAAAACCAATTTTTCGGCTGCGGATGGTGGCCAGTTGGTTGTCGTTTAATTTCTCCATGGCCTGCCCATCCATGCGGTACGATCCCTTGGTCGGTACATCCAGACATCCGAGAATGGCCATCAACGTGCTTTTCCCCGAGCCGGACGGTCCGACTATGGCAATCATTTCGCCACCTTGAATGGTAAGGCTGATACCGTTCAAGGCGTATACCTTGGTGGCACCCAGATGGTAAATTTTCTTTAGGTTTTCAACTTCAATCATGGGTAACACTTTTACGGCCTTCCGCCTAACATGAAACCCCCGCCCCCCATGGGATTTTCGGATGAGGTGGTGGAAGCCTGTTGCACCAGCAGGACTTCAGCGCCAACCTTCAGGTCGCCGGTAATTACAACCGTATCATCAGCCAGGATCCTGCCGCTGACCACATTGACCCGCTGTGCTGCCCCGTTGTTCATCACCGACACGTATTCGCTCTCAGTGTCGCTCTGAATGGCAGTTACCGGCACAGCCAGACCCAGCTGCGGTTCACCAATTTGGATGGTGACCGAAGCGGTGGAGTTAAGTGGAATCTGATCATCAGCCTGATCCAACTCGACAATGACGCTGTAGTAAACAACACCCTGATTCGCCACGCCCATCGGATCAATTGTGATCACATGCCCGGTGAGTTTAAGGTCCGGCAGGGCATCCACCACGATGGTGGCAGTGTTGCCGGCTGACAATTTGACAACATCGGTCTCAGTCAGGGAAACCGTGACATACAATTTAGACCGGTCCACCAGTACAACGCCGGTATGGCCGTTCGCTACCACTATCCCGGGTTGGTCATAGATTGCGCCTACAATCCCGGCAAAAGGCGCTCGCAGGTTGAGGCTGTCAACCGCCATGCGCGTTTCTTTTAATTTCAATAGCGCCTGGCCGGTAGCGTCCGCCGCCACCTCTTTACTGGTCAAAGCATTGAGGTAATTTTGGGCCTCATCCAACGCGTATTGGGCTAGTGTGAGCGTATTATCGGATTCTTCAACTTTGAAGGCGGTTGGTGTGCCAGAATAGGAGTTGTACTTATATCTGGCCGAATCCATTGCCACTTTCGCGGCATATAGATTCTGATACCACATAGCCCGGTTCGGGTCAGTCTCTGGTAGATGCGAAAACGAATTATAGGTTTCCTGGGCCTTCTCATATTTCTGCTGCGCGATGATGTAAGCAGCATAGGCGTCATCGATAGCGCCCTGGTTTTTATAATCGAGATTGTTGCGCGCAATCTGGGCATCATTGACAGCGGATTGTGCATCGATTACCGCTTTTTGCGCGGCTGCAATCGCACTTGGCGAAGTCATTTCTGCCAGGTTTAGCTGCGCAAGTACCAGACTGTCGGGCACCGAGTTTGGGTCGAGGGTCATCAGCACATCGCCCGCGGCAACCTTCTGCCCTAATCGGATGTCAACTGTCGTGATCGTCCCGCTTGTAGCCCAATTGACGGAAGCAACCTGGCGTGGACTAATCGAGCCAGTGGTATCGACGGTCGTTACCAGGCTTACCTGGGTGACAGTCCCGGTCCCGGTAGTGGTTTGGGTGGCTGTGGCGTTTTGACCGGTACATCCCACCAGGATCAACGCAGTCGTAAGAACGGGTAAAACCCAACGCAGAGCTTGCTTTTGATGGTTCATGGGTACTCCATAGGGAATTTTTTACACCCATTAAGAATACCCGCCAAATATGCAGAATGTATGGAGAAGCAATGGAAAACTATGGAGATCCCGCTGCGAAGTGGGGATCATTGAAATTGGCCATTATTATCATTTCTGAAATGCAGGCCGAATAGACGGTGATGAACCATCAAAGCCAGGGTTCCGGGCTGGTTGACAACCTGGCGCCATATATTTCCCCCTGGTCAAACTCGTGCAGACTATCTCTCGTCGATTGCCAGCGCGCTGAGTTCCGCCACCAGCCTCTTCAGTTCATTCAACAGCGGTGATTCAAACCCGGCCTGCTCACAGGCTTTCAGCGCTTCCTGATAGTACCAGATAATATCTGCTTGCCCGGCGTTAAATCTCTGCCACAGCTCGCCGCCAATCCGCTGGTGGTCTGCCAGCATAGCGCGCACATTGTCAATTTTATCTGCGATAGTTACCCGCAGCAGGGCGGGGTCGGTGGTACGCACATGATCCAGGTAGCTTTGCTTGCGTCCACGCCAGGGCGGTTTTGGTCCGCCTATAAAGTCTTTCGGGGTGTCGGTGGAAACTTCAATGATCTCCAGCACCCGTGCGCCAAAACGTTTTTGGATCTCTTCCCGGGTGATGAACTGCGGCTTGTCTTCCAGCGTGTCGTGCAGCAGCGCAGCGATGGCTTCATCCTCGCCGCCGCCGTCCAATTGCACCAGGGCGCACACCGAGAACAGGTGCGCCAGTGCTGGCACTACCGATGACTTACGCGCATCCCGGCCAAAAAGGTCAACGGTTAATTGAATTGCTTCGTATAGCCGTAGGGTGACGAAAAATTCTCTGTCGGTCATTTTGCTCCGTTATTACGCTTCAGGTGACGGATGATTTTGCGAAACACGCCGGATGAACATCCCGCTGTAGGCTCCGATGAAAGCGACTACCAGCGCCAGGATGCCGCCAAAATCGTGCCGGATGAAAACGCCGACCAGCGGAATCCAGATCCCGACTGCCAGCGCCCACAACCACGCATGCTTTTGACCGAAAAAGCCAAGAATCCCGGTGCTAATCACGATCAGACCGGCTGTAATGTCGGTATCATCCCAGTTGGCGCCAGAATCCAGCCAGGTGATGCCCCAGCCTATCAATATCGCAACAACGAACAGCCATTTTCGCACGGCATAGTTTCCTTTGACCTCATTATAAATGAAGCGCAAAAGCCAGACCTTCATAATGCTCGCGGTGATGTTCGAGCGAACCCTCCAACACGGCGATTAATGGATAACCCGGAAACCAGGGATATTTGCCAACCTCAATTAAGTCCGCCTCGCGAATGGACTCTGCCAGCTCAATAAAATGTAAAAAGCCACTTTTCCAGGCAAGGTACACCGCAGGTGCGGGCAGCTCGTGATTCACCCGGTAGATGCGCTCATTGTAAATATCAAGGTTCTCTTCGGCATCGGGTGGTTGACCACCCGTCCAGGTGGGATAGACCGGCTCCCGCTGTTCGATCGCCGCTTCCAACCGGGCAATCGAGACCCGCTGCCAGTTGTGCAAATGCGCCAGCACGTCTTGCACTGACCAGCCGTTGGACTGCACGGGTGCGGAAAGTTGCTCATCGCTGGAGGAGGAAATCAACGCTTGCCAGCGGGAGAACTCGTTGCTCAGTTGGGATAGAGAATCGGTTTTAATAGGCAAGGGTTATTACTCTCCCTTCCCCTCAAACAACGTGACCTGCATCCCGTCCGGGTCCTGCAGCCGCACATTGCGGTCGCCCCAGGGAGTCACCACCGGCGGGTGCACCAGCGTGGAGCCGTGTGCCAGCAGCGTGACCGTGGCTTCGTCAATGTCCGGCACCTGCAGCGCAAAGCGAATCTGCCCGCTGACCCGTTTACCGGCTTCGATCTGGTCGATGGTCTTCGCCTGGGCTTCATCGAAAATTTCCAGCGTGCCCTTGCCCATTTCCAGGATCAGCGCCCGTCCCTGTCCGTTGTTCCAAAAAGCTGCGGGTTCAATCCCCAGACCGTCGGTGTAAAACTTTACCGAGCGTTCGAAGTCTTTGACGGTTAACGCAACGCGCAATTCAATTATCGCTGGTTTAGGACTGTTATTTCCCATGGATTGAATTTTTCCTTTTTCTGTTCAATCGATACGGATAACGAACGAGGTGATCTCTTTAATATGGGTATATTTGACGCTGCTGAAAACATAGATATGGCAATACGCGAATGTGTTTCCGTCTGCCATTTTCCTGACTCCATCCACCGCGCCTGCCCGGCCGTGAGATGACACGTGTTCGATCGTCAGTTCAATCGCCTCGGCAGAATTTAGTTTTTCCAGCGCTGCGGCAAAGGCTGTTTTTCCGGAAACCGTTTCGCTGCCGACGATATCCCAGACAATATCCTCCGTGACCCGGCTGAGCAGGAGAGCGGTGTCGTTTTTGGCAAACGCAGCCGTCAGGTGTTCGAGTAAAACGTTTTTCGGCGAATTGCCGCAATCTTTGCCGATGATGATGTTGGTCATGAGCGTTGCCTTTTGTATCCGACAATAATACCTTGAAACGCTTGCCCACGGTTAGCGGCAAACTCCTTCCTTGCATGCCCGTGAAATAAAATACCTGTTTTCGGATTAAAACCTGCTCCACTGAACCAGCACCAGCAGCCAGCCTAAAATTCCACTAACGCCATAGATCAGTGCAGATTGCAGGGAAAAATCTCCTCGATTCATTTGAAAATAAGTCTTTAACCCACTCACAATCGCGCTGAGGATTGTCGTATCCTCCACATCCACCCGCTTCAACTGCGCGGTACTCAGCCGCGGCGCAATCGCCGCCTAGCAGCCTGCCCGACTGTTCCACGAAATTGAATCCCAGGATCGTCTCGGCAGTCTGCAGTCCAAGTTTGAGCAGTACCTCTCGCAGTGCGGTTCTACACGCCTCGGCGCTTACGCTAAAAATAAAGACACCGCGCATGGCACGCAGTCCTGCCGCATATACGACAGCTTGAATCAACATTAAGAAGACGCCGTTACTGATGACGGCAGTTTCTGATGTAGTGATCATTAAATAGATTATCCCGGCATTGATCGAGAGGACGGCAACGGCCAGGATCCAGACCAGCACCCGGTTGTCCAGCACCACCGGCTTTTGGCGCAACAGGATAAAGGCGCAAATCAGAATGGTTACTGAACTCAGGATGACCAATGGCGCCATAAGTGATGCAAAAATTACGAGAGAAGAATCCATACAAACCCCCGCAGACGGTCTCTTCCTGATCGATTCCAACCACACCCCCTTCGATTATTTTGCAACGAAGCACAAAATTTATATTATTTCGTGCGGTGGAACAAGCACCTGCGTTACAGCTTCTTCACCACACACCTCGAAATCAGCAACCCGACCGGTTTACGGATGCGCTGGCAGATTTTCTCCGAGGCGTTCTGGTCCGAAAAATCGGTGTGCAAAACCAGTGCGTTTTCGCTGTTCGGGATGGTCATGGTTATATGTTCTCGATCAGCCGAGTATAAAACCGGCAGGCGTCCACAATCTGATTCAGCGGGCAATTCTCGTTGATCATGTGCGCCAACTTCGAGTCTCCCGGACCGAAACCGATGGTCGGTATGCCTAGGCTGACCGGGGTGACGGCGTTGGTGGAGAAATCCCAATACTCATAGAGCTCGGGTTCCCGGCCAAAGGTCTCGCGGTAGGCGGTGTAGCAGGCCTGGGTCAACGGATGATCCAGCGCGATCTTCCAGGCCGCGTGCAGCGGCTCATAGTGGATCGCCAGGCCCGTCCAGCTGGTGCGCTGCAACCTGCCAACTTCCCAACTGGCCTGTTTGCCGGCGATCAGCTGGTTCATCTCCGCCCGGATATCATCCAGCGTCTCGCCAGGCACCATGCGGCGGTCCAGATAGATCTCGCATTCGGAGGGCACGGCGTTCAACGAGGCGCTGATGCTGGAAATGCGTGAGAGCACCAGTGTGGATCGCGGTCCCTCGCGCTTCAACAAGGCGGCATTGACCTGCTCCACCCGCTGGATGATCTCAGCCATCTCGTACACGGCGTTCACACCCTTTTCCGGCGCCGAGCCGTGCGCTGAAATCCCCAGGGTTTTGATGGCGATCTGGGCTTTGCCCTTGTGTCCCAGCGCAATCTGATTGTTGGACGGCTCGCAAATCACCACGAAATCCGGCTTGAGCTGAAATTCTTTGAACAGGTGCTTCAGGTTTTCCCCGTCGCAGTCCTCTTCGAACACGCTGCAGGAGACGTAGATGGTCTTGCCGGCTATCAGTCCCTGGCGTTTCGCCAACGCTGCTGCATAGATGGACGCTGCTGCCGCGCCTTTCATGTCCACCGAGCCGCGGCCATACAGTCGCCCGCCCACGATCTCCCCGCTGAAGGGCGGCAGGTCCCATTGATCCGCATCGTTGACCGTCACGGTGTCGACGTGCGAATCGAACAGGATGCTTTTAGCTCCACTGCCAATCCGGCCGAGCAAATTTCCCATCCCGTCGATCATCACATCGTCAAAGCCGAGCGCCTGCATTTTGGCCGCGCTGAAGCGGATAATTTCTTCTTCCTGTCCGGAAAAACTCTGGATGCGCACCAGGTCCTGGCTGAACTCGATACATTCCTGCTGCCATTCGGTTAACTGCGATTGCGGGGAAATCATGGTTACCTCTAATCGGTTAGGATTTCAGGTGGGACGCCCGGGGTAAAAATGTATTATACAGGTGAGGTTCAACCAGGATCTCCGATTCGGCCGTGCAGTGCAACAATCAGAGACCTTTTTCGTATATCTTCCCCAAACATTTTCGAGAATGGAAGATCATCATGAAAAATGGACTGCGTATCGGATTAATTGCCGGCGGCGGGCTGATCGCTCTGGCGCTGATCGCTGTGATCGTCATGCTGTTCGTCTATCCGGCAGAATATTTGCGCCGATTGGTGACTTATGGGGAGTCTGAGGTCCTGGATTACCAGATTTTCCCGGAGCGTTCTATTCAGGCTGCGGCGGAGCCGCTCCCGTTCAAACCTGCCGCCGATGCGGCGGGCGGGTCAACAACACGCAGGTGCTGCCGCAGGAGTGGGTGAATTGGACCACGACCCCCGACTCAACCGTTGATCGGGCTGCCTTTTACCCCGCGTCAATGAGTGCTTCTTTTGGCAACCTCTACCATCAGGGACTTTGGTGGGGGATTCAACTGGCGGATGGCGATACGGGCTACTCGGCTTCAGGGAACTATGGACAATTCATTTATGTCCATCCCGAAAAGCGCATCATCTTCGTCCGCAACGGCGAGGATTAAGGTGTCGATTCTGGATCCTGGTTCCTGGCGTTTATAGGTGCCGCCAGCCAGGCGGATATCCTGGACTGACGGGCAAAGCAAATTTCACTTAATTTCGTTTTTTGGCAGCGGCTGCCGCCAGGTTCTCTGCGACCCGGAATTTGACGATGCGGGTCACCAGATCCAGCGGCAGCGGCTGATCCAGGGGGAACTGCGCCGACCCCTTTGCGGTTTTGTACACCGATAATTCCTGCTGGAAGTGGTCCATGCCGCTGGGGGTGGGATAAAAACCAATGTGATTGGCATGCGCGCCAAAATGCACCAGATTGCCCGCCAAGAAAAAGGTCGGCATGGCATAGCTGATTTTCTCCGATGCCTCGGGCGCGGCGGCTTTGATCGTGGCGCGCAGCTCGTTTAATTTGGCCTGAACCTGTGCCGGAAATAGCGCGATATACTCGTCGATGGTGGTGTAGCTGCCTTGGGGATCCATAGTTCCTCCGATCGCCGGTGATGCAGTAAGTGTCGCTAAATAGTGATGCTGATTATAAACAGTAGTACCTAAAATTCGGGCAGATCGCCCTGTGGGCAATCAGCCCTCTGGGCGCAAAGGCAGCGAGACCAGCGCGAACAAAAACTCTACCTGGAAATAATGAGATTGCCACGCCCCACGTACAGGGGCTCGATCACAGATCGCCCTGTGGGCGCAATGACAGGATGAGCGGTGCATGCCGCTTATGCAGGCATCCTACAAAATTACCCTTCCATCCATTTATCCCGCCACAGGCTCGCGCCAAACCAGGCCCAGTTTAGTCCGGGCAAGAAATACACCAAAATGCCGAAGATGCGGTAGCCGCTGAAGCTGTCGGAAACTTCCTGGGGGATAAAAAACGAGGCGGTGGCCAGCAGCAGCAGGCTGCCGATCAACAGGACAATGGTGCGGCGTCCGCCCTGCATCCACGGATTGTTACGGCTGCCCACCCCCAGCAGAATCAGCCCAATGCCCAGCAATGGGAGTAATAAGGGCGGTCCCATGGCACCCAGGACTAAATCCGAGATGGCCGGGACGATCAGCCCGATCAGGGTGAGGTTGAAGCCGCTGCGCGCCAGGCGGGCACCCGGCAGGACCAGCTGCGGGTAGAGCAGGATTAAACCTAGCGCCACCAGCAGGCTGGGCGGGGTGCTGGTCATCACACCCCAGAAAAACATGCCTTTGCCGAGGAAGGGGCTGTCTTCATTAAAGGAGGTCGGTCCGTGCACATTGGTAAAGATGATCCAGAAGGCTGCCATTAGAAAGCCGCCCAGCAGGAGCGCCACCCCGCCCCAACGGATGGTCCGGTTGACAGGAGCGCTACTCAATTCCGGCAATTTCTTACCCGATTCTGGTGTATGTTCCATGGCTGTCCCCTTTTCTGAAAGATGGTTGAATCGTAGAGGGTATGAAACGGGTTAAATATCACTTAAGTAGTCATCATTATAATGCGCCAGCAGCGCTAAAACAATCTGCCTTGAGGCCGCTTTCCACCCGGGGTTATTTTCGACCCGGTGCAGCCGGGCCGATCAGCCGGGCGGTGCAGGGTCGATGATCTCGATGGCAGACGGGTCGAGTTCCAATTTCAGCCGGCTGCCGTAGTGGATGCCCTCGATCTTTTCGGCGATGACCTCGATCAGCGACGGGTATTGATAGTGGCGGATCTTGGTCTCCGGATGCGGGTAATAGACATACCCTGGGTACCAGCGCCGCTGACCGGGTATGGCGACGCGGCAGGGGGAAAAGGAAAAATCTTCCGGCGGATGCAGATCCGTCCAGGCAATTTGCCGGAAGGTATACGCTGGTTTGACGAGCCTGAATTCGGCCGGGGCAATGGAGATGTTCAGTGTGCCGCGGAAGAAGGGGTAGAGATCCAGCCCGCCGGCTTTGAAATAGGGCAGCTGCCTTTCCAGGCTGCTGTAGGGATAGGCATCGGATGGACCGGATGCCACCCGGTGACCCTCAACCAGCGTGCCGGAAATAATCATCGCGTCCTTTCCCAGCCATCTACGAATCAGTGCATCGCTAGAACTACGACCATTTTACTGCTGCGACACGGATTGGAAGGTTGTTCCTGCCCATATAAAAAAACCCCTCCTTCTGCGCAGAAGGAGGGGCTGGTACGGAAATTATTTATTTTGCTTTGACGGTGATGGTGCGGGGTTTTACCGTTTCGGCTTTCGGCAGACTGATGGTCAGAATCCCGTTCTCGAAATCAGCTTTGGCCCGGTCGGTTTGGACTTCCACCGGCAGCCGGATGCTGCGTTCGAAAGCGCCGCCGCGCCATTCGCGGATATGGTAGGTGGCTTCCAAATTCCCTTTGTTCCCATTCTCCTGCTTGTACTCGCCGCGCAGGGTCAGCATGTCATTGGTCACAGTGATGTTTACGTCCTCGGCTTTGAGTCCGGGCACCACCGCCTTGACGACCAATTCGTCAGCGGTTTCGTAAACATCCAGAGAAGGCAGGCTGGAGATTCCATTCTGGTTGAACGGGCGGGTAAAAGCGTCATCAAACAGCCGGTCCATGGCTTCCCGCAGAGTCATCATTTCGCGTACCGGCTCCCAACGAGTAAGATTAGAC
>DATMXL010000153.1:0-16195 GCA_035561555.1 Bellilinea sp.
GCTGCAGCTTATGCTGGTCTAAAAAAAGCATTGCGTGAGGGTAAAATTGGCGTAGAAGACTCTGTTCTGGTGATAAACACCGGCAGCGGCTTGAAAGACGTTCGTGCTGCTCTGAAATCTGTCGGCGAGGCACCTGTCATAGAGCCGACTTTATCTGCGCTAAAGAAACATTTGGGTAAATAATCCGGCTTGTGCCCCCCTTTGTTTGAAGAATGAAAGTCTGGCAATGGAACCCACATTTTCGATCATCGTACCCATTTACAACGAAGAATGCTGTCTGGATGAACTCTACCGCCGCCTGAGCGAGGTGATGGATCTGACCCACGAGCCGTGGGAACTGATTCTGGTCAACGATGGCTCACGCGATAAATCTCCGGAAATGATTCGCGAGCTAGCCGCCAACGACAAGCGCGTCCGACCCGTAATGTTTGCACGTAATTTTGGCCATCAAATCGCGGTCACCGCCGGGTTGGATTACTCGCGTGGACAGGCGGTGGTGATTATCGATGCAGATCTGCAGGATCCGCCGGAGGTCATTCTTGAAATGGTCGCAAAATGGCGCGAAGGCGCCGAGGTGGTCTATGCGGTGCGCGCCGAACGCGAAGGCGAATCCTGGTTCAAGAAATTCACCGCTTCCATGTTTTACCGCATCGTTTACAGCATCACGGATGTGAAAATTCCGCTGGATACCGGGGATTTTCGCCTGATGGATCGTAAAGTGGTCGATGTGATGAACAAAATGCGTGAGCATCACCGCTTTTTGCGCGGTATGTCTGCCTGGGTGGGATTCAATCAGGTTGGCGTCACTTACAACCGTGCCGCGCGTTTCGGTGGTGAAACTAAATACCCCTTCAAGAAAATGTTCAAGCTGGCCCTCAATGCTGTCACAGGTTTCTCGTACTTCCCGCTGCAATTGGCGACCTACATCGGGTTCATCACCGCTGGCCTGGCTATTCTGGCCATCCCAATTGTGGCGATCGCGCGTGCATTGCAATCCCAGGCCTTTTTTGGGCAGGCTTCCACATTGCTGGCAGTCCTGTTTTTAGGCGGAGTGCAATTGATATCATTGGGTATTCTCGGGGAATATATCGGCCGCATCTACGACGAGGTAAAAGGCCGGCCGTTATACATTGTCAGTCAGGAACCACGGGACTTTCATTCAGATGAAGCAAAATCAACAGGAGAAGAATCATAATGGCTAAAATTGACCTGACGATCTATCCCGAACACCGCGATCGTGCCGTTCAACGGGTGAAGGAACGCAAAATCATCATCCCGACCTTTGCCCAAATGAGAAATCCGGATCTGATACCTGCAAAGGTTAAAGAAGAATTGGCATCGATTGGGTTGTGGGATGTGCACCCGCGCAATTTATTCCGCATCTCGTGGCATAACGAGCCTAAAGCTCGCGGCGGGGGATTTGGCGGGGTTAATTACTTCGAACTGCCATCCAGTTTGACCGGCACGCCTGCCCGCATCATTGGCCTGGTTGGCAAGTGGTTTCCCACTGGTGCACATAAGGTTGGCGCGGCTTTTGGTTGTCTGGTCCCGCGGTTGGTTACGGGTCAATTTGACCCGGCTACTCAGAAAGCTGTTTGGCCTTCTACCGGTAACTACTGCCGCGGCGGCGCCTATGACTCAGCTTTGCTTGGCTGCCAATCTATTGCCATTCTGCCGGAAGGCATGAGCCGCGAACGCTTTGAGTGGTTGGAAAAGATCGCCGGTGAGGTCATCGCTACCCCTGGATCAGAATCAAACGTCAAAGAAATCTTCGACAAGTGCTGGGAATTGCGCCGCTCCGGACAAGACCTGGTTATTTTCAACCAGTTCGAAGAATTCGGTAATTATCTGTGGCACTACAATGTCACCGGTCATGCCATCGAAGAGGTTGCCAAACAAGTACTGGGACCAAATGATACGGTCCGCGGGGTTGCATTGACAACTGGATCCGCAGGCACCATTGCCTGCGGTGAATATGTCAAATCGGTTTTCCCTGGCAGCAAAACCGTCGCCAGTGAAGCGCTGCAATGCCCGACCCTGCTGCAAAACGGCTTTGGCTCTCACCGCATTGAGGGAATTGGCGACAAGCATGTGCCCTGGGTACATAATGTGAAGGAATCTGACATGGTCGTTGCCATCGATGACAATGCCGTGGTCAACATTGCCCGCCTGTTCAATGAGAAAGTCGGTCGTGAATACCTGGTGAGCCAGGGGGTTTCTGAAGATGTAGCTGGCAAATTGGACTTGCTCGGTTTCTCAGGCATCGCCAACATGCTTTCCGCCGTCAAAATGGCCAAGTATTACGGGATGGGTGAGAATGACGTGGTCTTTGTAGTGTTCACCGACTCGATGGAACTGTATTCCAGCCGCATCGGAGAATACCGCCGGGATATGGGTGAATTCACATCATTTGACGCGGCGGCGACTTTTGCCCGCGACCTGCACGGCGAAAGCACCGACAACCTGCTCGAGCTATCGGAATTTGACCGGAAGCGGATTCACAACCTCAAGTATTTCACCTGGGTCGAGCAGCAAGGCCGCACGTACGAGGAAATCCAGGCGCAATGGTACGACCCGGATTACTGGACAGGCTACCGCAGTCAGGCCGACGAGATTGATGAACTGATTACCGAGTTCAATGAGCGCGTTGGCGTATCGTAATAAATACACATGTTAAGAGAATGGCGCGTCATCCATTGACGCGCCATTTACATTTAAAGATTCGTCTTTCGTAGGTTGGGTTGAGGGACATCAACGGATAGCTGGTATTTATTAATTCGAGCGCCCCGGTCACAGACTGCCCTGCGGGCGAAACCCAACGTTGTTACAATTGCTTTCGGTTTTGGGTTGAGCGATTTTCGGAAAAAGATTTGTTGATGGCCGTTTAAGGGAAATCCAACATAGCGAGTCATCGTGTTGATGTTGGGTTTCGGGACAGAAGAGGTGATTTTAACAAATGGTATGCGATTGTCCCTCTACCCAACCTACGAAAATTATTCGCCACTATTCACTTAACAACGGTAAAACTGCTTCAGCCAGGGTTTGCGGTGAATGCACGCCAACCCGTATATCGCGAATCACGCCTTTTTTGTCGATGATGATTGAGGTGGGGTAGGTGTTTATCTTGAGCCCATCCATCACCCGGTAATCCGGATCGACCAACACGGGAAAGTCCAGACTGTATTCCTGTGCAAATTCAGCAGCGATGGCGGGTGCTTCACCGGCATTGATCGCCAGGACGGTAAAGCCATCCTCATGAAACTGGTTATAAAAGGTATTTAAATCCGGCATTTCTGCCCGGCATGGTGGACACCAGGTCGCCCAGGTGTTGATCAGCACCACCTGTCCGGCATAATCGCTCAGATTGACCCAATTGCCGGCCAGATCGGCTAATTGGAAATTGGACAATGGCTGATTAAGTCTTGGTGGGACGATGCCGCTGGATTGACCTGAACGAAAATAGGCGACCAGGCTGAGCAGCAAAATCAGGATGCCGGCGATTATAAATACCATCCCGGCTTTGGTGCGCCGGGGTTCGCGGTACGGTTTGTTGGAATTGGGATCGATAGGGGGAAAAGTCACAGTTTTACTTTTAATAAAATGACGGATCAGCTACTATTTTAACCGATAACTGCGGTTGGACCACTACCGTAAAAAATCCAGATAGCGGCGGGTGCTGTGCGCTATAATTAGACCACCATGGCTCGTACCATCGAGGTGAACAATGCCCGCTATGCCTGATCCAACCGCACTGGTATTGGTGGTGGTCGTAACACAACCGCGTGATTTGGAAATAGCCCGCTTGTTGGGTTGGTACCGTATTCCACTCAAGTCGGCACCCAAGGTGGTAGCGGTGGATTACCTGGCTTTTTACCAAACTGCCGGGTTTGGTGAGCAGGAACGCTGGCGCATCAATGCCTTTGCACCAGTTCGCGGTCACGAGCTGACCACACGGGGTGAATTGATTCGCGATGAACCGGATCACCCGCGTGCCGGTGAGGAATACTTCAAAATTCAGTTGGGACCATTGCAGGAGCTGCCACACCCGATTCAGGCTGACCAATGGCGCCGCATTACCTTCCTGTACACCACCGGCGAGCTGCTGCTTCAGGCGGAAATTGTCAAAGATCTGGTGGTGCGTGTCGATGAGCGCGCACAGCTGTGGCAATCGCTGCGAGAACGTGCCCTGCGCAGTGGTGATGAATCCGCCGGCGATTTACCGGAAGACCAGTTTCAACTTGACCCGATTATTCTGGCGATGTTAGGCGGCTTCGATCAAATCCACGAACCCTCGGCTGAATTTGACGAGTTCTGACCTTCTTGGCTGATTCTGAGGAGTGCCCATGTCTGTTGTGATTCATTCCGGAACCATTCTAACCGCTGCCGATACTTTTCAGGCGGACATTTTAATCGAAGGCGAGCAGATCAAGTTGGTTGGTAAAGACCTCGCCATCCCTGTCGGCACTCAGGTGATCGACGCCAGTGGTAAATTTATCCTGCCCGGTGGCGTGGATGTGCACACTCATTTCGACCTGCCCATGTTTGACACCGTCTCCTCGGATGATCACTATACGGGTCACAAAGCTGCCGCCTTTGGCGGCACTACCACCGTGATTGATTTTATTCCTCAGGAGTTGGCAACCCTGCAGGCAAATATCGACGCCTGGCATGCCAAAGCTGATCCAAAAGCTGCCGTTGATTTTGGCTTCCATATGAATATCACGCATCTGGATGCTCAAATCGCGGCAGAAATTCCGGAATTGGTTGCGCAGGGGATCACCAGCCTGAAAGTGTTCACCGCTTATAACAACCGAATGAGGTTGTCGGATGATCAGATACTGCAGGTCATGCGCATAGCCAAGAAATATGGATTGCTGACCATGGTTCACGCGGAAAACGGCGACGTGATTGAGATGTTGGTCGCGGAAGCGCTGGCACAGCAACATCTGGATCCAGTCTGGCATGCCCGCACCCGGCCTGCCTGGGGAGCGGTGGAAGCCGTGCTGCGTTCTGCTTCGCTGTCAGCGGAGAGTGAAGCCCCGCTCTACATCGTTCATATGAATGTCGCCGGCGAGGTGGACATGTTGGCTTACGCCCGCGAGCATGGTCTGCCGGTGATGGGGGAGACCTGTCCGCAGTACCTTTTCTTCACCGAAGATAACCTCGCTCAACCGGATGGCGCTAAATACGTTTGTTCACCCCCAGTCCGCAGCGAAACTGATCAAGTCCGCCTGTGGGAAGGCTTGCAGGACGGCACCATCCAGGTGCTGGCTACCGATCACTGCGCCTTCTTCTATGACGGAACCAAACCAATTCTATACGAGGGTAAACCGGTCGCCATCCCCGGCAAGGAACTCGGTAAAGGTGACTTTACCAGAATCCCCAACGGGTTGCCAGGTGTGGGTGACCGCATGCAGGTATTTTGGAGCACCGCTGTGGCTGCGGGTAAAATCTCGCCCAACAAATTCGTTGAGTTGACCAGCACCAACCCCGCCAAAATCTTTGGAATGTACCCGCAGAAGGGTAGCCTGACCCCCGGCGCTGATGCTGACATCCTGATCCTCGATCCTAATCAGCAAGTCAAATATGGTGTTGCTCATTCACATCAACGCACCGATTACAATCTTTACGAAGGCTGGCAATTGACCGGTGCCATCGACAAAGTGTTCCTGCGCGGTAACCTGATCGTAGATGGCGATCAGTGGCATGGGCGGGCAGGCATGGGACGTTTCCTTCACCGAAAACCATTTGAGAATCTGATTTGAACCCAGCATGCTGACGATTTTACCCGTTGCACTGCTGTTCATCCTCGCTCTGGCGGTCTACATCCTGCGCTATTTCCCGCGGGGCACGGGTTATGCCTGGCTGACCGCGGTGTTAATGTCGCTGATAATCTGGGGCGGAGTACTGGCGTATCACTGGCTGCAGCCGGAAGCCTTTACGGTGGCTCCCTGGCGGCCATTCGCGACTGACTCTGCCGACCCAATCCGGTTGCGCTGGGATTCTATTTCCTGGCCTTTCGGATTTAACCTTTTGAGCGCGGTTCTTGCTGTGCTCATGACCGCCTCAGCCCGTCTGCGAATGAACAGCAATCCACTCACCTGGTCAACCAATTTGGCAGTGGCGGGAGCGGCGGTTGCGGCAGTAATTTCCGACTCTCCGCTTGCATTACTGCTTGCCTGGGTAATGCTGGATGTCATCGATTTGTTGTTGGTCATGCGTCTATCAAGGATCTGGAAATACACCTCTCGTGGCGTGATGGCTTTCGTCGTGCGTACGTTGAGCTCATTCTTATTGATCGGTGCTCTATCAATTCACCGCAGCGCTGTCAGTGACCCTCTATCTTTTGAGAATATGCTGCCGCAAGCCAGTCTGTTGGTTCTATTATCATTGGGATTACGCCTGGGCTTGTTACCACTCAACACACCTTACGCTGAAGATTTTCCGTTTCAGCGGGGGTTGATTTCGTTTATCCGGCTTTCCGCCTATGCGGCCGGCCTTTCTGCGCTGTCTCATTTCCCGCAAAATGGTGTCCCTGCAAACTGGCAGCCGATTTTATATTTCATCACCCTTGCAGTCTGTTTATATGGTGCGATCCGTTGGCTGACAGCCCGGGATGAAATCTACGGCCGTCCGTTTTGGCTTCTCACGCTCTCTGGTTTAGCCTTTATTTGTGTCCTCCAGGGACAGGCCTCCGCCTCAATTGCCTGGGGTGTTGTGATGATTTCCAGCGGCTTGAGTTTGTTCTTGTATTCAGCGCGAACCCGTGGATTACTGGTTTTGCCCGTGTTGGGTGCATTTGCCTTGACAGGATTGCCGTTTACTCCCGGCTCCGTCGGCTGGGCTGGTTTGATCATCCCCCCGTACAATCTGGGCGATGGATTAGCCATCCTTGTGGTCGCTTTGCTTTTGGTGGGCTACATACATCATGCGCTGCGCTCAGGCGGCAATTATTACCAGTTGGAAGGCTGGGCGCGAGGCATATATCCGATTGGCCTGTTTGTAATTACCATTTCTGGCTGGATTACCGCTTTCCTTGGTTTCCCTGGTTTTACTATAATCGGACAGTGGGTGCCTGCAGTTGTGTCTGTTGTTCTGGCAGGTGCGATTTCCCTGGTCCTATACGGATTTCTCTCACAACGCATTGTCAATATCCAGACTGGCGGTTGGGTTGGGCTTTTTTTTCTCGGAGCTGGCCGGCGGCTGACTGATTTCTTCAGCCTCAATTGGTTTTATAACTTCCTATGGTTGATTTACCGCGGAATCCGCCAACTTGTCTACATCTTGACCCTCATTTTCGAAGGCGAGGGAGGCTTGATGTGGGCTTTTGTGCTGCTGGCTTTACTGCTGACGGTTCTGTCCAGTGGGGGGTTTTTCTAGATGACCGGCTGGACGAATTATATTCCCCTGATTTTGGCAACAATCGCATCACTGTCCCTTCTTTGGACCAACCGATGGCGTTACAATATTGCCGCTATCGCGATTCAATACCTGGCGGTATTCTGGTTTGTCGCTTTGGTTTGGCCGATTGGCCTGGCCTCCATCAAATTGATCGCGGGGTGGATGTCCGGTGCCATGCTGGCAGCAGCCATTAATGCCAGCGAGCGGCCAGATGCCGTCCCGCCGGTGCTATCCTCCCGTATTTTCCGGGTGGTAGCTGGCGTATTTGTTCTCATCCTGGCGATTTCCGCAGCGCCTCTGGCGGCTGACTGGATCGCGGCACCTCTGCCTGCCATCATCACCAGCCTGTTGCTCATCGGAATGGGCCTTTTACAACTGGGCTCCACTAACAATCCACTGCGGGTCATCATTGGCCTGCTCACGATTCTGTCAGGCTTCGAGATCGTTTATGCGGCCGGGGTTGCCTCAGTTCTCGTGACGGGTCTACTAGCGCTGGTGACGCTCGGTCTGGCTCTGGCTGGGGGATATTGGTTAAGCCTGGCAAGCCCGGGGGAGCCATTATGAGCGCTCCAATTGTGTGGATTGTGATTCCGGGTGCCTGGGCGCTCCTACTATGGTTGTTACGGCGCAACCAGTCTCTATGCCTCACTCTGGCAGCCGTGATGAGTTTTATTCTGGCTTTGCTCTCCGTTTTGATGCCTATTGGGGAAACCGTCAATCTCGGATCACTGTCTTTTACGCTTCCATCCACTCTGCCGGTGTTGGGACGGCGTTTTGTGCTGACGGCTGGCGACCAAATGATATTGACCTTGCTCTATGGCCTGGGGACCGTTTGGTTCGGATTAGCCATCCTGGCCTGGCCTCACCGTCTCTTTCCTGCTTTTGGACTGGGAATGCTGGTGATGTTGGTAGCTGCACTGGCGGTGGAGCCGTTCTTATATGCTGCCTTGCTGGTTGAGACTGCGGTTCTCTTCAGCTTGCCCATTCTGTCACCTCCAGGTAGAGAAGTAGGGCAGGGCTTGCAGCGTTATTTAATTTTCCAAACCCTGGCGATGCTCGCAATCTTATTCGCTGGATGGCTGTTAGGAGTCGCGGAAGCCAACCCGGCAGATACTGCCATGTTTCAACGCGCTGGTATTTTTCTGGGCCTGGGATTTGCCTTTTGGTTGGGGGTCTTCCCCTTTTACAACTGGCTGCCGATGATGGTCACCGAAACACATCCCTTCCCGGCTGGATTCGTGTTGAGCTTGCTGCCGACGGCCATTTTGTTGCTAGGCTTGGATTTCATCAATGCCACTGGCTTCCTGCGTGAATCTACTGCCATGTTTGATATTGTCCGGATCATCGGCGTGGTGATGGTGATAACCGCCGGACTTTGGGCTGCTTTCGAGGTCAATTTAGCACGCCTGTTGGGCTACGCTGTGATCTTTGAGACCGGATTTGCCTTACTGGCGATTAACTTAAACAGTCTTTCCGGCTATTTGCTGTTTGCCGCCGCTTTTTTGCCGCGCTTGCTTGCTCTCCTGGTATTTGCCTTTTCCCTAGCGGTGTTGGAAAACCAGGGGCTCGAATTGAAGTTGACCAGTGTTCGCGGCATGGTACGCAGCTATCCTCTGACATCCCTGGCTTTATTGATTTCGATTTTGTCTCTTGGGGGATTTCCTTTGCTGGCGGGTTTACCCGTACGACTGGAAATATTTGAACAGCTGGCAGCCACTTCTCGGATTGGGTTGATCGGAGCAGCTATTGGAACCGCCGGGTTTTTATTTAGTGGGTTGCATTTGCTTTCAGAACTTGTCCACAGTAATGAACGCACCTGGCGCCTCAATGAAGCCAGGCCGCAGCGGATCGTTCTGGTCGCCGGATGCGTGTTTCTGATCGCTTTTGGGCTATTCCCGGAAGCATTTTATAACTCCATACTGCTCATATTGCAGGCATTTCCGCAATTATTCTAGGTAGCGGCAGACGATGCGTGGTTGCCTCGCAAAAATTGTAAATCAAATTGCGCATAGCCAAGAAAGTGTAGGATATTTCCCTCTGAAATCGCCTGGGTGGTAGAATTACGTCAAATTTAGAATTGCTTATAATACGCTTATTCTATTGATACCTTCATACGATAGCGCTTTTGCCATTTTCCCCATGGAGAGGTTTTCCGATGGAAATTGATCAATTTAAAAAACAACTGGACTGGTTGGACGAGGAACGCCGCAAGGATAAACTGCTGATCGCGACCTTGCAGGACCGGATCGCAGATCTCGAGGAACACCTACCGCCGGTTGATCAACGTATGAGCCAACTGGAAGGTGAACTGGCGCACATCGCCACCTCGTTGACCCGCTTCGAGCAGATTGAAAATACCATCGGGCAAATGCGCGTTGAGTTCTCACGTCAAGTGCAGGATGTGGAAAAGGTACGTGCTGAACGCGATCGGGAAATGGAGAAAGTCCGGCTGGGGGATATGGAACTGGTTAATCGCAACCTTGGCGAGATTCGCAAAGGCCAGGAATCCATCCCTGATTTGAAGAAGCTTTTGCAGGCTCGCCAGGAGGGTGAAAACCGGCTTGGCACCGAAATAGAAGAATTGTCAAACCGACTCACAGCCACTCGCCGCACGGATGAAGAGTACCGCCGCCAGATAAAATTGCTGGATGAGGGCCAAAGACAGGATGCAAAACGGCTGACCGACCTGCAAGGTGAGGTCAGTGCCATTCGCAAACGCATTGAGGAACAGCGCGGAAAAACCGATTTATACACCGATTCGATGCGCAAGATCGAATTGCGTATTAATGAATTACTGGCTGGGGAAACCGAACGCCGGCAAGGCCAGGTGGCTTTCATGGAAAAGCAGAACCTGGCAATGATGGAGCGAGATAGGGTCTGGCGGGATTGGCAAACCCGTTTTGAGCAGGTGGAAAACCAGTCGCTCAACCTGGATTCTCAACTACAGTCGTTGGATGCCACCCATCGGGCTGTCAAACGCTCACAGGAAACCTTTGACGAGATCAATGCGCGTTTCGAACGCCGCATCAACGAAATTACGGAAATGCAGCGTCTGATTGAGGAACGCTTCCGCCAGGAATGGGTATCGTTCAAAGCTGACGACCAGAAACGCTGGACCAATTACACGCTGGCGCAGGAAGAACAAAACCGTGAGCTCAACCGTCAATTTGGCAAGTCAGAGGAACGTCTGGTGTTATTGGAAGACCAGACGCAGGAAATCCAGGATTTGATACACCAGATGACTGAAGAGACCCAAAAACGGTTGAGTGCCTTGCTTGGGGTGGTGCGGGATTGGGCAGAGAAACACGACCAGACACTGCCGCGCGGCCGTTAGGCGGATCGTATGCATGTCATCGGTACTGCCGGTCATGTAGATCACGGTAAATCAACACTGATTGCCGCATTAACTGGCGTTCATCCAGACCGCTTGCGCGAGGAGCGTGAGCGTGAAATGACCATTGACCTAGGCTTCGGCTGGCTGCTGCTACCCAATGGCGAGACGGTCGGCATCGTTGACGTCCCCGGTCACCGCGATTTTATTGAGAATATGCTGGCAGGTGTCGGCGGCATCGATGCAGCTCTTTTTGTGGTCGCAGCTGACGAGGGGGTCATGCCGCAGACGCGGGAACACCTCGCCATTTTGGACCTGTTGCAAATTGAACGCGGCATCGTAGTGCTGACGAAAATCGACCTGGCGCCTGACTCAGACTGGCTGGATCTGGTTGAAACCGACGTGCGTGATGTCTTAAGGGGGACAGTCTTCGCCGACGCACCTGTCGTCCGGGTATCGGCTCGCACGGGGGAGGGTTTGGATTTACTAAAAAACACCCTGGCGGCACTGCTCGAGGATACACCCAGCCGTGCAGACCTTGGACGTCCGCGTCTGCCGGTTGATCGGGTTTTTACCATGGCTGGTTTTGGCACGGTTGTCACAGGTACTCTGGTGGACGGGAGTTTTCACGTAGGCGACGAAATCGAGATCTTGCCATCTGGGCAGCACGGCCGCATTCGCGGTTTACAGACCCATCGCCAGAAAGAAAACCAGGCTTCACCCGGCAGCCGTACTGCCGTAAATATCAGCGGTTTGGACGTAAACCAGATTCAGCGCGGAGCAGTTTTGACAATCCCACACACGTACCATGCCAGTCAGCGGCTGGATGTGCAGTTGCGTCTGCTAGCAGATGCAACCAGTCCGCTCAAGCATGGCGCAGAGGTTAAGATTTTCATTGGCGCCGCGGAGGTAGTTGCCCGTGCCCGAGTCCTGGGGTCCGAACAGATTCTCCCGGGCGAACAAGGCTATTTGCAGCTTGAATTGCGCTCACCAGTGGTGGCTGTACGCGACGACCGCTACATCTTGCGCCGCCCATCCCCCGGTGAGACACTGGGTGGCGGCGTGGTCCTGGATGCTGATCCGCGTGGACGGCATAAACGTCAGGATCCTGCTTTGATGGATCGGTTGGCGGCATTAACTCAGGGTACTCCTACCGAAGTATTGCTGCAGGCTGCGCTTGCACTTGGGATTGCCCCCCTCCGAGATGTTGTCAAGCGGGCCCGGCTGGAAACCAATCAGGCAGAGCTAGCCCTCCGCGAAGCCCTGGCAAGCGGACAGTTGCTGGTCCTGGAAAAGGATACCCCGACACCCAATAGCGACGCCCTGGCAGTCCATGCAGCCGTGTGGAGTACAGAATCCAGTCGGGCTGAACGCGAGGTTGCTAATTTCCATCAGGCCAATCCTTTGCGAGTTGGCATTCCGCGTGAAATGCTCAAGAGCCGGCTCAAAATGTCTCAACGGGGGTTCCAGGCAGCGGTAAAAGCCTGGCTGGCGTACGGAAAATTGCTAGAGAACGGACAATTAATCCACCTGCCGGACTTTATGGTGCGCTTCAGCCCCCAACAACAGACCCGAGTGGATGCACTGCTCAAACTATTCGCCGCTGCTCCATATAGCCCGCCCAGCGTCAAAGATTGCGTCGCGGCTGTCGGCGAGGATTTATACAACGCCCTCGTCGACCAGGGAGAGCTGGTTGCAGTTTCCCCGGAGGTCGTCTTCAGGAAAACTGATTTTCAAGCTATGGTTGAAGGAGTCCGGCAGGCTATCCAGCAGGATGGCAGCCTGAGTGCTGCCCAGTTCCGCGATCTGTTCAACACCAGCCGCAAGTATGCCCTGGCGTTTCTGGAGTATGCGGATGCCATCGGGGTGACGGTAAGAGACGGGGACGTGCGCAAGCTGGGGGAAAACAACAAATAAAAAGAACTTTGATCTGGATGTTAAGGCACCGGTGGCAAAGTGTAATTAATTCAATACCACCCTCAGGGGGGTGGTATTGAATGGTTTTCTTACTTTATCAAGCCATAAGAGCCAACCTTTTTTGTTCACTAATGTGTCTCAATTCGGTTGATTAGAGGTTGCCAGACGTCTGTCCCTTGCTTAAAATCGTGATTTCCAAGATTTTCGTATTGCTCTACATCATCATAACAATAATAAAAATACTCGCTGCTTAATTGATAATAGCTGTAGTCGCCATAGTTTACGTGGCCGCTCCATTGCCTCCAAACCGGATACGACTGATAGTAAGGGCAATACTCTCGAACTGTCCACCAAGTATATCCAATCGTACCAATAGAAGTCGCTGCGCTACTAAAAACATAGGCATTGAAAACAGGTCCGCTAAGATAGATGTTCTTTGTGCCAGTTACAGAAACTCCGCCAACAGTGCTCTATTGGCTGGTTGAGCCTTGTAATGCAATGTTATCATAATCGTATTCATTCTTATCCGCAAGTACAAGCCCATCCGGCAAAAGAGAAATCAACAAACAGACGAGCAGCAGGCTGATGGTTCTCATTTTGTTTCCTCCAGGTATTCCAAAACAGCAGGATCAGGGGCCGCTACCGGCTCAATCGGCGAATAAGTTGTGGATTGAGCTTTAAATCTCTCCCCGCTCACAGTGGTTGAAAATATGTCAATCTGAAGAACTAGGCCAGTGGCGCTATCGATCCAATGAACAACCTCGGAGCTGACAATTTCCTCGTCGACGCCGTTAACTTGCAGTGGTTGGGGGAAAAATGTAAACACACTGCAGTATATAACCTCCGAGCCATTTAGGAAGTCTCGACTCATGGTCACCGCTTCTGTTTCAAGTTGAGCGAGAATTTCTCTCAGCGGATTCTCCCAACGTGTTATAAAGGATGGAGGGATTACATCCTTTTGGGTCATGGTGGCGGTATTCCAACCCTTTCCGTGATCCTGGATGCCAACCTGTATGATCTGTCCATCCAACCCGGTCATGATTGACACGGATTGAATGACGGTTGCCGTATTATCAATATTCACCCACGTTTCCATATTGTATGCTTCCGGGATGACCGTTCCATTCGGCAGTGTGCCGTTATCGCCTGTTAATTCGCTCTCTTTGGAAGACGTCTGGACCAGCCAGCCTGGTTTGTAAGAATTGGCAGCATCACCAGCCTTAACCAGCAGGTTGCTGAGTACGTTGGCGTATTCAGTGGAATCGATTGAAACTGGGTAATCGGTTTGTGGCGCAACTGCTGTCGAGCCTGACTCTCCAACATTGAGCGGAGTTATGTTTGACTGGGTGGGGGTTTCAACGATCAAAACGGATTTATTTGCGGATGCTGCCTCAACTGGGGGCTGTTCCACGATGTTACACGAGGTAAGGAGCATTACCCCCAATATTAAAACGACAGAAATTATTAAACACGATTTCATAATCCTCCCCTTTCCGTTTGAGCTAAACAAATCTATTAACATCACGATGATTATTACAATGCTTCTTGGATTAGGAGTAATGAATTAGGAGAGCTCAACATCACTTGTTATCATTTATAGATTCGGTCAAATAACCCAACCAAATATTCCCGTCACAATGTTCAGGTACATTCTTTAAAATCTCTTTATTGATCCTCTTTTTATCGGAACCAAGTATCCCTCCCCCGAGCACAACACTATGATCAAGTTTGATGATCTTGTCTGCTTTTAGCGGCTCAGAAATTCTGAGTTGATCCACTTCAATTTCGATAGAATATTCTGGAATAAAAGCCAGAAGATAAGTATCCCCGAAATGGTCCTCAGTCAAAGTAATACACCCATCATCGACCGCAATTATTCCTGTTACAAGCGCTAGCAGTCTTGTTGGTTCAACCGATGGCCTTGGCAGAGCAGGAGAAGGGGTCGCATGTTTCAAGTAACCCAAACATCCAATAAGGATGGATGAAACAATTAAAGAAGCAACAATACCGGAGGTTAGGCGAAAAACTTTGTAGATAATGACATAATGATATTGAACGCTAGAGATAAACTTAGAACCTAAGGTTGCTTTTCCCATCTTCTTCTCCAGTAATATGATAGCACTTTATTGCCAGTGGTTCATATTGTCAAAGTTACGTGTGTCTGTCCCAAAATTGGTTGGTGACTTTTGAACCAGCACCCGTGGCAGTGTTTGATATTTCCGGGCCCATACAGATAGCGGTTTTTTTGAACTAGACTCAAAACCCACCAGTAATGGTGCAGACACAGTGACTTAGATAGAGATGAAACCAGAAAGTACCACAAGAAGGAAAATCAGCGCCCAATTGCCGTAATCGTAACTTGATTTAGAAATTTCCTTTACGATTACGGCATTAGGTCCTTAAATATTGCGTGGATTATTAATCCTTTCTTGAGTCAATACGCCAGTGACTCCAAACTGATTAATTCGTTAGAACTAGCACCCCCAAAATATACACGATGTTATCGATTGGACCATATATAGCATCGCTTCCTAGAGAAGCAATAGTTGTTCCATAGGCTGTATTTACATAAAAGAATGGTCCACCGCTATCACCGGGTGAGACAGACGTATGAACCCGAATATTGGCTCCCTCCCAATTATTGTCAAATATCTCTCCACATGAATAGCCTGATGTCTTCCCATATTTACAAACATATGATCCGACGGCTTGGCTGGATTTATAAGCCACTGATAAAATTGCCCGAGTGGTTGAACCGATCCATATTGCGTTTGTGGGGGTGAAGTCAGGAGCTGTATTCCATTGAATATCATATGTCCCGCCAGCAGTTCCAGATACATAAGGAAGTGTGAAACCGTTATACACTTGTGTATCGGAACAGTGTCCTGCCGTTGTAATACCTTCCGTCCCTCCAAAGGATTTAACTGAAAATCCGCTCGTGCATCCATCGATTGCGAGTCCTCCGTAGATATAAGCAACCTCTTTCGCTAATTCTGGTACTTCAACAGGTTTTACATTCGGCGGTAAAGTCACCTGGGAGGATTGTCTCACTTTATTAAACTCGTCAATGTTTAACACATATAGCTCTGCTGTATTTTCAAAGACATTTATCCCCGAATTCGCTTTGATTCCAATCGCCTCGGCCTGCTTTGACGCAAAGGCTCTTCCTTCTTCAAGCTCACGTAGAGAGTATTTTGCCTCGCCAACGGTCACGATTTCTCTCAAAGAGGTATCACCCAAATATCGCTGGATAGTACTATCTCCTTCTCGGGTAAATCGTGCTTCAACGCGAAAATCAGGTGAGTGGGAAATCCAAAGTCCTGCGAATGTATCTTTCTCGAGCGCTTCTAATTTTGAGTTCAGTTCACCGACTTCTTTTTGAAGAGTCAACCTCTGAATGGCTTCAGCAAGACTGACGTTCATGTCTTTGGCATACATGCCTGCATCCATATTTAGTGATTCTTCAGGTGTTATTAAAGTCGTGATAGACACTATGTCTTGCGCCTTGCCAGAAGAAGGTGAGATCAATATAGCTGTTACTAAGAC
>DATMXL010000154.1:0-8084 GCA_035561555.1 Bellilinea sp.
ATATTCTACTATTGGCTCAATTGTAAAACTTCTATCTGTGCCTGGCGTCTACGCAGTTGCAAATTTTGGGGGAAAACCGACGCGATCGTAACGCTACGATTTGTTGGGTTTCGGGGCTGAAAATGTTTATGTAATTAGAGATACTTGTCATCGCCCCTCAACCCAACCTACCTAAACATGAATAATGGCAGATCGGATTATCCACACACCGCCCCGGCGCCTTTCGGGAGACCGCCCTGTGGGCGAAATCCGACGCAATCCGTTCGATCACTGATCGTCCTGCGGACACAATGACAGGTAGGGGTTCAGCGCCGCTGAACCCCTACGGATTAAATGTCAAGTTTTTAGAATAGTAAAAAAGCCAATCGGCGCGGATCACTTCACTTTGCTCGCAATTAACATAGGATTCTACGATGCGGTAGGTGTGGGCTCGCTTTTAAATATTTGTCGAACTAGCCACCAGATGCCGCGCAGCGGCTCCAACACCCAGTTGATAATGCCGTTGAGCAACCCCAGTCCCTGGCTGAGCCAGATCAGCAGGGGACGGAAGATTTTCATAAACGGCAGGTAGCCATAAGCCAGAGTCAGCGCAATGGTGGCAATGGAGATGCCGAAACGCGCCCAGTCCGAGAATTCCAGGATGTGGAAGTCTTCCAACAGCAGCTCAACGCCAATGTTGAACACTAAAATGTATGCGGCTGTTTTCAGAATGGGCACACGCTGTACGACGTAACTGAAAAGACCAGCCGCGAAGCGCATCACCAAAATGCCGATCGCCACACCCAGCATAACCACCAGGATGTGGTCAGAGAGCGACACCGCCGCCACCACATTGTCCAGCGAGAAGGCCAGGTCCATCATTTCGACGTTGAGCACCACCAGCCAGAAACCGCCTTGTTTGAGCTGGCGGTCGGAATCGCCTTCCTCGCCACCCTGACCCGGAGCGCTCAGGTCGTCCAGCGCCAATCGGATCAGATAGGCGGCGCCGATCAACATGAGCCACGGGTTCTGAATGATATAACTGGCTGCCAGGAGCATCAGCCCGCGCCCAACGTATGCTCCGATCAAACCAACGCGCAGTGCAGCTGTTCGCTGGGGTCCCAGCGGCTTATCCAGGATATGCCCCAATTTGGCCAGATTTTTCGGCCACGGAATGGGTTCATGTTCTGGTAAAACGGACACCATCGCCCCCAGGATGGCAGCATTATCGATGGAGAGAATCCCCTCCAAAAAGATAAGCTGAATAATTATGGCAATAAATGACCAGTCCACCAGGATACTCCTTGCAGCTTGTGAAATGTGCTCTCGCGATGCCATCTACCGCTAAGGTGCCGAATTCTGTTCAGTTTAAGGGGATTTTGAAAGCATTTCGGTTATACCATAGGCGTCTGGTGGTTCGATCAAAATTAAGCAGGTAGGCAGGAGAATAAGGAGGAAGGTAATAATTTTTCGGCTGTTTGTCAGACAACCTTCCTGAAAATCGTAATCAAACAGCACCTGCGGGGTTGAAATTGTAGAATATCACGGGCAAACTTCCTATAATCTATTTGCTCCCGATCCTTTTTACAGGTGGTAATCCATGATTTATCTGTTGATCGTTTCACTGATTTGGGCCTTTTCCTTTGGGCTCATCAAAGGCCAATTGACCGGCCTGGATGCCAATTTTGTGGCTGCTGCCCGGCTGGTCGTTTCACTGGCAGTCTTCCTGCCTTTTTTGCGCATTAAATCCGTTCCCAAGCCGCTGCGCTGGCGTTTATTGGTGATCGGCGCCGTGCAGTTTGGTTTGATGTATGTGGCCTACACCTACGCGTTTCAATACCTGCAAGCTTATGAGGTGGCCTTATTCACCATCTTCACGCCGCTGTACGTTACCTTGATTAATGATGCCTACCAGAAACGTTTCCACGCGGTCAGCCTGGTTGCCACGGTGCTGGCAATTGCCGGGACGGCGTTGGTCAAGCAGGGCAACTTATTCAACCCTCAGCTTTTGACTGGTTTTCTGGTGGTGCAGGTGAGCAACCTGGCCTTCGCTTTTGGTCAGGTGGATTACAAATGGTCCCTCAAAAGTCATCCTGAATTGAGCGATTCGCGCATTTTTGGGCTGTTATACCTGGGTGGGGCGTTGGCAGCCGGGATTCCGGCGGTCATCAGCACGCCGTGGCAGACCCTGGCGCTGACCGGTCAGCAGGTGCTCACCTTGCTCTACCTGGGCGCGGTGGCTTCGGGGCTCGGCTTTTTCTTGTGGAATGTGGGCGCGCGCAAGGTCAATGCCGGGACGCTGGCAGTCTTCAATGATCTCAAAATCCCGCTGGCGGTGGCAGTGTCTTTAATTTTCTTCGGTGAAAAGACCAGCCTGCCGCATTTGTTGGTCGGCGGAGCCGTGGTGGTGGCAGCGCTGGTATTGAATGAATGGGGCACCAGGCGAATGGCGCTCAAAAAGCAAGCTGTGGCAACCACTTAGCGGCGGACACGCGAAATGTGTGTCCCCTTGTGAGACCTTCTGCCAGGTCCGGTAGTCGCCTCTCTCGACATAAGCACCGGCACAAAACCGGAATCTTTGTATAATCAACCTGAGGGGGCGATAGCTTCTCCTCGCAAAACCTGTTATTAAATGTAGGGCGAATAATCAATAGGGTCACACAAAAACCAAATTTGCGCTGTATACAAAAATGCGATCTGATACCCCTGTGAACCTGCGTTGGACCATCCTGGGCGTTATTCTCCTGACATTCGTCGGGCTGGTGCTGATTCTATCCGTCAGCCTGCAAAGCATTCTGGTGCCTCACTTTCGCGATGAAGAAGACCGCTCGGCTCGATTAAATGTCCAGCGCGTTTTGGGCGTGCTGGAAAATGAGCGCATCTCGCTGACCGAGTCCATCAACAACTGGGCTGTCCGAGACGAAAGCTATGATTTCGTCCGCACGGGCGACCCGGATTATATTCGCCGCAACTTGAGCGACTCGATGCTGATCGGTTTGAATATCGACCTGTTGGCTTTCGTATCACCGCAGGGAAATATCGTCTATGTCCATCTGGCTGGTGAAGAAAACTCGCAATCCGACATGCCGGCTGGAGTGCTGGAGCATATACAGTCCGGTGATGAACTTTTGCGCAGCGCTGACGACCGCGAACCGCGCTCCGGTCTGCTAAGCAGCGACCTGGGACCGCTGTTGGTGGTTTCCGCTCCATTGCTCAAAACCAGCGGTGAGGGTCCGGCTGCCGGCACGCTTTTGATTGGACGCCTGCTGGATGCCGATGCTTTAAACCGCGTTTCCGGTGTGGTGCGCTTTCCCCTGGCCTTGCAGCCCTATGATCAGCCTGATCCTTCCGCTGAAATTATTCAGGCTATTCAAGCGTTCTCTGCTGAAGACCCAATCACCGCCATTGCATCCAGCGATACACAAATGACGGGTTATGCCCTGCTAAATGATTTTTATGGCAATCCGGCTTTTATCCTGCAGGTGGAGCAGGGACGCTCGTTGTACCGCAATAGCCAATTGGTGCTGCAGTATTTGTACACCGCCATGGTCATGGGAGCACTGTTGTTCAGCGTCATGACCTTCCTGGCGCTCGACCGGCTGGTTTTGGCCCGTGTCCGCAAACTGGGCACGGAGGTGACTGAAATTGGCGCGGGCGGGGACCTTTCCGCACGAGTGACGGTGGACCGGCCTGACGAGCTATCCCGGGTGGGTGTGCAGATCAACGGCATGCTGGAAAATCTGCAGGGCCTTTCGCACCGGCTGGTGGAAATTCAGGAGAGCGAGCGCCGCCGCATCGCGCTGGAATTGCACGATGAAATTGGTCAGCTGCTGACCGGCCTTAAATTGCAGCTGGATTCCAACCGCGAGCCTGGCACGGCTGCGCCGCAGCAATCTCTGGCCAAGGCCAGCGCCCTGGCCGATGAGCTCATTCAAAGGGTGCGCAACCTGTCACTGGACCTGCGCCCCACCATGCTCGACGATCTTGGTTTATTGCCGGCGCTTTTCTGGCACATCGACCGCTTCACCTCGCTTACTGGCGTTAAGGTGAATTTTTCCCAAAATGGCCTGGCGGACGTGCGTTTCGCGCCAGAGATCGAAACCACGGCTTACCGCATCATACAGGAGGCGCTGACCAATGTGGCTCGCCACTCCGGGGTTAATGAAGCTTCAGTGCAGGTGCTGCACCTGGACGGCCTGTTGAGCATCCAGGTGGAAGACCGCGGCGGCGGTTTCTCAGCCGAATCAGCGTACACCAGCCGGCTGACGCGCGGACTGCGCGGCATGCAAGAGCGGGTTGCACTGGTGGGTGGATCGATTACAATAGATTCTGTGCCCGGTTGGGGGACATCGATACTGGTTGAACTGCCCGGACTCGTGCAGCCGCAGCCAGACGAAGGGAGTGAAAATGATCACGGTATTACTGGCGGATGATCATCATGTAGTACGGCAGGGATTGCGGTCACTGATCGATTCGCAGCCCGATTTTCAGGTGGTTGGCGAAGCCAGCGAGGGACGCGAGGCGCTGGAGATGATCCGCGAATTAAAGCCCATGGTCAGCGTGCTGGATTTGATGATGCCCGGACTGAATGGTCTGGAGATCACCCGCCAGGTTTGGCGCATCTCGCAGGTATTGATACTTTCCATGCACGCCAACGAGGCTTACGTGATTGAGGCTTTAAAAAAAGGAGCCTCCGGGTACGTACTTAAGGATGCCACCGCCACCGAACTGATTCAGGCAATTCATGTCGTGGCTGCCGGTCAGCGTTACTTGAGTTCTCCTTTTTCGGAGCGCGCCATATCGGCGTACATCGAGCGGGTCAAAACTGGCTCGCTGGATCCTTATGAAACCCTGACCACCCGTGAGCGGGAAATTTTGCAGCTGGTCGCTGAAGGCCGCAACTCGGCTGAGATCGCGACCCGTCTGTCGATCAGCCCGCGAACGGTGGAGGCGCACCGCGCCAGCCTGAATCGCAAGCTGGACCTGCACTCGCAGGCGGATTTAATTCGCCTGGCGGTGAAAAAGGGACTACTGCCGCTGGAAAATTGACGAATCGGTTGGGTTGTGGTTTTACACGCCTAACCTAAAAATGTCTATGAAAACTATAAAGATTTAAGCACCCTAAAACGGTAGAATTAAGTACTAGTACGGATAGCAATAGGGATCAGGTTGCGTTATTCTTTATTTCAGCAGGAACGGTTGTATTCGCAGCCGGACTTGTTGGCGCCGGGGAAGCTTACTGGACGCTAGGAGGACTAAGATGTCTATTTCGAACAAATCAAAAGACCGAAAAAGCAGGCGCGGCCAGGGATTGGTCGAATTTGCGTTGGCTTTCCCGGTGTTCTTGTTGATTATTCTGGGAATTTTTGAATTTGGGCGGTTGTTGGTAATTTACACGTCCCTCTATGGTGCTGCTCGCGAAGGTGCCCGTTATGGATCTGCCATGGAAAATATCCCCACCTGCGGTGCTGGGATTGAATCCAATGCCCAGCGGATTGGGTTTCTAGCAGGCAACTTGGATGTCACTATCACATACGATAGTGGCCCGGGGACACCCACCAAATCCTGCGAACCAAATGGCAGCAATATCAAGCTAGGTGATCGTGTAATTGTTACAGCTTCATCACCCTATAATTCCGTTACGGGTATTGTCCCCGCCATGACGCTTGAGTCAGCCGCAAGCCGAACAGTTATCCGTGAGGTGCACTTACTTTGGACCTTGGCTCCTCCATCCTCCTCAACCGTTGCTCCAACGGCTACAACGGATCCGGGATCGCCTGAAGCAACAAATACCCCATCATCCCCGACGGTCACACCTGTGCCGGCTGGTGCTTGCGATGGCACCATCACATGGACGGCTCCCAACAACAGTAATACATCAACAGCCACTTTCACCAATAACAGCGGTGCAAATTACACGCTTACCAAGTTGGAAGTTATCTGGGGTTCCAATAAATATCTGATTGAGGTTGTTTATGTAAATGGAGGAATGAGCCTTACGATTCCGCCTGAACTTGGCGATGAATCACCTGCTCTAGTGTTGATTCCTGATCCAGGTTGGGTGATCGGAACTGGGACTTCAACGATAAATTTTGTGTTCAACAACACTAACCCGAAATTTATTGGTGTGAATTTGTTCATGGAAGATGGAAGCGGCACAGAATGCCAAGTGAAGTAATTTTGGGGCTAACATGAATCCTAAAATCTTGAATGCCAAAACAGAAAAGGGTCAGAGCCTGGTTGAACTTGCATTAGTTCTGGTTTTTATCCTAATACTATTAGCCGGAGTAGTAGATCTGGGCCGGATGATGTACGAGTATCTGACAATGAGGGATGCTGCCCAAGAAGGTGCGGGTTACGGTGCGGCCTTCCCCAATTATTGTGCGCAAATCATCAATCGTGTCGCAGAGAATCTACCGGATAACACTTACGGGGTGGCTGTGATTGTTGATGGTTTATCTTTTGATCCGTTGAGTTGCGAAGCTGCCTGGAATGCTGATAAAAGTCTGGCTTTGCCTACTCGTGGATGTGACGGCAACGAACTCCAGGTTGTTGTGACCCACAATTTTTCCATATCTATGCCTTTATTAAGTGCTTTTACTGGACCAACGGTTCCCATGCGCGTGGAAATCCGGGATCGAATTGTCCGACCGGCCTGTGGTCCGTAACCACAAAGAACCCGTCAAGGAGGTGATCAATGAAAAAGATTAATTCACATGAACGCGGTCAAATTCTTGTCCTATTAGCGCTTGTTCTAATTGGCTTGCTAGGTTTTACGGCTTTGGCTGTAGATGGCGGTATGATCTACGCTGACCGACGCTATATGCAAAGTGCTGGGGATGCTGCTAGCTTGGCGGGCGCAGGCGCGGTTGCAAATGCAGTTCAGTCAGCTAACCTTACCTCAGCAAATTTTAAGTGTAATGATATGGGAAGCGGGATCACGGCAGGATATTCAGTTGCTATCGACAAAGCCGCCACAAATGATTTCACGATCGCTCAGAATAGCGATCTCGGAACAAACAATAATGACAACGGTGTGAATATTACCTGTAATGAAGAGGGTAAGTTTATAGACGTGTTTGTCATGTTGACACGGAATACTACGACCTCCTTCGTGCATCTCTTTACGGGGAACCCGATGCGCAACACGATTACATCCATCACCCGTGTTAAGCCTGGCATTAACGCTGGAGACGGGTCTGCTATCGTCTCATTAAGTAAAGATTGCCACGCTAATGCCGACGGGATCTGGATTTCAGGCACAAATGAGACATTTTTACTTAACGGCGGTTTATGGTCTAACTCGTGTATCGAACGGAATGGGAATGCAGAAATTGATATCACGAATGGTAGCGTTGATTATTTCCATGACTCATACGTAACGGGCATCACGAATCCCATCCCATCGCCGCAGATGGATTATCACCCGTTAACTTATATCGAATTGGAACCGGCAGTAAAAGACGCATGTGATCAATTGACGGATTCATACGATGATTTACAATTGTTGCACTTATCAGGAACAGAGACCGAAAAAGTGATCAATCCAGGCAGATATGGAGATTGGGATTTCAATGTTCCTGTTAAATTGAAGGCTGGACTCTATTGTATTTCCGGTACGGTCTCAATGAATTCCGACGGCTACATATTTGGTGAGCCGCAGCCTGGAGGTAATGGAGATGGGGTCACAATATTCTACACAGGGACCTCGTTGACAATTAACGGCGGCGCGCAGACGAATCTAGCAGCCCCAAATGGTTATGATTATCCAGATGCTCCACCCAGCGGTGCTTTCGAAGATATCCTTCTGTACATACCGCCAGGTGTGGAAGCTGTTGTTAAGATAAATGGTAATTCTGAGAACTTTATCGCTGGAACCCTGTACATGCCATCCAGTGCAGTCACGATTAATGGTACATCTGACGCCACTGCAAAAGATGATCAAACGTTGCGCACAAAGATGGAAACTTCCATCATTGGGTATTCAGTCAAAATCAATGGTACGTCTTATCTGGATATCAAGTACAATGCCGATCGAGACCGCGGTATGACATCCTATCTACAGATACAAAAGTAAGAACTATCTTTTTCAAATATGCCGGCCC
>DATMXL010000155.1:0-4154 GCA_035561555.1 Bellilinea sp.
TCCTACTATTTAGTGAATTTGTGATGCGGTTAAAGAGCAACAAACCGCTCTACCCGTTTGCCGATGATTCCCAAACTGCTGCGCCAGAAATCCGGTTGGCGAATATCGATGCCAAAACGCGCCGCCAGAGTGGCAGCGTCGCCCATACCGGTGGATGCCAACAGAGCCTTATATTCGGGTACAAATTCCGCGCCGCGCTGCTGGAAGATGGCATATAGTCCTGTGCCAAACAAGAGGCCAAACGCATAGGGGAAGTTGTAGAATGACAGACCGCTGCTGTAATAATGCGGTTTCCAGGTCCACATCCACTTTTGCAGGTAGCGCTGATCCAAACCGTCGCCGTAGGCTTCTTTCTGCGCCCATTCCATAATCTCGCAAAATTCGTCTGCAGAGAGTTCCGCCTGCTCGCGGCGTTTGAAGATTTCGCTTTCAAACAGGAAACGCGAGTAAATGTCGACAATAACCTGTGAATCACCGGTTAATGCCGACTCCAGAATCGCCCACACTTCGTCGGGATCTTTGGCCTGGGCCAGTACCTCCTCGACCACGATCGTCTCGCACATGATGGAGGCTGTTTCAGCCAACGCCATAGGTGTTGTGCGCTGCAGCTCGGTGCGTCCGGCTGTGAACATGCAATCGTTGTGAAACGCATGACCTAACTCATGTGCCAGCGTGCTGACCACATCCAGTGAGCCGTCGAAGCTCATCAAAACACGTGACTCTTTGACGCCTGGCACCGACATACAAAATGCGCCGCCGCGTTTGCCGCTGCGCTGCTCAGCATCGATCCAGCCGCCATCAAAGGCTCTCCGGGCAAAGTTGGACAAATCGGGCGAGAATTTACCGAAGTTATCAATCACAAAAGCACGCGCCTCCTCATACGTGTACGTACGGGTGGTCTTCCCACCCGGGGCAAACAAATCCCACCACGGCAGTTTATCCTTACCCAGTTTTTTAGCTTTGGACTGGAAGTAGCGACCAAACATGGGCAGCGATTCCTTCATGGCGGTCAGCATGGCATCCAAGGTCTGGCGGTCGATGCGGTTAATATCCAATGCGGAATGCAGTGCATCGGTGCGTCCGCGGTGCTGATTGAGCGTCACAGCCATACCTTTGACGCCGTTCAAAGCAGCTGCCAGCGGCTCTTTCACGGAATCCCAGGCTGCGCTCTCGGCTTCATAGGCGCGGCGGCGGACGTCCTCATCGGGGTGCGAGCGCAAGTTGATCAACGCCGGCATCGGGAGGGTCTGCACCTTGCAGTCCAACCCAAATTCAACGGTCAACTGCGATGTGACCGTGCCCTGCAGCTTCTGCCAGGCGTTTGCACCGCTCAGATTGAGTTCAGCTGCCAGAGCTTCCTCCGGCTGGCTCATCAGAAAGCGGCTTTGCTCGGCAACTTCCTTCAGCCAGAAGGCGTGTTCCTGAGCAGTACCAGGCAGCGCAGTGACTTGCGGCAGCAAAGGCGCAATTTTGCCAATCCAAGCGCGCAAGCGGGTCTCAATTTTATCCGAGCGAACCGACACCTTTTCATACTCGGACATCTTGCGCATGGCATCTTTATTAAAGGAATCGGTGGAGACAAACGAGTGGAGATAGGCGCCCAGGGTGTTTTCAAGCAGCAGCAGCTTTTGAATTTCAGTCAGCATGTGATTGATTTGGCTGGCAACCCGTTGGGGGTCGCTGTTGGCATCCAGAGTTTCCATTGAGGTTATCAGCGCTTCCATTTCGGTCAGCATGGAATCGCGTTGATTTGTGGCTTGCAGAAATTCCGGCGAGTCCAATCCAGGGAAAACATTGGAAAGATCCCAGCGGGGAGGAGTGGTTTCAGGCATGAAGGCGGTCCTTTCAGGTGGTGAGCGGATGTGTCAGATGTGTATTTTACGCGATACCACATGCCAAAACAATGGAGAATTGTGTGCACTGATTGATTGGTAGATAACACGAGACAATTCGCGGATCGATGTGAACTGAATACAGAACACCCGGCTATAATTAACCCAAATCCCCTGCATCCCAGAGCTAAAACTATTGAACCCTGCAGCCCGCCCGGGTAGTAACCGGATTATGGCGCCGATTGGCATTGGCCTAGCGCTTTCATTGATAGGCGACACCACACTCTATACTGTCCTACCCAATCCAGAAATTGCTGCCCAAGCCGGCCTGAGCCTGGCAGTGGTGGGAGTCATTCTTGGTCTTAACCGGCTGATCCGTCTGTTGACCAACGGGATATTCGGGGTGTTATACGACCGACAGCCGCGGCGCCGTATGATGCTGGTGGGTATGCTGGTCGGTGGTGCCTCCACCCTGATGTATGCGCTCAGCCAGGGGCCGACGCTGATCTTAATCGGCCGCGTTATCTGGGGCGCGTCATGGTCAGCCATGTGGATAGGCGCCAATACCATTGCACTGGATATCTCGGACGACACGAACCGTGGGCGGGTCACTGGACGGCTGCAAATGTGGTTTTACTTTGCTGTCGCAGGTTCAGCCCTGGTCAGCGGGATATTTGCGGATTGGCTGGGTTACCGCGGGGGATTATTCCTGGCAGCTGGACTTTCAGTAGTCGGGTTTTTTCTGTGGTTCTTCTTCTTACCTGAAACACGGTCGGTGCGGGTGACGCCTATCGTTGCGGCACCGGAGACCGCTCCCAGGCTGCCTTTCCCATGGTTGTACCTGCTGGCAACTTCGCTTCCGTTGTTTGCCATGGGATTTGCCTTTTTTGGGGTGATCAATGCCACCAACATCCTGTGGCTGGCGCAATTTGCCGACGGCGGAGTGCGAATTGGCGGGATGCTGCTGCCGTTAGCTACCCTTAGCGGAGTCTGGATGGCGGTGCGCGTACTGCTCAGTACGCTGGGAGCGCCGGTCACGGGAGCGCTATCCGATGCGATCCATCGCCGCTGGGGAATCATGGCGGCGGCGCTGCTGCTGGCACTGGTTGGGATGGCGCTGATGAGCCTCCCTCAGCCACCCCTGGCATTGACCGGTGCGGTGGTGATCTCAGTGATGGCTGGCGGGATCTCAGCCTTATCCAGCGCGATAGTCGGCGACCGGGTAGGGGGTCAATGGTACGGGCGGTCGCTGGGTCTGCTCTATACCCTGCGCGATCTTGGCGCGACCGTCGGGCCACCGGTTGCGCTGGGATTAACCCCGCTCATCGGGTTAAAGCTGGTCTTCCAACTGACTGCCGGCTTGATCGGAGTCGCAGCTCTAGCCGCCTTGTGGATGACCATCCGCGAGCGCCGTGACCGTCAGATGCTGGCCGGGTAGGTGCTTATGGTATACTCTGCATCGCCGGGGGAAAATTAAAGCGTCTCCGGCAATTTGCATTGCTCACTACTGTAAAATTGATCAATTATGTCCTTACTCACTGCTAACGGTCTCGCCAAATCATTTGGACCTGTGGATATTTTCAGCGATATCACGCTGTCCATTCCACACCGGGGCCGAATGGGGTTGGTTGGGCCGAACGGGGTTGGGAAAACCACTTTACTGCGGATTCTGCTGGGGGAAGAGGAACCATCAGCCGGCTATGTGCAGTACGCGCGCGGGCTGCGCATGGCTTATCTGCCGCAGGAGGCACGCCTGCTGACCGATCGCACCTTGTGGCAGGAGTGCCTGACAGTGTTTGCTGATCTCATCGAAAGGCAAAGCGAGTTGGCGCGCCTGGAAAGCGCCATGGCTATCCCCGCGGAATCTGAGACGGCTCTGGCTGCGTATGGAAGGCTGCAGGAAGAATTTGAAAGGTTGGGCGGCTACACCTTCGAGACGCGCATCCGGCAAACGCTTACCGGATTGGGATTTGGCCGCAGCGATATCAATCGACCTTTGAAGCACCTTTCAGGCGGTCAACGCACGCGCGCCCTACTGGCCAAACTGCTGCTTTCCAACCCGGATTTATTGCTGTTGGATGAACCCACCAACCATCTGGATATTTCCGCGGTGGAATGGCTGGAAAATTACCTCAAGGATTGGCCCGGGGCAGTTTTGATTGTCTCGCATGACCGATATTTCCTCGACCAGGTCGTGGATACGGTGTTGGAGATGACGCCAACCCTGGAAACCTACCACGGCAATTACTCGGCCTACCTGGTGCAGCGGGAAGAACGCTACCAGCGCCGGCTGGAAGAATACCAGGCTCAGCAGGAATTTAT